>JAHEKM010000090.1 GCA_024638325.1 Gemmatimonadota bacterium | reverse complement strand
TCGTCGGTCGGCCTCGTGCTCGTCGGTGGCGCGGCCTCGCTCGGCATCCTCCTGCGCGATCTCGGGGGATTCCGGCGGCGCAAAGTGCTCTTCGTGGCCGGGATGGCCCTGGGCGTCATCGGGGGGAGGTTCCTGTGAGCGGCACGCTGACGCGCGGTGCAGTCGTTTCGACCTTCCTCAGGTCGTTCTTGATCCAGGGGTCGTGGAACTACCACACGATGCTGGGATCGGGCTTCGCCTTCGCCATGCTTCCCGGCTTGAAGCGGATCCACGGTGCGGACGGACAGGCGCTCGACGCGGCTGTGCAGCGGCACCTGGAGCACTTCAACGCCCACCCCTACCTCGCCGGTGTGGCACTGGGGGCCGCGCTGAGGCTCGAAGCCGACGGTGCAGACGCGGAGACGGTGCGTCGCTTCAAGCTCGCGGTGCGTGGACCGTTGGGCGGGCTGGGAGACGCGCTGGTGTGGGCCACGTGGTTGCCTGGCGTGTCGGTGATGGCGCTCGCGCTCTACTGGCTCGGCCTCCCGGGGTGGGGGTCCGCCGTGCTGTTCCTCCTCGTCTACAACCTCGGCCACATCGGGCTGCGCCTGTGGGGCTTCCGGGTCGGCTTGAGGGACGGGCGTGCGGTCGGGCGCTCCCTCGAGCGGGCCAACCTCAGCGGCTGGACGGCACGTCTCAAGAGCGTGGCCGCGCTTCTCCTCGGACTCCTCGCCGGAGCCGTGCTGGCGGGCGACGGTGGGCTCGCGACCTCCGGAGTCCTCTGGACCGCCTTGGCCGCGGGTGCGTTCCTGGCGGGTTTACGGGTCGGACACCATGCTTGGAGGCCGGCTGCGGCCACGGTGGTGGCCGCGATCGCCCTCGTCGCAGCCGCTGGAGCCCTCGGATGAGTGTACAGGACGCTTTCGAGCGCGAGGTCGAGATCGTGAACCGGGCCGGCATGCACGCCCGACCTGCGGCCGAATTCGTGAAGCTCGCGGGTCGGTTCTCTGCCCAGATCCTGGTGGAGAAGGACGGGCTCGCGGTGAACGGCAAGAGCATTATGGGCGTGCTCATGCTCGCGGCGGAGCACGGCAGTCGCCTGACACTTCGCGCGGAAGGTGCCGACGCCCAGGACGCCGTCGACGCACTCTCCGACCTGGTCGTCCGCGGCTTCGAGGAGCTCGAGGCTTGAGCCGACCCTCGGCCTGATGGCGACCATCCTGGACGGGTCACCGGCCTCTGAAGGCATCGCCTCCGGCAAGGTCTTCCACCTCGAGTGGGGCATGCCCCTCGTACCACACGTCACCATCGCGGAAGAGGAGGCGCCGGCCGAGATCGAGCGCTTCCACGCCGCCAGGCGGTGGGCTCAAGAGCGACTCGCGGAGCTGCAGAGCGCCACCGAAGCGCGACTCGGGCCCGTCGAAGCGCGCATCTTCGAGCCACAGATCCTGATGCTCGACGACAGCGAGGTCGTCGACGGGACGCTTCGCTACATCCGGGAGAACCGGCTCTCGGCCGAGCGGGCTTTCGAGTGGCGGATGTTGGAGCTCCAGGCGATGTGGAATCGCACGTCGCACCCCATGGTCCTGGATCGCCTCAACGACCTCGAGGACATGGTCATCCGGGTGCTGCACAGGCTACTGGGCCACCACGACCCGACCGACCTGGACGACCTCGAAGAGGGCGTGATCGTGGTGGCCAAGGACCTCACGCCGAGTCTCACGGTCCACCTCGATCCCGAGAAGGTCCTCGGCGTGGCGACGGACAAGGGCACCCGCACGGCGCACTGGGCGATTCTGGCGCGGTCCCTGGAGATCCCGGCGGTCGTCGGCCTCGGCGATGCGACCAAGCGGGCCCAGGAGGGTCAGCCGGCCATTCTGGACGGACGCATCGGACGTCTGGTGCTCGACCCGGGGCCGCAGGAGGTGGAGAGCTTCGCATCCAGGCGGGCCCAGCTCACTTCTTGGGAAGCGGAGATCGAGGCCGTGGCCTCGCTCGAATCCGTGACGGCCGATGGTCAGTACTTCGAGCTGCGGGCCAACCTCGACCTGCCCGCAGAGGCGCCGCACGCGGTTGCGCACGGGGCGGTGGGCGTCGGCCTCATGCGCACGGAGTTCCTCGTCGTCGGCCGCAACACGATGCCGAGCGAAGAGGAGCAGTACGAGGCCTACAAGGCCGTGGCCGAGGCTTTCCCGAACGGGGCGGTCTTCATCCGCACGTTCGACCTGGGCGGCGACAAATTCCCGATGTTCCTCCACATGCCACGGGAGGAGAACCCGTTCCTGGGGTGGCGAGCGATTCGCGTGTGTCTCGACGAGCCGGAGCTGTTCCGCACCCAGCTGAGGGCACTCCTACGCGCCACCGCCCACGGGGACGTGCGCATGATGCTTCCGCTGGTGAACGACGTGGACGAAGTCCGTCAGGTCCGGGAGCTCCTCGAGGCCGAGATCAAGGAGTTGAACGAGAAGCGCATCCCGTACAATCGCGGCTTCAAGCTCGGTGTGATGATCGAGACGCCGGCGGCTGCTTTGGACGCCGCGGAGCTCGCGCGATACTGCGACTTCTTTTCCATCGGCACCAACGACCTCGTTCAGTACACGCTCGCCGTCGACCGCACCAACACTCGGCTCGCCAAGCTCTACAACCCGTTCCATCCGGCGGTCGTGCGCCAACTCCATCAGATCGCCCGCGTCGGACGTGCGGCCGGCATCGAGGTGAGCGTGTGCGGGGAAATGGCCTCCAATCCGCTCGCCGCTTTTCTGCTCTTGGGGCTGGACATCACCGTCCTTTCCATGGGATGGCCGTCCCTCCCGGAGATCAAGAAGATGCTGCGCGAGGTCCGCATCGAGGATGCCCGCAAGGCCGCCCGCAAGGCGCTCGCCGCGGCCACGAGCCGTGACGTACAGCAGTGCCTTGTGGAGGGCATCGGCGACTCCATCGATCTGAAGGTCTTCTCGGGACGTTGGAGCTTGTCGCTCCCGGAGTGATCACATAGGCTTCGCGCGCCGATCCGCGCGCTTTCTACACCAGCGAGGCAGCCGCTTTGCGTACCACGCTCTTCACGTCCGAGTCCGTCACCGAGGGTCATCCGGACAAGATCGCCGACCAGATCTCGGATGCCGTCCTCGACCACCTCCTCGCGGGCGACCCGCGTTCGCGCGTCGCGTGCGAGACCCTGGTCACGACCGGACTGGCGCTCGTCGCTGGTGAGGTCTCGACCGAGTGCTACGTGCACCTTCCGGACATCGTGCGTGGCACGCTTCAGCGCATCGGGTACACGAACGCGGCGCTCGGCATCGACGCCATGACGTGCGCGGTGCTGACCAACTTGGACCAGCAGTCGCCCGACATTGCCATGGGGGTGGATACCGGAGGGGCGGGGGATCAGGGGATGATGTTCGGGTACGCCTCGGACGAGACGCCCGAGCTGATGCCGGCCACGATTCATTTCGCGCACGCCATCACCCAGCGGCTCGCGCAGGTGCGCAAGAGCGGTGAGGTGCCCTGGCTTCGCCCCGACGGCAAGGCGCAGGTCACGGTGGAGTTCGACGGAGACAAGCCGGTGCGCGTTCACACCGTGGTCGTGAGCACGCAACACGATCCCGACGTGCGCGACGTGGACCTGCTTGAAGGCGTGAAGCAGAAGATCATCAAGCCCGCGCTTCCGGCCGATCTGTACGACGAGGACAGTTGCATCCTGCACATCAACCCGACCGGCCGCTTCGTCATCGGTGGCCCGCACGGCGACGCGGGGCTCACAGGTCGGAAGATCATCGTCGATACCTACGGTGGCGTGGGTCGACACGGCGGTGGGGCCTTTTCAGGGAAGGACCCGACGAAGGTCGACCGGTCGGCTGCGTATGCAGCTCGCTGGGCCGCCAAGAACGTGGTGGCTGCCGGACTCGCCCGCCGCTGCGAGATCCAGCTGGCCTATGCGATCGGCGTGGTCGAGCCGGTGTCGGTGTACGTCGACACGTTCGGAACGGGAGAGGTGCCCGACGTGGAATTGGGCGACGCCGTTCGGGAGGTGTTCGATTTCAGGCCGTCGGTCATCATCGAGACCCTGGGCCTCCGTAACCCGATCTATACGCCGACGGCCGCGTACGGGCACTTCGGGCGCACGCCCGAGACGCGGGTGCCGCATGCGGGCGGTAGCGAGCCCGTCGCCTTCTTCACCTGGGAGCAGACGGACCGGGTAGGCGATCTGCGCAGCGCCGTATCGGGCTGACACAGACCGATCGGTGACGGCCCCGGGATAGAACCCAGCGCGTCTTGCGGAGTACTGTGGTCACATCCGACGGGATCGCCCGTCGGCGTTCCCACAGGCCGGAGGTCGTGGCACGGTGTTGGTAGAGGTCCGGGTCCAGAGCTTGGCTCTCGACCGATCGACGAACACGCCTGTGGTGATCCTGCAGGAGCTCGAGGGTGAGCGTGTGCTCCCGATCTGGATCGGGCCCAGCGAGGCCAGCGCCATCGCCATGCAACTGGCGGACATGGAGTTTTCTCGTCCGCTCACCCATGACCTTCTCTGTTCGCTCCTCAGCGGACTGGGCGGTTCGGTCCAGAAGGTGATCATCACGAAGCTCGAGTCGAGTTGCTACTACGCCGAGTTGATCGTGCACCGCAACGGAGAGGTCTTCTCACTGGACGCGCGGCCGTCGGACTCCATCGCGGTCGCGCTTCGAGTCGAAGCCCGGATCTTCGCCCAGGAGGACCTCCTGGAAGAGGCCACCATCGAGGTGGCCGAAGACGAGTCGGCCGCGGAGCTCACGTTCGGCTCGCAGGAAGTCGAGGCCGAACAGCAGTCGATGGGCCCCGAGGAGCTCAAGGAGCACCTGCGGCGGCTCAATCCCGAGGACTTCGGGCGGTTCACCCCCTGAGTCGATCGTGAGGTCGACGTCGGCGATGGGCGGGCACGGAGCGCGGCTCCTCACGCTCCTCTTACTCTCGCTCGCGGCGCCCTCGCCGGGCGGGGCCCAGGCCATCGCCGAGCCGGTTCTGGTGGGTCGCGTCCTGCTCGGCGACACCGCCCTGAGTACGGGCACGGTCGTGCTCCACCACGTGGATTCGGTCGAGCAAGGGGAGATCGACTCGGTGGCTGTGGCCCCCGACGGATCGTTCATGATTCGGCTTCCCGCCATGCCCTCCGGCACTCCGGACGAGATGTACTTCGCCTCGGTGCAGCACGACGGCGTCATGTATTTCGGCAACTTCATCACCCGGCCCGTCGAACTCGACTCGCTGTACCTGATCCAGGCGTACGACACGGTGATGGCCCCCACGACGGGTGTCCCCGTAGCCCTCGAGGCGCGCATGGTCTTCTTCGAGTCCGCGGGCGCGCAGTGGGCGGTGACCGACCTCTTCGAGCTACGCAACGACGACGGATTCACGTACGTGCCGCAGCCCGGCGGCTGGGTGTGGAGCTATCCGCTCCCCGAGGGAGCGCGAGAGGTGGCGGCGATGGAGGACATCTCGTCCGAAACCATCGTCCATCAGGGCAGCGACATCGTGTTCCGCGCCGCTCTTCCGCCCGGTGGCCGGTCGCTCGTGCTGCGCTATTTCGTGGACTCGCTGGGGGTGGTGATTCCGACTCCCGGCGAGGTGGAAATGCTGGACGTGCTCGTGCGTGAGCCGGCCCCTTCGGTCGCCGTCGAGGGCCTGGCTCAAGCGCAGAGCATTCTGCTGGACAACGGTTCGACGTACCGACGGTTCTCGGGCCAGCAGGTGGCGCTGTCGGAAGTGCGGATTGGCCTCGCCGAAGAAACGCCGCCTCCGCCGGTCGAATGGATCGCCGTGGTGTTGTCCCTGGTTCTGCTCGGAGGGGGTTTGCTCGCACTCCGCGGGTCAGGGCGGGCCGTGCGGGCAAGGGCCAGCGCCCCCGCCGACGACCGCGGAGCGATTCTGCTGCAGATCGCCCAGCTGGACGAGGAGTTCGAGAAGGACTCGTCTCCCTCCGAAGCGCGTCGGCAGGAGTACAAGCGACGTCGCGCCGATCTCATGGACCGCCTTCGGCCGAAGGTCTGACGTGGCTGCGACGCGAACGGCCGCAGTGCTCCTTCGCGGGCACGACTACGGCGACTCCAGTCGCATCCTGCGGTTCTACACCGAGCAGATGGGGCTGGTGAGCGTCGTCGCGCGGGGGGTTCGGGGACGGACCGGCAAGGGTATCGCCACGCTCGCCACCTTCGCCTCCGGCGAGCTGACGGCGTACGTCAAGGCGAACCGCGACCTGCACACCATGAAGGACTTCGAGTGCACGCGCCTGCGCGAAGGGCTGGGGCGTGATGTGCTGCGCTTCACGGGTGCCTCCGCAGCGGCCGAACTGGTCCTGGCCCACGCGGAGCAGGAACAGCACGCGGGGCTATTCGAGGCGCTGGTGGGCGCGCTGGACCAGATCGAGGGGGTGGCCGCAGAGGAACGCGCCGGCGCCGTGCTGTCGGCGCTCTGGAGCATTACGGAGGCCTTCGGCTACGCCCCGCAGATCGATGACTGTGTGAAGTGCGGCGAGGTGCTGGGCGAGCAGGACTACGGCCGCTTCGACTACGCGGCGGGCGGCGTACGCTGCCCGAGCTGCTCCGAGGGTGCCGCAGGTCCGCGCATGGGACCCGGCGCTCGTGCCCAGCTACGAGAGCTGCTCTCGGGTCGACGGCCACCGGACCTCTCCCACGCCCGACAGCACCTCACCCTACTGACCGACTTCCTGGCGTACCACGTGGTCTCCAGGCCGCTGAAGTCGTTTCGCTTCCTGGCGGGCCTCTTCCCGCAGGAAGCGCCTCTGGCATCGTGAAGCGCCTGATCCTCGGCACCGCCGGACACATCGATCACGGCAAGTCCGCGCTGGTGAAGGCACTGACGGGAGTCGACCCCGACCGCCTGCGTGAGGAGAAGGAGCGGGGTATCACCATCGAGCTCGGGTTCGCGGAGCTCGATCTCGGGGACGAAGTCCGCTTCGGAGTCGTCGACGTGCCGGGGCATGAAGCGTTCGTTCGTGCCATGGTCGCCGGTGCCGCGGGCGTGGACGTCGTGCTGCTCATCGTGGCCGCCGACGAGGGTGTCATGCCGCAGACGCGTGAGCACCTCGCGATCGTGGAGCTGCTCGGCGTGTCAGAGCTCGTCGTGGCGCTCACCAAGTGCGATCTGGTGGAGGAGGACTGGCTCGCGTTGGTGGAGTCGGACGTCGAGGAACTGCTCGCAGGCACGCCGTTCGCCGGCGCCCTCCAGGTGCATACGTCCGCGACGACAGGAGAGGGACTCGACGACCTGAGGGATGTCCTCAAAGAGGTTGCCACCCGCATCGAGCGCGAGGGGACGGAGGACCTGCTTCGCCTGCCCCTGGACCGGGTCTTCACGATGCAAGGGACGGGAACGGTGGTGACCGGCACGCTCTGGTCGGGAGAGCTGCGTGCGGGGGAGCAACTTCGGGTCGTCCCGCACGACCTGCCGGCGCGCGTCCGGGGTGTGCAGGTTCACGGCCGCGACGTGTCCACGGCCGCTGCGGGGGACCGCACCGCGGTCGCCCTCACCGGGGACGGTGCGGACAGGGCCCGCGTGGCGCGCGGTGCCACCCTGGTGAACTCCCCGCATTGGACGCCGTCTCTGATGCTGACCGCGCGGGTCCGGCTGCTCGCCGCCACCGAATGGATGTTGGAGCACAACCAGAGGGTGCACGTCCATCACGGCACGGCCGAGGTGAGGGCCCGGTGCGCGCTCCTGGACGCGGCGTCCCTCGGTCCGGGGGACGTCGGTTGGGTGCAGCTCAGGTTGGAAGAGCCCCTCGCCGCGCGGGCGCGGGATCGCTTCGTGATCCGGGCCTACTCCCCGGTCACCACCATCGGGGGAGGTGTGGTCGCTGAGGTGGCGCCCCCCAAGCGGCGACGTGCGGACCGCGCCCTGGCTGAGCGACTCGGCGCGATCGTCGAGGGAAGCCCAGCCGAGGCGGCGCGTGCCGCGGTCGATCTCGCCGAGTGGCGGGGCATATCCGAGGAGGCGCTGCCGATTCACACCGGCTGGCCTCGGTCGCGTCTCGAGGCCGTGCAGCAGGAGGACGGGGGCTTCGCCGGATTCGAGGCGGCTGGGATGCTCTATGGGTCACGAGTGAGGGCCGAAGCCGAGACCCTGGTCCTCGAGGCAGTCGACCGCGGCCACGCGGCCGACTCCCTGCGTGCCGGCGTGCCGAGGGCGGAGATCCGTGCCGCGCTTCCCCGGTGGGCTGCGAGCCAGCTCGCGGACGCCGTGCTCGAGCGGCTCATCGAGGCAGGCCTGCTCGAGGCCGTCGAGGGGGACGTCCGTCGTCCCGGTCATAGTCCGGAGCTCTCCGGAGACCAGGCCGAGGCCTCGGAACGGCTGCTAGCGCTCCTGCGGGACGGGGGACTGGCGCCTCCGTTCGTCGACGAGCTGCCGGAGGAGCTGAGGACGAGAGGCGACCTCCGGTCGCTGCTGCGGCGGTTGGAAGAGTCCGAGGTGGTGCGCCAGGTGGCGGACGGGTACTTCGTACTGCACACCGAGCTGGAGGCCGCCGCGACGCGGGTCTCGGAGCAGCTCGCAGGCCGAAGTGCCCTCGGGCCTGCCGACTTCAGGGAGGCGCTCCCCGTAAGCCGCAAATGGCTGATTCCACTGCTCAACCACCTGGACGGTCGGGGCGTCACGATTCGGCGAGACGCGGGGCGGGACGTCCCTTCGGGCGCCTGATTGCTCGTCCCCTCGGTAGGGCTGGGCAACGAAAACGCGGACCTGCGGTACCTAAAAGGGAGTAGAGGGGCCGATCGGTAGGGCCGGACGTGATGGTGGCTTGACCGGTTCGTTCCTCCCGGCATACAATCATTCAAGGCATGCGTGCCAATGCCCCCACACGTGGAGCGCGATTGACCCTAGGCTACCGAACAAAGTGTGGTGTGCAGGTGCTCTTCAGGCGCATCTTCTGCGCCGCCGCCTTCCTTTCTTGCTTGCTGGCCGGCGCGCAGTCAGCCTCCGCACAGGATACTTCGCCCTCGCGGCCGGGGGTCGGGTTCGAGCTCGAAGGCAACTATCCGAACCCGTTCAACCCCGAGACCACGATCCGCTTCTCATTGACCGATGAGGTCTTTGCAAGCGGAGCGCCGGTCGTTGTAACCATCCGCATCTTCAACCTGCTCTCGCAGCTGGTGGCGCATCCCGTCGCCCTCGCGCATCCCGCGGGGAACGTCGAGGTGCGGTCGTTGGAGTACACCCGGTCCGGACGCCACGAAGCGTTCTGGGACGGCACGGATCAATCCGGACGGCAGGTGGCCTCCGGGATCTACATGCTCCAACTCACCGTGAATGGCCAGAGCGGGATGAAGAAGATGATCGTCCAGAAGTAGGGCGGTCGGGTCGGGACCTTCCGGGCGTATCCGCCCTGCGAGGCTAGGGCGCCTTCCGGTCGAGCAGATCCAGGAATCCCTGCGCATCGGTCAGCTCGAGTAGCTCCCTCGGCACATCCGGGTCCTTCGCGAACTGCGCGATCTTCCCGAGGACCGGTAAGTACTGATTGGACACCTCGAGCGGCGGAGCGACGATCAGGAAGAAGTTGTGAACGGGGGCCCCGTCGATGGAGTTGAAGTCCATGCCCGCCGCCCTGCGCCCGTAGGCGAGCCGGAGGCGGCTCACGACCAGCGACCGGCAGTGCGGAATGGCGATGCCCTTACCGATGCCCGTCGAGCCGAGGTTCTCGCGGCGCTTGAGCGTCTTGATGAGCGTCGCCTCGGACTTGTCGTCCAGCCCGAGAAGCCCAGCGAGCTCGCCGAGGACGCCGTCCTTGGTGTCCGATTCCAGGTCGAGCTTCACAACCTCCGCCGTGAAGAGCTCTCGCAGCCGCATATGCGTTCGTTGGTTCGGGGAGATCGGTGTGGGTCGGGGCATCGAGAATACCGCGTCGGAAGCGGCGAGTCGATCCCCGGCGCGCTTCTCCGGCCCAATCCTGGACTGTAGCTTCGGGAATGCCCATGGACGTCTTGCAGCTGCTCAAGAGCGACTTCACGCCGCTCTATCTCGCCCCCCAGGCGGGGGTGAGCGAGTCTCCGTTCCGTCGTCTCTGCCGACGTTTCGGAGCGGACGTCGTCGTGAGCGAGTTCGTGAGCGCAGCCGGCATCGTCATGGGCACGCCGAGGTCCCGCGACTACCTCCGCTTCGACGAGGCCGAGCGCCCCATCGGCATCCAGATCTTCGGTGCGAAGCCCGCCGTCATGGCGGACGCGGCGGCCTTCGTCGCCGAGACGTACGCGCCGGACTTCGTGGACATCAACTTCGGGTGTCCGGTGAAGAAAGTCGTGAAGAGGAATGGCGGATCCGGCTGCCTGCGTGACCTCGACCTGGTCGAGCGCATCATTCGCGCGGTCGATGACGCGACGGACCTACCCACGACCGCCAAGATCCGGAGCGGATTCGACGCGAGCAATCGAGACCCCGTCCGTATCGGGCTACGATGCCAGGATGCAGGGGCGCAGGCCGTTTGCCTCCACCCTCGCACCCGTGCCGACATGTACGGGGGAGAGGCGCGCTGGTCGGAAATCAGGGCGTTGGTCGAGGCGCTCGAGGTGCCCGTCATCGGGAACGGGGACATCGTGACCGGCGACGATGCGCGGCGGATGAGGGACGAGACCGGCTGCGCTGGCGTCATGATCGCCCGCGGATCCCACGGAGACCCGTGGATCTTCTCGCAGGCGCGGGCCGCCCTGGACGGTCTTCCGATTCCGCCGGATCCAGACGTGGACGAACGCTTCGAGATCTGCCTCGAGCACGCGCGAAACGCGATCGAGTTCGAGCGTAACCCGGAGCGGGCGATCATCGACTTCCGGAAGCACTTGGGATGGTATACGAAAGGCCTGCCCGACGGCCGACGACTCAGGACGGAGCTCTTCCAGGCGGTCACGCTCGAGGACGTCGAGCGGCTGCTGGAGGGGTACCGAGCTTCGTTGGAGCCGTCTCTCGTCTGAGAAACGGCTGCAGCGAGGCGGCTCTGTGACTATCGTGTGGCCGTAGGGCAGACGGGTCGAGGGATTCTCCGACAGAATCGTCAGCGATCTCCCGACAGTCGTGGAGCACGTTGTTGGGGATCGTTCGTCAAGGTGTTGGCGCGACAGCTCCACGACTCCGTCGCAGGGCGCAGTGCCTCACCCGTTACGCAACGCGGCTCCAAGGAGGTCCGGCATGTTCCGCTCGGTCTTGGTACCCCTGGATGGCTCCTCATTCAGCGAGCAAGCCCTGCCGCTTGCGGAGATGGTGGGACGCTCCTCGGGCGCCCCTCTCCATGTCGTCTCGGTAGACGACGGCGACGGCGGCAAGGAGGAGTACCTTTCGGGCATCGTAGAAGGTCTGAAGGGCAAAGGCGTCACCGCCGATCACGCCGTCCTGAAAGGCAAGGTGGTCGAAGCCATCGAGAAGCATGCGACATCCGTCGATGCCGACCTGGTCGTGATGGCGACGCATGGCCGCAGCGGACTCGAGCGGTTGCGCCTCGGCTCGGTCGCCGAAGGCCTGGTCACGAGCGGCGTCGCGCCCATGCTTCTGCTGCACCCGGGCCCCGATGGCGCGGCGACAGTGCCGGACTCGATCGGGCGCGTCGTGGTGGCGCTGGACCGATCTCAGTTCGCGCAGAGCATCCTCGACCCCCTCGAGAGCTTGGGGAAGGCCACAGGAGTAACGAAGTACACCGTGGTTCACGTGGCCGAGAGCAAAGGAGTGGGCAAAGCGGGGTGGTCGCCGCTGGCGGCCGTGCAGGCTCGAGCCAACGAGCACATCGGTCCGATCCGCGACAGGCTGGGCGCCGACGGCGCGAAGGTGGATATCCAGGTGGTCATGGCGTCAGACCCCGGCAAAGGCATTCTCGGCATCGCCGAGGAGGCGGGGGCGGACCTGATCGCGATGACGACCCATGGAATGACCGGCGTGCGCCCGACTCTTGTCGGAAGTGTGGCGGCGCAGGTGCTCCGCAACTGGCATGGGCTCGTACTGCTGAGACGCCCTCCCGAGTAGAGACATCCCCCGACACACCTTGGCAGCGGACACTCGGTAGCGTCATTTCCAAGACGTTATCGGAGGTCCGCATAGCCACAGGGGTGCGACGAGGTGGAACTGACGCTCGAGTCGGTGTTCTCATTCGGAGCTTGGGTGGGACACCTGTCGTACTTCCTGCTCGTGCTGTCGATGTTGATGCGCCGCATCCACACGCTGCGCTTCTTCGCCATTCTGTCCGCGCTGGTCGGAATCGCCTACGACGCGGTTTGGCTCGGCGATCCCGTGGGCGTCTTCTGGGAAGGCGCCTTGCTGACCGTCAACGTTGGGCAGCTCGTGCTGATGCGTTGGGAGGACCGCCGCGCCACGTTCACGCCCGAGGAGGCCGCATTCGTGAACCAGGCCTTTCCCGATCTACAGCGGGCGCGCCGCCGTAGGCTGCTGGATCTGGGACTGTGGGTGTCCGGGGATCCCGGAGTGGTCCTGACGCGCGAGGGCGACCGAGTCCAGCACCTCGTCTATCTGGCCACCGGAGAGGTCACGATTCGCATGTCGGGAGTCGATGTCGCGACGTGTGCTCCCGGGACCTTCATCGGTGAGCTGACCGTCATGCACCAGGAACCCGCCACGGCGACCGCCGTCCTCACCCGTCCCTCGCGGTACTGGATGGTCGACGGTCGTGTCCTGCGACAAGCGGCCGACGCGGACCCCGAGCTCAAACGGTCACTCACCGCGAGCTTCTCGAGGAACGTCAGAGACAAGCTCGTACGCACGAATCGGCGCGTAGCCGGCAGGTCGGCTCCCACGGCAGTGGACCGGTCCCGGGTGCGTCGTGTACTATGAATACACGAACACAGGGGGCGTCACGGTTTCGACGTGTCTGGTGAACGTGGAGTAGCGTGCCGAGGCTTCTCGATCCTCGCAAATCCTCGGGAAACTTTCTAGCTGCCAACAACAACCTGGCGCTGGCCGCGTAAGCTTCTTACCGGTCCGTTTCATGGATTGCCCGCCCGAGGCGGTCCACTGAAGCGACGATAATTCGGGCTGGAGCTCAGGCGTCGTCACCGCGTCGGAGATCGAGACACCAGGTGACTGGTCGCGGGCTCGGCCGATCGCTGGCCGTCCGCGATGAGACTCAATAGCGATCTACGCACGTAGAGACTCTGCAGGACCCAAATGCGGACGCGGGTTCGACTCCCGCCGCCTCCACTTCGAGCCCGGGGCCACAGGCCCCGGGCCTTTTTCGTTTCTCGGCGGGAGGCGAACCCCGCGCGCTCTCGAAGAGAGCGCCAAGCGGGTTTGAGCCGACGAGCAACGACGGTGATCCAGAGG
>JAHEKM010000089.1 GCA_024638325.1 Gemmatimonadota bacterium | reverse complement strand
GGCCGACCTCATCTGAGGCGCGGTATCGTCGTGCGCCGCCTGATCCTGTTCGACATCGACGGCACGCTCGCGTCGGGACGTGCCGCGAAGCCGGCGTTCGAGGCCGCGATGCTCGAGACGTACGGCACGGTGGGCGACGTCACCGCGGTCAGCTTCGCCGGTAAGACCGATCCGCAGATCGCGCGCGAGCTCCTCCAGACCGCGGGCTTCGACGACAGCCGGATCGACGCGGGACTTCCGCAGCTCTGGGAGCTCTATGCCGGGCATCTCGAGGAGCGGTTGGTCGATCTTCCGATGCGTGTGCTCCCAGGCGTACACGAGCTGCTCGACGCGCTCGCCTCAGTCGACGGGGTCGGCCTCGGGCTGCTGACCGGGAACATCGTCCGCGGCGCGGAGCTCAAGCTGGGGTCCGCCGGGCTCTGGGACCGCTTCGCGATCGGCGGCTTCGGCTCGGACCACGAGGAGCGGGACGAGCTCCCCGCGTTCGCACTGGAGCGGGCCCGCATGCATTGGAGTGTGGTCATCGAGGCCGCCGACGCGGTGATCGTCGGTGATACGCCGAGGGATGTGGCGTGCGGTCGCGCGGGTGGGATTCGGACGCTCGCGGTCGCCACCGGGACCTACGCGGCCGAGCAGCTCGTCGAGGCCGGCGCGGACCACGTGTTGGAGGACCTTTCGGCCACCGACGACGTACTTACGCTGCTCACCGCCTAGCGGACGCGGCGGGCGAGCGCTTGATCGGCTCCGGACCGCCCGGCATCTTCAGGGTTCCGCGGTAGGGAGCATGTGAGGAAAGCAGGCCTAAACGGGGGTAGAACGTGTCCACGAGAAGCGAGCGTCGCAGAGAGGCCCAGGGTAAGGGCCGCTCCGGCATGAACAAGCTCTACATGATCCTCGGAGCCGTCGCGGTCATCGGCGTCGGCGTCGTGGGTTACTCCGTCGGGCGGGGTGCTGGCGATGCGGCCACACAGCCCGTGCCGATTCCCGGCCTCCAGGAAGACCTGCCGCGACTCGCTCAGATGGCTCAGGGCGTGACCAAGGGCGATGAAAACGCCCCGGTGACGATCATCGAGTTCGGTGACTATCAGTGCCCGGGCTGCATGGCGTTCAATCAGCAGATCAAGCCGGGCATGGAGCTGTCCCTGGTCGAGACCGGCAAGGCGAAGTTCGTCTACTACGACTTCCCCATCACCAGCGGGCACCCGAACGCCTTCCTCGCCGCGCGCGCGTCCCGCTGCGCGGACGACCAGGGCCGTTACTGGGAGTACCACGACAATCTCTTCCGCACGCAGTCGCGGTGGGCGGCCCTCACGAATCCGGCGGGGCTGTTCGTCGAGTACTCGAGGACGCTCCAAATGGACGACGACGCCTTCGAGGCGTGCCTCATGAGCGACCGCCACGCCGAGCTCGTCACGGCCAACATGCAGTTGGGCGAGGTCATGGGCGTGGGTGGAACCCCGTGGATCCTGATCGAGCACGGCGGCACGGTCAGCTACGTGCAGACCGACCTGCAGACGATCGTCGATCACGTGAACGGTCTCCTCGAGGAGTCCGGCGCCGAGTAGTCGCGGCCCGAAGCGCCTCTCATGACCAAAGGCATGGTGACGGTCCGCCTCGTGCTGGCCGATGGCGGGGGCTTCCACGACGAAGAGGTCCACGTACCGGCGGCTTCGCTCGCCGGCTATGACCGACTCATCGACTGCCTGCGCGAGGACCCCGAGGTGCTCAAGCGACTGCACGTCGACGTCGAGCGCCTGTCGGCGGCCTACATCGTCTCGCGGAGCTGACCCGGAGCCGGTTCGGTCAGCCGTCCAACTCCCCGACGGCCCGCACCAGCGTCCACTCGGACACGACCTCCGGGGGCCAGGCGCCGTCACGAGCGAGACCCAGCAGCCTCTCTGCTTCGGCCCGCGCCCTCGCGGCCGTCACCCGGTCGATGTGTCCGCGGGCCAGCGCCTCATCCAGCTCGTCCTCGTCGAGGATCTGAGCCTCGTCCCCTTCTGGCCACCACACGTCGAGGAAGAGGTCGGTCGTGCGCCACACGCTCCCCTCGATCTCGGGCGGGGTGAGGATGTTCGCGTACATGCCGGTGAACGCGCCGTCGGCTCGGTGAAACAAGCCGATGTCGTGCCACTCCCCGGGGAAGGTGAACCAGAGCGCGAGCGATTTGGGCTCGAGCATGACTCGTCCATCGAGCGTCATGGGCTCGGCGAGGTCCAGTGGCTGCGACAGGGTGATGATGACGTCGTTGCGCTCCAGCACGATGCGTTGATCGAAGACGCGCTCGTGATCCGGCAGTCGCCGGTAGTGGATGAGGACCCGGTCGCCCGAGCTCACGACCCGTCGTGGGGTGCCACCGGCTCCACGAAGATATCCATGATGCCGCCACACACGGCGGGGCTCCAGGAGAGCAGATCGTCTGTGAGGTCGACACGCACCCGTTCGGGGACCCCGGTCTCGAGGACGCGATGCGCGGACTCGATCACCTCGGCCTCGCCGCATCCGCCCCCGACCGTGCCGACCAGTCCGCGATCGGGGTCGACGAGCATGCGGGCCCCGACCTTACGGGGCGTCGAGCCCTTGGTCGACACGATGGTAGCCAGGACGCACTGGCGGCCCGCGTCCCTGGCCGCGACAAGCGCTTCGCTCAGCGTGCGGTCGTCTTCGCGCGTCACTGTCACTGCCCTCCCGTCTGGGTGAAGAACCTCTCCGCGACGCGCTCTCGGTCCTTCAGGGGTACACCGGTACCGCCGCGTCGCAACATCACGAGCTCTGCGGCCACGGAGACGGCGATCTCCTCGGGCGTCTCGGAGCCGATATCGAGCCCCACCGGCGCGTGGATCCGGTCGATCAGCGCTCGGTCGATTCCCTCCTCGACGAGCTGTACGTACGTGGCGCGCACGCGTCGGCGGCTCCCGATCATACCGATGTAGGCGGGGGGCGGATCCATCCTCAACGCGCGGATGAGACACTCGTAATCGTACTTGTGTCCCCTCGTCACGAGCAGGATGTGCGAGCGCACGTGGAGCGGCACGTCGGCGAACGGGTCGGAGAAGTCCGCCCGGATGAGGCGGTCCGCGTCGGGGAAGCGCTCACGCGTCGCGAAGTCCGGCCGGTCGTCGATGACGGTGACCTTGAAGCCGAGCAGCGCGCCCACGTGTGCCATGGGCTGGGCGACGTGTCCGGCCCCGACGACCACCAGCTCCTGCACGGGCCACCGCACCTCCAGGTACAGCTCCATCTGCTCGCCGTCGACTTCGATCTGACGGAGGCCGTCGTGGGAACGCACGTCGGAGAGCGCCTCCATCATCTCGGCGGTCGCCGCCGCGTCCAGGGAGTCGCTCCCCAGCCCACCGTGGGCCTGCGGAGATGCGGCGCCCGGAGGTACGGTCAGCGCCATCCGCCGGCCGGGCAGCCCCTCCCGCGCGCCGCCGACGACCACGACCGCGGCGGCACTGCCTCCGGCCTCGGTGGTCCCGAGGAGCAACTCGGCGACGTCTGCCGCGCTCAGCGTCATGCGTCGCCACCCGACTGGCTCGGGCCCGAAGCGAGCACGGCCTCGTAGGCGGCCGGGGTGTCGATGTCCACCACGACTCCTTCGTCGTCGACCGGTACCAGTTCGGCCCCGTCTAGGTGGCGGTGGACGACGGTCTTCGCGCCACCTTCGAGCGCCGGGTCGAGCAGCTCCAGGAACAGGGCCTTATCGAAGACCGGCGGGTGCCCTCGCTTCGAGCCGTGCATGGGGACTGTCAGCGGCGCGCCGCCGGACCGTGCCGAGTGGAGCAGCGCGCGGACGGTATCCGGGCGCACCAACGGATGGTCGACCGGGAGGTAGGCGACGCCCGCGACCGAGCCGTCGAGCGCCGCGAGCGCGATGCGCAGGGACGTGATGGGACCTTCTCCGGGGTCCGGGTTCAGGAGCACGACGGCCCCGGCCTCGGCAGCCTCGGCCGCGAGGGCGTCCTCTCCTTCGGCCACGACCACGAGGACCGGGTCGCACCCTCCCGTTGCGAGGGCCTCGACCGTCCTGCGGAGAAAGCTTTTGCCGTCGATCTCGAGCAGGCCCTTGTCGCGACCCATCCGGGCCGAGGCGCCAGAGCTCGGCACCACCCCAGCGAACGGTCTGGGCTCAGCCATGGGCCGGGGCGGGGAACGCCTCGTAGAACGTGCGGTCCTCTTCCGCCAGCGAAGCAACCAGAGGCGCGACCGCGAACCGCGGGCCGTGTGCCTCCTCGAGCTCCCTCGACTTCTCGAGGATCGATCGCGGGTGCAGCGTGTCGGCGAAGCGCAGGAGGCCGCCGCGGAAAGGCGGGAAGCCGGTCCCCATGATCATGCCGAGATCGACGTCGGCAGCGCTGCGGGCGACGCCCTCCTCGAGGATCCGCGCGGCCTCGTTGACCATGGGCATCAGAAGCCGGGTTCGGATCTCGTTTTCGTCCAGCTCGCGGAGCGTGGGGAGCACCGAACCGAGGACCTCGTATATGGACTCGTCGATCTGCTTCTCGCGGCCCTTCTCGTATTCGTAGAAGCCCTTGCCGCCCTTACGCCCCAGCAGGCTCGTGTTGCCGAGCGCCGCCAGCGCGGGAGAGGGCTTCAGGCGCTCCCCGAGCGCCTGGTGCAGAGAGGCGCCGGCGTGCCGCGAGACGTCGATGCCGACCTCGTCGATGAGGCGTAGCGGACCCATGGGCATGCCGAAGTCCTTCGCCACGCGGTCGACCTGTTCCACGCTGGCGCCGTCCCCGAGCAGGAAGCCCGCTTCGTTCAGATACGGTCCGAGAATCCGATTGACGAGGAAGCCGGGGCCGTCGCGTACCACGATGGGGACCTTCCCCAGAGCGAGCGCGAACCGGTAGACGGCGGCCACCGTATCGTCGGAGGTGTGCGCGCCGCGCACGACCTCCACCAACGGCATGCGGTCGACGGGGTTGAAGAAGTGCATGCCGCAGAAGCGGTCCGGACGTCTCAGCGCCGCGGCCATCTCGTCGACCGACAGCGAGGAGGTGTTGGTCGCGAGCACGCACGAGTCCGAGATGTGCCGTTCGGTCTCGGCCAGTACCTGACGCTTCACGTCCATGCGCTCGACGACCGCCTCGACGACGACGTCCGCCGGGCGCAAGCCGTGGTAGTCGAGGCCGCCCGCGATGAGCTCCATGCGCTGTGCCGCTTCGCGCCGGGTCATGCGACCGCGCTGGACCGCGCGGTCGAAGCGGGACCGTGCGTGCTGGAGACCGCTGGTCACCGCCTCGTGGCGGATGTCCTTCATGTAGACCCGTACGCCCTTCTGCGCCGCGAGGTGCGCGATGCCGCCCCCCATCACCCCGGCGCCGAGGACGCCCAGGTCTGCCACCGTCAGAGGCTCGGCGACCTCCGGTCCCTTCCGCGCAGCCTCCCGCAGATGGTAGACGTGCACCAGGTTCTTGCAGACGGGTGAGACGATCAGCTCTGCCGCGGCGAGGGCCTCCGCCGCCAGGCTGTCTTCCACCGGCCCGGCGAGGTGATCCTCGAGGATCTGCAGAATGCGAAGCGGGGCCGGGTAGTGGCCGCCGGTGCTCTCCACGACCTTGCGGCGAGCGACCGTGAGAATGGCTTTCCGACCGGGCCACGAGCGTTCGGCGGCGCGCAGGAAGCGGGTGAGGCGCGGTGCCACAGCATTGCCGTCCTCCGGCGCATGCCCGCGGCGCGCCTGGTCACGGGCGAACGCCTCGACCCGGTCTCGGAAGATGTCGGCCGGAAACACTTCGTCCGCGAGCCCGCTCTTCTTCGCCTTGCGGGAGAACATCCGCTTGCCGGCGAGCAGCATGTCGAGCGACGCCTGTAGCCCGATTAGCCGCGGCAGCCTCGTGGTGCCACCCCATGCGGGCAGCAGCCCCAGCATGACCTCGGGGAACTGCAGCATGGTATCGGACCCGTCCGAGAGGAGCCGGTGGTCACAGGCGAGCGCGAGCTCCAGCCCACCGCCCACACAGGCACCGTGCACGGCGGCCACGGTCGGAACGGGCAGGGCCTCCAGGTCGTTGAAGATCGCCTGCCCGAGTCTGATCTTCGTCTCGGCCTCGGCCGGGTTCTCCAGACCGGCGATGGCATCGATGTCGGCGCCCGCGATGAAGCCCTTCTTGGCGCTGGCGACCACCACGACGTCGACCGCGCCCTCGCGCGCCGCCGCGCGGGCCTCGTCCAGGGCCTCCCCCAGCCGACGCATGACCGCCTCGGTGAGCACGTTGGCCGAACGGTCGGGATCGTCGAACGTGATCCAGCCCGTTCCGCGCTCGTCGACGCGGAAGGTAGGGCTGGGAGGGGAAGGGTCGGTGTGCGTCACGGTCTTGGACTACGGAGTGTGGCGGAGACGGGTGAACGCCTCACAATACGTCGGCGGAGCCCGAAAGGAAGCCGCCCGGGCTAGCATGGTCGCCCGGGCGGCTCTCCACGGTGACGGCCCGAGGGCCGCCCCGCGACGGGGAGAGGGATCCTCAGAGGATCGGACGCTCCTCCGAGTTGGTCCGCGTGAGTCGGACCTCGACCGGGTCACGCCCTTCGACGGTCACCGGGACGTTCCAGTAGAGCTCCGTGTACGTGAGCTCGTAGCGGGCGCTCACCCAGTACTGGCCCGGGCGCACCGCAATGTTGCGGGCCACGCCGCTGGCGTCCGTGGTGTCGACCACGATGTCCAAGCCGGACTCGAGCTGCTTGTTGCGGAAGACGTCGGCGATGTCCGCGAAGGCCTCGTCGGCCCACTGGTCCTGCAGGATCCGGATCGAGTCGCTCGCCCGGATGGTGCCCTGCTGCAGGCTGTCGAAGCGCGTGAAGGCTGTATTCACCTGGCGCTCGACGGCGTTGTACTCGGACTCGAAGTCGTTGTACTCACGGAAGAGCACGATGTACTGGGCGTCGGTGCGCGCCAGGCCATCGAGCGTCTCGGTGATGGCCTGAAGCGTATCACGGAGAACTCCCCAGCGCCGTTGGGCGTCGTTCCATACTTCCTGGGCCGCCTGGACCTCGGCTCGCGCGGCCTCGAGCTCAGGCGGGATTGCCGGCTCCGGCTCGGGATAGGCGTTTTCGAGCGAGTCGAAGACCGCGTCACGGTCGTACGGCTGCACGCGGACCTCGATGTCCGAGAGCGCCCGTGTGACGGTGCCGGCACCGTTCGGATCGTCGACTTCGATCTCCATCATCACGACGACATCGGTCGGGCCGCAGGCGCCGGCTCCGAACAGAAGCGCCAAGACGTACGGGAGCGTCCTTCTCATGGGTGAACTCCGTCCTCGTCACTCCGGGGAATGCTGTGGGCGGAAAGTAGTCCAGGGAAAAAGCCGTATCAACCTCGATACGGGCTGACCGAACCAGATCGGCGCTGGGCCCGTCCCCTAGTTGGTGATGGTCTCGGGCAGAATGTAGGTGGTCGGGTCCTCGGGAACGCCGTTGACCCGGACCTCGTAATGCAGGTGCGACGAGGTCGAGATTCCGGTGCTGCCGACCCGCGCAATCACCTCGCCGCGCAGGACTTCCTGACCGATCTGGGCGATGAGGCTGGACGCGTGACCGTACAGCGTGGAGAAGCCGAAGCCGTGGTCGATCTCGACCGCGAGACCGTACCCGACCACCCAGCCGGCCCGCACCACGCGGCCCTTGGCGGCCGAGAAGATCGGCGTTCCGGTCGGTGCCGAGATGTCGACACCCTCGTGGGGCATCGGCCTGTTGTGGATCGGGTGCATGCGCGCCTGCGAGAAGCGGCTGCTGAGCCAACCGGCGGTCGGCAGGATGGACGGCGTCGACTCGAGCAGGTTCCGGTGTGCGAGCACGGAGTCGGTCGCCTCTTCGAGGCTTTCCGACAGCAGTCGGGCTCTACGCTCCAGCGCGCTCAGATCGTACGCCGCCGCGAACGTCGTCTTGGCGGTGGCCGAATCGATGGCCCAAAGGGGTGAAGATTGGGGCGATCCCAAACCGGGTCCCCCCACGCCGGCCTGCAGCACTTCGGGGTCGATGACCTCGAGCCCAGCGATGCTCCGGAAGTTCGCGTCGTTCGCCGCGACGAGGTCGAGCGTCGACTCCAGGTCCTGCATGCGGGAATCGAACGCCGCGAGCTCGATTTCCAGCGCGCGGTTCTGGGCTCGGAGCTGCCGCGCCTCGATACGGGCGAGACCTTCGATGCCCGAGGAGAGCACCACTCCGAGGACGGCCACGACCACGACCGATGCCGCGACGAGCGCGGCCCGAAGGCGTCGTGCCGAGATGGTGTATTGCCTGACCGGACTGTCCTCATCGCGTACGACGAGGAAGGTCCACCGCTCTCCGGTCATGGGACCCGCCTGGTTGTGTAGTGGACGGAAGTCGTACTCGGCTAGTTCTTAGCGCTCCAGGGGGGGTTGGATCCGGACCTCACTGGACCCAAGGAGCAAAGCTAGGGTGCGGTCGAAGGTGGAGTCAAGCAATTCGGGCCTCGAGATCTGCTCTGGCCAGTCGCCCGCGGGACGGTCGTTCCGCTAGGAATGGCGGTCTATTCCGCCTGGGCCAGCTCCACGCGCGGAAAGAGCGGCGGGCCCTTCGAGACGGCGCGGCCGGCGGTTTCGAGGGCGAGCGCCTGCTCCAGAGTAGGTACCGAGTCCAGCCCCAGGCGGGGCGCCAATTCTGCCATCTTGGCAGGTGTCGCCGGTTGGAAGAGCGCACACAGAGCCGTCAGGGCGCGCGTCAGCGAGGCCAGCGTGTGGTCCAGGTCGTCGGGCGATTCCTTGGCCTGTGTCCACGGCTGGCGCTCTTCGACGTAGCCGTTCGCGGTGCGGGCCAGATCCATGGCGGCGGCCAGGGCCTCGTGCACCTTGTATTCCGCCATGGCCGAGCGGGCGGCGGCCATCGTCTCGGTGATGGCCGAGTCGAGACCGTCGGCGGCCGCGTGGGGCACCACTCCGTCCCGGTACTTCACGATCATGGATACGACTCGACTCGCCAGGTTGCCGAGGACGTTGGCCAGCTCGTCGTATCGGGCGAGAAACCGTTCCGGGGTGTAGGAGGCATCGCTGCCTGTGGGCATCTCCCGCAGGAGATACCAGCGCACCGCATCCGTCCCGAAGTCGTCTCGGAGCTGCAGCGGATCGACGACGTTGCCGAGGGACTTGGACATCTTCGTATCGCCGACGACCCACCACCCGTGGGAGAGGATCTGGCGCGGCAGGGGAAGCCCCACTCCCATGAGCAACGTCGGCCAGTAGACCGAGTGCGTTGTGAGGATGTCCTTGCCGATGACGTGTAGGTCGGCGGGCCACCGCGACGCAGAGACATCGTCGAAGCCCTGTGCGTCCGACGGCGCCGACGGGTCGATCGCACCGGTTGCGGTCAGGTAGTTGATGAGCGCATCGACCCACACATAGGCCACGTGGTCCTCGTCGAACGGAAGCGGCACGCCCCAGGCGACCCGTGACCGCGGGCGCGAGATCGACAGGTCGCCAAGCGGCTGCCTGAGGAAGCCCAAGATCTCGTTGCGCCGGATCTCGGGGACGATCCAGTCGGGGTTCTCCTCGATGTGACGGACCAGGGCGTCCTGGTACGCGCTCATGCGGAAGAAATAGTTCTTTTCCTCCAGGTGCTGGGTCGGGCGTCCACAGTCCGGGCACGCGTTGTCCTCGCCGAGGTCCTTCTCGGTCCAGTAGCGCTCCTCGTGGATGCAGTACCAACCCGAGTAGCTGCCCTCGTAGATCTCGCCCCGCTCATGGAGACGGGTCACGAAGGCCCGAACGACGTCCTTGTGCTCCTGCTCGGTGGTCCGGATGAAGCGGTCGTGCGAGATCTCGAGACGCTCCCAGGCCGCCTGGAACTTGCCGGCCATGAGGTCGCAGAGCTCCATGGGCTCCATGCCCCGCTCCTCGGCCGCCGTCTGCATCTTCGGCCCGTGCTCGTCCGTACCGGTGAGGAAGAACACGTCCACGCCGTCCTGTCGCCAGAACCGCGCCAGGGCGTCGGCGAGGATGGTGGTGTAGGCGTGGCCGATATGCGGCTCGCCCGACGCGTAGTAGATCGGCGTCGTGAGATAGCGCCGAGCTGGATCGCTCAAGACCGCTCCTTCTTGTCGCGGTCGACCCGCCTGCCGCGCGGCTGCCCGACCTCGGTCCGCAGCTCTTCCAGGGTCAGCGTGCGCAACTCGCCCTCCGTCGACTTGAGCGAGACCGTCTCGCTCCAGATGTCGATGCTCACCACCCGCTCCTCACCGCGCCCCGTGCGCACGGTCCGTCCCTCTCGCGGGAAGCGTCGGCGCGCCTCTACGTAGGTCCGGTGCTCGTACATGAGGCAGCACATGAGGCGGCCGCAGCACCCGCTGATCTGCGCGGGATTGAGCGAGAGGCGCTGATCCTTGGCGAGCTGTAGCGACACCGGCCGCAGCTCGGGCAGCCAGGTGGAGCAGCACAGCTCCCGGCCGCACCGACCCACACCACCGAGGAGCGCCGCCTCGTCCCGAACGCCGATCTGTTTCAACTCGATGCGCGTGCGGAACGTCCGGGCCAGGTCCCGGACCAGCTGCCTGAAGTCGACCCGCTTATCGGCTGTGAAGTAGATGATGAGCTTGTTGCGATCGTACTGCCACTCGGCCTCGGTGACCTTCATCTTGAGATTGTGCCGCGTCACCAGCTCGCGCGTCTTCTGCCTCACGCGGTGCTCGTCGTCGCGGAGTCCATCGCAGCGTGTCACCTCATCGGGGCGGGCGAGCCGCAGTACGCGGTGCTCGGGCGTCGGGGTCTCGCACCCGCCCGATGAGGAGCACTTCCGTTCGGCGATGGCTCCCACGGCGGATACCTCGCCCAGGTCCTCGCCTCGGTCGGCTTCCACGATGACGTGGGCTCCCGGGCGAAGGTCGATCTCCGAATAGGAGAAGTAGCCCTTACGCGTCCCCTTGAAGCGGACCTCCGCGAATCCGACCACGTCTCAGCTCAGGCCTCGCGCCAGGCGCCGATGCTCTCGTACTTGGCCCAGCGTGCTTCGAGCAGCTTTTTCACCGGGAGCTCCTCGAGCTCTCGGAGCGTGTCGTCCAACGGGTCCTCGAGGCCGGCGGCCGCGGCGTCCCAGTCCGAGTGCGCGCCGCCCGGAGGCTCGGGCACGATGCGGTCGGCTACATCCAGCTCGACCAGGTCCTTGGCCGTCAGTTTGAGAGCGTCGGCGGCGGCCTCGCGGTGGTCGGCCGAGCGCCACAGGATCGCGGCACACCCCTCCGGCGAGATCACGGAGTAGATCGCATGCTCCAGCATGAGGATGCGGTCCGTCACGCCGATGCCCAGTGCCCCGCCGGACATGCCCTCGCCGATGACCACCGAGACGATGGGCACCTCGAGCCGTGCCATCTCACGCAGATTCAGGGCGATGGCTTCACCGATGCCGCGCTCCTCGGATCCGATGCCCGGGTAGGCGCCCGTCGTATCGATGAACGTGACCACAGGCCGGCCGAACTTCTCGGCCTGACGCATGAGCCGGAGTGCCTTCCGGTATCCCTCCGGATGCGCCATGCCGAAGTTGCGACGCAGGTTCTCCTTCATGTCGCGGCCCTTCTGCTGGCCCACGACCATGATGGAGCGTCCCCGGAAGCGGGCCCACCCAGCCACGATGGCGCCGTCGTCGCGGAAGCCCCGGTCCCCGTGGAGCTCCACCCAATCGGTGCACATCCGCTGCACGTAGTCGAGCGTGTACGGACGCTGCGGATGACGAGCGACCTGGACCTGCTCCATGGGGCGCAGGTTGTCGTAGGTCTGCTCTCGTAGCCCCTGGAGCCGGGTACGGAGGACGGAGACCTCGTCCGCTACATCGATGCCGCGACGGTCGGCGAGATCCAGGAGCTTCTCGATCTGTGCCTGGATCTCGACGATGTCTCGCTCGAAATCTAAGTGCACGCTACCAGCCTGATATCGGTCTTACTCGGTTTCCCGAAGGACGGGTAAGCTCGTCTGGGCGGGTCGGGCTCCGCAAGCTCGGGCCCCCACCGCTTGGTGCAGGACGGCTCGAACGCGTGGGGTCAGTCGACGTTGCCGCGGATGAGCTCGAACGCCTCGACCTCGGTGAAATCGCGGAAGCGCCCCCAGTAGCGCGCGTACGCCTGTGCCATGCGCGGCCTGAGGTCCACGCGCGGCGCGCCGACGGCTTGATAGGCCGCGAGTGCCTCCATCTTCAGCACCATCTCGGCGCGCACGTCGGTGAAGTGGGACGGCGTGAACTCGAGACCGGTCGTCGCCGTCTCGTACGCCAGCACGGTCTCGATCTCCTGCGTCGCCGCCCTGACCATCTCGGCCGCCTCCTTGCGTGAAGGATCGCGGTCGTCGGGGGCCGGCATGTACACGGTGCCCGGTCGGAGCTCGTTCAGGGTTCGCTCGAGGAGATCTTTCTGGCCCTCGGCGTTTCCGAAGAGCGTACGATCGACGCGGAACTCGACGCCGAGGATCTTCGCCGCGATGCTCGCGGCCTTCAGCTCCTCGGGTGAGGCGTCGTTCGGGTCCCTGCAGATCGGAATGATCATGACCGTGTGACCCTGGGCGAGCTCGGCCATGAGCGTTCCGCCGCACCCCATCTCGGCATCACCCAATCTGCCCTCCACCGCGACCACGACCGTCGGCTCGTCTACGACCGGAGCCTGGCTCCGCTCCACCATGGAGTGGACCCGCGCGACGAACTCGTCCTGGTTGAGCGGCTTGATCATCACCTGGTCCGCGCCGCTGCGGAGCGCGTGCTCCTCGTACTCGGCCTGCGTGTAGCCGGTGGTGACCAGGATCGGGCCGCGCGGGTACTGCGCCCGGAAAGCCTTGATGACCGAGAAGCCGTCGAGGCCCGGCAGGTTGAGGTCCGTGATGACCAAGTCCCACGGCTTGGCTCCGATGAGCTGAACGGCCTTCTCACCGTCCTGAGCGTGGGTCACGTGGAACCCCGGCATCGTGCTCAGGAACGCCTTCACGAGGAGGGCCTGGTCGATCGCGTCCTCTACGTAGAGGACGGTTGTTTCTTTGGGCCGATCGGCGCTCAAAGAGGCTCCCTGAGGCTCGTGGGGGTTGTCGGATTGGAAGATAGACGCGGCGTCGAAGCGCCACAAAGGTTGTCGTTCCCAGCCCGCGCGGGCGGTGTGTCGGCTATCTCGGCGCGCCCGGCTCCGGAATCCTGAGCCACACGATCATCCCCATCCCGAGCACCATGGCGGCGCCGAGCAGCGCGTTGGAGAAGTAGCCGATTCCCGCGAAGAGCGGACCTGCCACGGCCCCTCCGATCGCAAAACCCACCTGTCCGAGCGCGACCGTGAGGCTCATGAGCGAGCCCCGACGCTCGTCTTGCACGAGGGCGGTCAGCAGCGCGGAGAACGGGCTGATTCGCATGGCGATCAGGACCATGACGAG
>JAHEKM010000188.1 GCA_024638325.1 Gemmatimonadota bacterium | reverse complement strand
CGGTGAGCGTCGCATCCCATCCGGCGACCTGTGCGCGCGCCCACTCCACGTCGGGGTCGGTCGACGTCCAGCCACGGAAGAGTGGGATGTCGCGCTCGCCCTCCAGTGAATGGGCGTCGTGCTGGATGCGCTCATGGTCGGCTACGTCGAGATTCCCGCCGTCTCCGAGGATCCGGTGGAGTCGAGTGATCCGCGACGTCTCCACTCCCCGGGTCGAGTGGTAGAAGACCGGCCGGCCCTGGTAGCCCGGCGGATGCGTGTTGTCGTTCGCGGTCACGATGTAGCCGCGCGCGGGGTTGAACTCGCGAGGCAGGTCCTCACGGAATCCCTTCCACTCGTAGCGGCCGTCTCCGGGGACCGGCAGGCGACCGTTCCAGCCGTCGCGGTCGGGGGTGAGGCCGGTGACCTGGAGGGCGATGTTCCCGTCCGCGTCGCCGCAGATGAGGTTGTGCGTCGGCACCTTCCACGACATCGAGAGCTCGAAGAAGTCGTCACAGCTCGTGGCCTGCGCCAGCTTGAAGCTGCCGAGGTAGGCGGCCGTGCCGGGATACTGGACGACGGACTGCACCGCGTAGACGCGGCGGTTCTCGAGATCCTCGTAGAAGACCGGCCCGTGGCGGCTGAACTTGAGCGTGATCGTGCGCGGAGCCTCACCCTTCACGCGGACCTCTTCCTGAATCACGCGAAGCGGCTCCCAGCCGTCCCGCCAGCGCACCATGTCCGGCTGCTCCGGGTGCAGCTCCTCCACGAACACGTCCACCATATCGGTGCCTGCGAACGTGAAGCCCCACGCCATGCGCTCGTTGTTGCCCGCCATCACGCCGACGAAGGGCGGCTCACCGCCTCCCATCACGTTCCACCCCGGTGCGACGAGGTGCACGAAGTAGCGCAGCGCGGGCATCTCGATGCGACGGTGCGGATCGTTCGCGAGGATCGGCACCCCCGTCGGCGTGCGCTCGCCGCTCATGACCCAGTTGTTGCTCCCCTCCGTCGTGATGGGGTCCGGTGAGACCTGGGCCGTGCGCACCTCGGACATGAGGTGCCGGTACCCTTCGAGCACCTCGAGAGGCGGCAGCTCGCCCTGCTCGAACGGGTCACCGTCCCCCGCCCGCATGGCCCGGAGCATGTCGTCCGTGAATAGACTCAGGTCGAGCCCCTCGGGGACGACGAGATCAGTGT
The DNA here is from genome assembly GCA_024638325.1 of Gemmatimonadota bacterium. Lineage (GTDB taxonomy): Bacteria > Gemmatimonadota > Gemmatimonadetes > Longimicrobiales > Gaopeijiaceae > UBA2982. Next base: position 2,132 of record JAHEKM010000188.1, on the reverse strand, counting down.
ACGGGTCGGGGGCCGCGCGCTGGTTCGCTTCGGCTGCGCCGAAACGAGCCACGTTCATGGCGAGCTGGACCTCGTTGATCGCGTGGCCACGCACGCTCGGCACCGCCAGCGCGGCCCAGCGGAGGACTACGGTCTCCGCCGTCCACGGGTCGGGCTCCACGCCCGTGAGCTGGAACTCGACGGGGAGATTGTTGCGGTTCTGCTCGACGTAGGCGTTCACCCCGTCGGCGTAGGCGGTGAAGATGCGCTGCGCGTCAGGGTGGTAGCTCGTCCACTCGGTGGCGTCGAACGGCCCCCGGAACTTCATCAGCCGGACACGCGCGTCGTACGGGAACGCCTCGGGCCCGAAGATTTCCGCGAGCCGCCCCTCCCGCCAACGCCGCCACATCTCCATCTGCCACAGCCGGTCCTGCGCCATCACGTATCCCTGGGCGAAGAAGAGATCGTGATCGTTCTCCGCGTAGATGTGAGGGATTCCCCACTCGTCGCGCAGCACCTCGACGGGTGCCTGAAGTCCCGACAGGTTGAGCGTGCCCTCGATCTGGGCGAGGGAGCGCTGGGCGAGCTCCTCGACCGATTGTGGAGCGGGCTCGCCCCTGCAGGCGCCGGTCGCGAGCGTAAGGGTTGCGACGAGTAGGGTGGCGAGACTTCTGTTCAAGCTCGACATGACATCTCCCGACGAGGACGCGCGGAGCCGGCTGGCTCGCCGGTCAGATTGCTCTGGGCCCCAGCCCGCCGTCAATCGCTCGGACCGACCCTCACCAGGGGAGCCTGCGTGAATTGCCCCAACTGTTCGGCCCCCATGGACCGCCTGGCCATGGACGGGACGTACGGTCAGGACATCGAGCTCGATCTCTGCTTCGCCTGCCACCTCATTTGGCTCGACAAGCGAGAGAGCATCCAGCTGTCGGCGCGCGGCACGCTGGACCTCTTCAAGGTGCTGCAGGAGCACCGCGACGATCCCCGTCACGCCCTCAAGAACCGCATGGTGTGCCCGCGTTGTCGGCGACGCCTCTCGCTCAATCGAGACATCGGCAAGGGTGGTCGCTTCTCCTACTACGCATGCCCGGAGCGGCACGGCCGCCTCACTCCGTTCTCGGAGTTCCTCAAGGAGAAGCAGTTCGTCCGTACGCTCAGCCCGGCCGAACAGGCGCGCGTGCGGGCCGAGGTCAAGACCGTGCAGTGCTCGAGCTGCGGTGCGCCGGTCGACCTCGCCAACGGTTTCCAGTGTGGACACTGTGGGTCACCCATCACCGTCCTCGACGCGGACGCGGTCGCGAAAACGCTCCACGAGCTCGAGGCCGCCGACCAGCAGCAGTCGGTCGATCCGGCTGTGGCCGAAGCCCGCGCCCGAGCGCTCTCCGCGCTGGAGTTCATGCGGACAGACCGGGAAGATCCGTTCCGGGGCGGACTCAGGATCAGCGGGCCTTCGCGCGGGGGAGAGCTCTCGATCGACCTGCTCACCCGGTCGATCGCCTCGATCTTCGGCGGTATCTGAGGGTCACTTGGGCGAGAGCGAGCGAGCACGCCAAATGGGGGGTTCAGTCGTCGCGGCCGCGGAGGCGCTCGGGCTGAGCGACGACGAGGTCGACCTCATCGGCTATGCGCATGCTCTCGCGATGGTGCCTCGAATCGCGACGCTCGACGACGATCACCATCCGGCGTATCTGCATCCGGGGCGCACGGCCCTGGTGCTCCTGCGCGACGTGGGCCCGCTCCCGGTGGAGGCCCTCGTGGTGGCGGCCGTCCACGAGGGGATCGACGACGACCTCCGGGTCCGGCACGACGTCGTGGCCGTCGAACTCGGCGAGGCCGTGGCGGAGCTCGTGGAGTCGCTCCCGCTTCCTGGGGACGAGCGGCTCGCCGAGCGCCTCGTCACGCTCGACGAAGTGTTCCTGCTCGCCACGCTCGCGGAGCACCTCGACCACCTGAGGCACGCCCACCTACGGGGCGACCTCGACTGGCAGGGCTTGCACGACGAGGCGAGCTCGGTCTGGGTGCCGGTCGCCGAGCGCGCGCACCCTCGACTCGCGGATCGCTACCAGCACTGGTACCGAACGTTCGCGCGGCGGCTGGCCTAGCTCAGACCGGCACCACGGCCACCGGACACGGCGCGCCCTGCAGGACCTGCT
>JAHEKM010000187.1 GCA_024638325.1 Gemmatimonadota bacterium | reverse complement strand
TCCCGAGGGACTGCATCCGAGGTGCCCGAGCGCGGCCGCCCGCGCCGACGAGGGTTGGGCTGAGCTTTGGGACCGGCGGCTGAACTCATCGCGTCGAACTCCGCATTGTGAACGAGACACTCATCATGCGAAAAACAGGATAACCATCTATTTTTAATTTGACAACCATCTATTTTTTAGAAACACTCCGCGTGGCATTCGGAGGAAGGATGGGAATGACCAGAGAGGCTCTCCTTGAACGCGCTCGGGCGCTCGCGCCGGCCCTCGCATCCCGTGCCCGAGCAGCCGAGACGCTACGCGCTCCACATGACGACTCGATCCGCGACCTGGTCGAGGCCGAGCTGCCGCAACTGCTCGTTCCGCGGCGCTGGGGCGGTCACGAGCTCGGGCTGGAGACGATGCTCGAGGTAGTGGAGCTGCTGAGCGCCGCCTGCATGTCCACGGGTTGGATCGCAGCCTTCTACCTGGGTCACAACCTCTTCGCGGCGCGACTTTCAGAGAAGGCTCAGGCTGAGATCTTTGCCGAGCGTCCGTTCTGTCTGATGCCGGCCGCGACTGCACCGACCGTGCGAGCGCGCGAGGTGCCGGGCGGCTATGAGCTCACGGGTCGTGCAGCCTGGGGCTCGGGTGTCATGCATGCGGACTGGGTGCTGATGGGTGGTATGACCGAGGCGATGCAGCCGCACGTCTTCGTGCTGCCGATCGATGACGTCGAAGTCGTAGACACCTGGCACATGACCGGAATGTCGGGCACCGGCAGCAACGACATGGTCGTCGACGGGGCCTTCGTACCGATCCACCGCGCAGAGCCGATGCTGGCGTTCGCGGCAGGCGACACAGAAGGTGCGAAGGCGCACTCGAATCCGATGTACCGCATGCCGCTCATGCCGTTCGTGCAGTGCGAAGCACTGGGCGTGTTCACCGGTGGGCTTCGCGGAGCCGCGACGGCCTTCGACGAGGCGGTGCGTGCGCGCGTGCGTGGTCACAGCGGCGCTGCCGTGCGCGAGCACTCCCTCGCCCACGTCCAACTTGGAACGGCCCAGGTGCACGCCGACGTAGGCTGTGCACTTGCGCGGGAACAGCTGCGCATGGCGCAGGCGTGCCTCCATGGAGCCGGCTTCGACATGGGCGACCGCGTCCGCCTGCGCGGACACGCGGGCTTCGTCGTCGACCACTGTCGGCGAGCCGTCAACGAGCTGATGGCCCAATCCGGGTCGGCAGCGTTCCAGGCGGACCTGCCGCTCCAACGTTTCTTTCGCGACATGAACATGCTCGCAACCCACGCCTTCTTCGAGTGGGACACGTCCCGGGAGCAAGTCGGGCGCTTCGCGCTGGGCCTCGACCCGACGACGCCCCTGCTCTGAACAATCCAACCGGGGAGGAACGCCATGCCCTACCAGATCGAGACCCTGCTCACCGGATACAAACTGGTCGAAGGACCGGCCGTAGACGACGAGGGGCGCCTCTACTTCAGCGACGCCCACGGAGGCGGCGTGTACTGCCGCGAGCCCGACGGACGGACGCGCAAGATCGTGGCCGATCGGATGCGAATCGGCGGCCTGGCACTCCATGCCGACGGTGGAGTCGTGGTGTCCGGAGAGGACGTGAGCCACATCCGTGGCGATGACGTGCGCTTGCTGCTTCGCGACGCGGACGGCGGCAAGTTCAACGACCTGTGCACGGACTCGTCGGGTCGCGTGCTGGTCGGTTGCCGGCGCTTCGAACCCTTTGCCCGCCCCTTGAACGTCGTGCCCGGAGAGCTGCATCGCATCGGCCTCGATGGCACCTCCGAGGTCCTCTACGACCAGGTGGGGCTGCCCAACGGGGTTGGGTTCTCGCCCGACGGCAGCGTTCTCTACCACAGCGACAGCGTCCACACCCACGTGATCGCCCACGACGTCGACGACGACGGCAAGCTCAGCGGGCGGCGCATCTTCGTGGAGGTGGAAGGCGGCGCGCCAGACGGGCTCGCCGTCGACGAAGACGGCGGAGTATGGGTTGCGCTCTTCGGAGGGGGAGCCGTGGTGCGGGTGACGCCGCAGGGTCGCATCGACGATCGAGTCGAGGTGCCCGCGAGCGCAGCCACGAGCGTGTGCTTCGGAGGTCGCAAGAGCCACGACTTGTATATCACGACGCGCGACCATACGGGGGACGAGTCGCTCGGGGGCTGCGTTCACCGCACATCGGTAGGCGTCGCGGGCGTGCCGATCCCGCTGGCACGGGTGTGACGGGATGACCGGGATCGCAATCGCGTCGATCGCCCTCGCGCTGGCCGCATTCTGGGTCTGGTACTCGGGATGGCGGGGACCACTCACGCCAGGGGAAGTGGAGGCTTACCTGAGTCGTTTGAAGGAAGTCGGCGCACCCGAGGAAGCATTCGGGAAGATGCGCACCTTCCTCGCCGACGACACGGGTAGACCCTTCGTGATGGTGAACCTGATGCACATGCGGGAAGGAACGGAAGCAGAGGCGAGCTTCAGCGGCTACCACCGCACGCTGATGCGCCTGCTCCTCGGCCGCGCGTCCCACGTGACGGGCATCGGAACCGTGGCCGGCACGGCGCTCGAGCTCGAGGGAGTCAACGGCGCGGAGTCCTGGTCGTCCGTCTTCCTCATCCGGTACCGCAGCCGGCGCGACCTGATCGCAGCGGTCACGGACCCGAGGATCATCGGCGAGCACGCGGGCAAGGGCGATTTCATGGATCGCAAGATCGCGATCCCGATCGAACGCGTCATGACCACCGGCGACCCGCGCGTTCTTTCCACGCTCGTCGCCACGATCGCGGTCCTGGTGGTCTGGGTCGCATCGTAGACGAGGCCAACTGCCGGAGATTCGACCGTGCCGAGACTCGAACCCCTGAAACCCGAAACACTGGACGCCGATCAGCGGAAGCTCTACGACGCGGTGCTCGACAGCCCACGTGGTCAGGGCCCGGCGCGGCGCCTCGTCCTGCGCGACGACGAAACGCTGACAGGACCCTTCGACGCCTTCCTGCGCACACCCGCCGTCGGGCTGCACCTCGAACGCGCGGGGATGGCTTTCCGCACCGATACGGCGCTGCCCGACGCCGCGCGGGAGATGGCGGTGTTGGTGGTTGCCCAGGCCTGGGGGGCAGACTTCGAGTGGTGGGTGCACGGACTCGTGGCTCGGCGATGCGGCATCAGCGACGGAGAGATCGATGCGGTCGGCCATGGCGATCGGCCCGACTTCAGCGACGAAGCGGTCGCCGCCGGCCACGACGTGGCCGTGGCCCTCGTGCACCGGCGAGCGGTCGAAGACGAAACTCTCGAGCGCGTCCGAGGCGCCCTGGGCGAACGAGGCCTGGTGGAAGTCG
>JAHEKM010000088.1 GCA_024638325.1 Gemmatimonadota bacterium | reverse complement strand
TCGCGGCGGAAGTCCTCGGCGTACCGGGCACGTCCGGTGACCTTGGCGTAGATGTCGGGCGGCGTGAAGTCCTTACCAATCAGCTCGGCCATGTCACGCCTCCCTCGCGGCGCGCATGACGCCGTCGAGATAGTGGTGGTAGGCACCGCACCGGCAGAGGTTGCCTGACAGGGCAACCCGAGCCTCCTCCCGCGTCGGGCTGGAATTACGCCGCAGCAGCGCGACCGCCGACATGATTTGGCCCGGAGTGCAGAAGCCGCACTGCGGTGAGAGCTCGTCCACGAACGCCTGCTGGACCGGATGCAGCTCGCCGTTCGGTCCTTCGAGGCCCTCGACCGTGGTGATTTCCCGGCCCCGCACGCGGTGCGTCAGCGTCGAGCAGGAGTAGAGGTTCACATCGTCGATGAGGACGGTGCAAGCACCACACTCCGCCCGGTCACAGCCGAGCTTGGTCCCCGTAAGCCCCAGCTTGTAGCGCAGCGTCATCGCGAGTGTCTCCGTCGGGAGCACGTCCACGCGGCGGACCTGCCCGTTCACGGTCAGCGAGATGAGGCGCTCTACGCCGCCGGCGGTCTGCGCCGGAAGCGGGGTCGTGCACCCGGCGCCGAAGTAAGACAGCCCGGCGACAGTGGCGCCCGAAGCGATGACGCCTTTGATGAAGTCACGTCGGCTCCAGCTCGACGGGACGTCGGGCATCTCCGGGTCGGGCGTCGGCGGAGCGTCGAGGGTCGGCGGCCACTCGGCGGCGCCGAGGCCGAACCCGGGAAGGTCCGTATCGCTCACGGGGGTCGCTCCTGTGCGAGGGACGTGACGATACGGTAGGACCCCGCGCGGCAGCCGGCAATTGCGCGAACGAGAAGCTTGGAGCGGTGTGAGCCGTCGCTGCATCTTCTCGCTGCGGTCCCACCTCTTTCAGTGCCTACGATGAACGCAACGAGCACGTCCGGGGGTGTCGGCGCCATCCCCGAGGGCCTCACCAGCGCCGAGCAACTCGCCTTCGACATCGCGCGCATGGGGCCACCCGAAGCGGCTGCGGCTCTCGCCGGGCAGAGTGAGGATCTGGTCCTCGAGACGTTCCTGCGCCTCAACCCGGCCATCGTCGGCGACATCATCCCCGAGCTGCCGGACGGATTCAGGGAGCGGCTCTACGCGACGGGACCCTCGGCCGTCACGCGACAGTGGGCCCTCAACCAGGGATACCCCGAGGACAGCGTCGGGCGCCTCTTGGAGCCGCCGATCGCGGTCTTCCGCCCGCATCACTCGGTCGCCCACGCCACGGCGCGTGTGCGGCAGATGGTGAAGAAGATCCTGATCACCTACTGCTACGTAACCGAGGACGATGGTCGCTTGGTCGGGGTGATCACCATGCGGGACCTATTGGTCGCTGACGAACACGCGCTGCTCGGCGACGTGATGCTCAAAGAGGTGTTCCACCTACGTCCGACGACGCCTCTGATGGAGGCCATGCGGGAGGTGCTCCACAGGCATTACCCCGTCTACCCGGTCTGTGACGAGGCCGGGCGACTCGTCGGCCTGGTTCGCGGGCGGGTCATGTTCGAGGAACAGGCCTTCGAGATCAGCGCACAGGCCGGCCGCATGGTCGGTGTCGACAAGGAGGAGCGTCTGGTCACTCCCTGGTTCAGGAGCCTGCTCCTCCGACATCCCTGGCTTCAACTCAACCTGCTCACGGCCTTCGTCGCTGCCGCCGTCGTGGGGGCCTTCCAGCGAACGCTGGACGAGATGGTCATTCTGGCGCTGTTCCTGCCCGTGTTGGCGGGTCAGTCGGGCAACACCGGGTGCCAAGCGCTGGCGGTGACGCTCCGTGGCATGACGCTGGGCGAGTTGAAGGGCGGGTCCGCTCGCCACCTGGTGTCGAAAGAGGCCGCGCTAGGAGGCGTGAACGGGGCCCTCGTCGGACTCACGGCCGGACTCGGCATGTTCCTGGTCGCGACGCTGCAGGCGAATCAAGACGCACTCTCGCTCGCCGCGATCGTAGGCGTCGCGATGGTAGGGAGCTGTGTCGTCAGCGGGGTCTCCGGCGCGCTGATTCCGTTGGCGCTCCGTCGGGTCGGCGCCGACCCCGCCACGGCGTCGAGTATCTTCCTCACTACCGCCACGGATGTAGCGAGCATGGGGCTCTTCCTCGGGCTGGCGACGCTCTTGCTCATGTAGACCGACGCCGGCGTCAGTGCTGAACGCCCCCAGAGATCCGCAGCCTTCGCCCCATATTAGAACTAGAATACTATTCTGAAATCGTGAAGGCCGAGGCGACGAGGATTGGCCGCGGGAGCCTCACATGGCGTCGAAGATCTCGGGGCTCTCCAGCAACGTCTTGAGGCCCGAGCAGACGCCCGGCCAGCCGAAAGAGACGCTCTCGGCCATCTCTGGATCGAGGTCTTCGTGCAGGACGCGTAGGCCGACCCAGGGGCCACCCGGCCAGTCGACGGGCTCGATTTCGTAGGTCACGCGCGACGTCCTTTCCGGGTCGCCCTCGTGCTCGGGCTGGACCCACGTCAGCACGAGCTTCGACGGACGTTCGGACTCGAGGACCTCACCCATGATGTGCACCGTCCGCTCCTCGTTCGTGGCCACGTGGCTCCACGGCGACCCGACCTCCCACGTCGAGTCGTTTTCGTGGAACCAGTAGCGCCGTGTGAACTCGGACTCGGTGAGGCCCCTCCAGACCTCGTCGGCCTCGGCGTGGATGTAGATGGTGTAGACGAAGCTCGGCTTACTCATCGTGACGTCCCTCCACAGATCGTTTGAGGTCTCTCAAGGCCCGCAGGCGGTTCTTGTCGAAGGCCCGGATCCAGCGGTCCGCGACGGCGTGGATGGGAACCGGATTGAGGTAGTGGAGCTTCTCGCGGCCCTCGCGCACGGTCGAGACCAGGCTCGCCGACTCCAGGATCTCCAGGTGCTGTGCCACGGCCTGTTGCGAGATGCCCAGTCCGGCCCCGAGCTCGGCCTGACTCTGGCCGTCCCGCTCTCGCAGCCGATCGAGGAGTCTCCTCCTGTTCCGGTTCGCCAACGCCTTGAAGACATCGTCGTGGTCCTCCGTCATGGACGGCGATAATACACAAGCGATCACTTGTATGTCAAGGCGGTGTCTGGGCGCGCCGGTGGGGTCGGGGCCACGCCGCGATGGCGGCCGCCTCCCCCCGCGGCTTAGGTTGCGCGCGCACCTTCGGGGCCTGGAAGCGGCCTCGGACGGTCGCTTCGGCCCAACACGAGCGAGGCACGACCATCACCCCCGGCGCACACAGCGAATCGGTCAGGCGCCCGCCCAACGAACGGCTGCGCGTGTTCTCGATGATGGCGCTGTACTTCGTGGTACTGACGTCCATCGGGATCCTGCGTCCGGTGCGGAATGCGCTCGCGCTCGACGGCCGGGGCGAGGGCGACTTCTATCAGGTCTACCTGTTCAGCGCCCTCGCTGTCCTCTTCGCGCCGATCTTCAACTACCTGGCCGATCGGGTCCGTTGGCGGACGCTGATTCCGGCCACCGCCCTCTTCTTCGCCGCGAGCTTCCTGGTATTCCGGGCCTTCTACACCGAAGGGAACACGACCTTTGGGCTGATCTTCTACGGTTGGTACGACCTCTTCGCGGCCGCCATCGTGACGCAGTTCTTCATGGCCGTTCAGGTCTTCTTCAATGCGCGGGACGCCAAGGCGGCGATTCCGCTCGTCATCGCCGCCGGATCGATGGGCGTGGTGCTCGGAGGCGTGGTCACCGGCCTGTTCTCGAGGGCCCTCGGAACGCCCAACCTCCTGCTGGTGGCCGCCGGGTCGGTGACCCTCTTCGCCCTGACGTTGCCCCTGCTGTGGACCGGGTACCCTCCCGTGCGTCCCCCGAGTCGCGGTCGAGTCCGCACGGAGGAGAAGCGGGGCTTCGCGGCGGACGTCAGGAACATCTCCGCCAACCGCCACATCCGCCTCATCGCCGGATTGGTGCTGGTGACCGTCCTGGTGAAGCAGATCGTCGACTACCAGTTCAACGAGGCCTCGCGACTCTTCGCGGGCGACGACGTCGACGCCATCAGCTCCTTCCAGGGATATGTCTTCGCCGTGAAGGACGCTTTGCCCATCCTCGTCCTGCTCCCGATGGGCCCGCTCCTGAGGCGGTTCGGCGTGGGCTTCGCAGTGCTCATGTTGCCGGTGTTCATGCTTGGTTCGACCGCCGCTCTGGCCGTGGTCACAAGCATCTGGGTGGCCACGGTGGCCAAGGTAGGGGAGTCGATGTTCCGCTACTCCGCCGAGCGCACGGCACGCGAGATCCTTTACGTGCCGGTCCCGACCGAGCTCAAGCTCAAGGCGAAGGCATACATCGATGCCGGTGTGGAGAAGGGGTTCGGTAAGGCGGCATCCGGTGTCCTCATCGGCGTGTTCGCGGCCTTCATGGACTACCGCAGCGTCACCTGGGTGGCCGTCGTGCTCGCCGTCGGGTGGTGCTTCTTGGCCTGGGCCGGAAAGAAGGAGTACGTGACGGTCCTGGCCGAGTCGATCAAGGGGCGCTTCGCCAACCTCGACGCGGGCTTCGCCTCGCTCACCGAGCGCAGCACCTTGGCAATGGTGGAGGACGCCCTACGCAGTGCTGACCCGGTGCAAGTTGGCTTCGGACTTGATCTTGTGGAGCAAGCCGGAAGCGTCGACGCCCAGCATTTGACCGATGAGCTCGAGCTCCTGCTCGCGCACGCTGACGAGGACGTGCGCTCGCGGGTGCTCCGCCTGATCGAGCGCTTTCGCAGTCCGGTCGCGGAGGCCCTGGTCCGCCAGCGGCTAACGGACGAAAGTCCGAGCGTGGCCGAGGCGGCGGTCGGGGCGTTGGTCACCAGCCGGGAGGGGCCGGCGCAGGGTGAGCTCCTCCAGGGGCTCCTCGATGCACCAGAGAGCTCTGTCCGGGTGGCCGCGTTGTCATGGCTCGTGAGCGCTCGAGCTGGCGATGAGCTCGCGGAGCGGCTCGCGAACGGCCATGTGGAGCGCCTCCTGAGGGCCGCGCCGGGCGATCCCTCGCGGGCGCTTGCCGACGCGGCGCCCGACGTGCGGGCCGAGGTGGCGCTGGCGACCGGTCTGATGCCCGGGGGGACCGGCGGAGTCGACCTCCTTACTCGGCTCCTCGAAGACGACCATCCGGATGTTCGGGAGCTGGCGATTCGGAGCGCGGCCCGGGTGGGTTCGCCGGCGCTCGCCGACCGACTGGCCTCGATGCTGGACGATGACTCCGTTCGCGGCCGCGTCAAGCGCGAACTCTCGACCGGGAGCCCCGCGGTCCGGGAGCTGTGCCGCCGCCGGTTCGCCGACCCCGACGTGGACGCGGCCCTGCGACGGCGTCTCGCGGGGGTGCTCGCGCACGTGTCGGAGCAGGACTCGGTCGAGGTGCTCCAGTCCGTCGCCGGGGAGCTCTCGGAGCCGTGGGCGGTCCGCTACGCTGCCGTGAAGGCTCTGAGCAAGCTTCGCGTGTCCGAGGCGGAGGGCCTGGAGTTCGAGCAGGGGTTCGCAGTGGCCTTGGCCGCCCAGATGGCCCAGGACGCCGAGCGCTACGGGGGGTTGGCCGCCGCCGCCGCGGGAGAGGAAGGTGAGCCCGCGCTGGCGCTGCTGGCCGCTGCCGCCGCGGAGGCCCGGGCCGACCGCCGCGAGGTGGCGTTCCGCGCGCTCGGCCTGGTCTTCCCCCCGGGCGACGTGTACCGTTGCCACGGCACCTTGGAGGGCGCCGATGATCGGAGGAAGGCCAACGCACTGGAGTGGCTCGAGCGCACGCTGGGCCACGCCCTCTTCGCACGGCTCCAGCCGGTTCTGGAGGTCGCTCCGAGTGGCGGAGCTTCCGCGGCCCGCGGGGCACCGCTGGACGGCTTCGCGGCCGATGCCGACCCGTGGATCAGCACCCTCGTCGAGCACGCTCGTTCCGGTGTACCACTCGGAGGAGACGACACTTTGGACCTGATCGCCAAGACCTTCCTCCTACAGAAAGTCGACCTGCTCGAGGGCGCCCGCAGCTCCCATCTGGCGCTCCTGGCGGGGATCGCCGAGGAGGTCGAGGCGGATCCGGGCGAAGAGCTGGTCCAAGCCGGTGAACCGAACGACGCCTTGTACATCATCGTCCGCGGTTCGGCTGAGTTGAGCGGGGTCGGTGACCAGAGACTCACCGCGGGCGAGGGCACCGCGTTCGGTACCTGGTCCCTCATCGACTCCGCGCCGAGCATCGTCGGGGCGCGCCTGCTCGAGCACACACGCCTCCTCCGCATCACCCGCAGCGACTTCCAGGAACTTCTCTCCGATCACCCCGAGCTCGCCGCCGGCATGCTGCAGGCGTTGGCCCGGCGGCTTCGGTCGCTCGTAGCCTGAGGAATACCGACATGAGTGACGAAGCCCGCGAGACGATCATGCTCGTCGACGACGAGCAGATGGTGGTCCGCTCGCTGGAGGGATTCCTCGCGCTCGAGACGTCGTACCGCGTGATCTCGTTCTGCTCACCGGTCGAGGCGCTCGCCGCGGCGGAGGCGGAGGTGTCGCTCCGGGTGGTTGTGGCCGACTTCATGATGCCCGAGATGGACGGGGTGTCCTTCCTCAAGCGCGTGCGGGAAGTGCAACCGGAGGCGACGAGGGTGCTCCTCACGGGCTATGCCGACAAAGAGAACGCGATCCGCGCGATCAACGAGGCGGGGTTGTACCACTACCTGGAGAAGCCGTGGGACAATGAGCACTTCAAGCTCATCGTCCGAAACGGCGTCGAGCGGTCGTCCCTCTTCAACGAGCTCGCGTCCAGAGTGAGCGCCCTCGAAGAGGCACACTCCGAGCTCTCCGGCTTCCGGGAGAAGCTGGTCAAGGCGTTCCTTTGAGCCAGGCCGCCGAGCCCGACGTAGTAGGGCTGAGCGCGCGCCTCGCAGAAGCGACTGCCGAAGTTCAGGCGCTGAGGAGCGAGCTCGATGCCCTGCGGAAGCGGGAGTTGGACGCGCGCGCCGAGCTCGTGCGGTCGGCCCAGCTCGCGACTCTGGGCAACCTCGTGAAGGGGGTCGCGCACGAGATCAACACGCCGCTCGGGGCGTTGGCGAGCAACCACGACACCACGAGCCGGGCGCTGGCAAAGCTGCAGCAGATCCTGGACGACGAGGTCGTCACGCCGGACGAGCTCGTCGAGGTGCGGCGCATCGTGCAAGCGGTGTCGGCGGTCGAGGAGACCAACGTCATGGCCGTCGACCGCATGAAGCACGTGGTGTCGTCGCTGCGCACCTTCGGGCGCCCCGACCGCTCGGAGATCGACCAGGTCGACCTACCGCAGGCCATCCGCGGAACGCTCGACCTGGCGCGCCACGAGATTGGACCGTCCATAGAAGTCCGAACGGACTTCGGTGAGACGTCGGCGATCGTATGCTACGCGCAGCAGGTCAACCAGGTCGTCATGAACCTGGTCATGAACGCCTCGCACGCGATGGTTAAAGGTGGTACGCTCACCGTGCGCACGCGCTCCGTCGAACAAGGGGTGGAGATCGAAGTCGAGGACACGGGGTCGGGCATCGCCCCGGAGGTGCTGGACCGGCTCTTCGAGCCGGGCTTCACGACCAAAGGGGGGCGCGTGGGCATGGGACTCGGTCTGGCGATCTGCCGAGAGATCGTGGACCGTCACGGCGGAGACATCTCGGTGAACAGTGAGGTCGGTGTAGGCACGACCTTCACGGTCCGGCTCCCGCTCCGTATCCCGGAGGGGATGGAAGGAGGCGAGTCGGCCGGCGAGACTGCAGAGTGAGGAGGCACGCCATGAACGTCAGGTCCTTGTTTCTCACAGCCGTCGTCGCAGGCGTCGTCGCAGCGCCCGCGTCCGGGCAGGACATCCACATCGGGCTTCCCGCCGACTCCCTGGACTTCCTCCTCAGGTCGGCGGAAATCGGGATCGAAGGGCTGACCGGTACGAGGTTCCAGGGAGACCGGACGGATCGTGCCACCCTGATCTTCGAGGACGGCACCGCGGTCATGGCGCAGCTGGCGCCCGCGCCACGCGGAGGCGAGGAGTTCAACAATGTGCCGCGCTACGAGCTGGCCGCGTACGACCTGCAGCGCCTGTACCTTGAGGAGCCAGAGCTCGTGGTGCCGCCCACCTCCATGCGCGCCTTCGACCTGGATTGGTACCGTCAGCTCGATGGAGATGTCGAGCCGACCCTTCGGGGAACGCGCTCCGTCGTGGTCCTCATCCAGTCTTGGGTGAACTTCACCACCGACGAGGACGTCTGGGACGAAGACCGCTTCGAGGCAGATGCGCTATACGCGCGGCACTGGGCCAACCTCAACCTCTTCACGCACCTCATTCGGCACAGCGACTCCAACACCGGCAACGTCCGGGTGTCGAACTTCCCCACGAATCCGAGGCTCTTCGCTGTGGACAACGGGGTGGCTTTCAACAGCATCGATAGCGACCGGGGCACGCGGTGGCGCAGCCTTCTCGTCGATCGCTTCCCCGCGAGTACGGTGGCGCGCTTGCGGCAGCTGACAGAGCAGCAGCTGCACGACGCGCTGGGTGTCATGGTCCAGTGGGAAATCGAGGACGATCTGCTGGTACCCGTGCCAAAGACCGAAAACATCGACGCGCGTCGCGGGGTACGGCAGAGGGATGGTGTCGTGCAGTTCGGCCTCACGCGGGACGAGATCGACGACATCTGGTATCGCGTCGAGGTGTTTCTCGGCCAGATCGACAACGGGACCTACCACACGTTCTAGCCAGCTGAGCCCGGTTCTTGGAGCGCGATCGATGAAAGCAATCCGGCCGGCTCGTTCGTCGCTCGTGGCGCTTGGGGTCGCGGCATGCGCCGCGGGAGTCGCCCCTTCGACGCCCACGCCGGTGCTTGCCCAGCAGGCCATGGAGGGCGAGCACGGCCTCAGGGTGACGGATGCCGACGGACGGATCGAAGTGGCCTGGCTCACGTCAACGACCACACCGGGGCTGCTGCGCGTCGCCTCGGGTGACTCCGTGCTCTTCCAGGCCGAGACCCCGGCCGGCGGAAGCCACGATGCCAGCTTCGCACGCCCCGATCACCACGTCGTGATCCACTACGGCGCTGCCGATGCCGCCGCCTTACACGCGACGACCCTCTATCTCGGCACCGAGCCGTCCGCCGCAACAGGAAGACTCGCGGGCGTCGACTCCCTGTACGTCGTGGGAGACGTGCACGGCGAGTACGACCGCCTGCGGCAGCTCCTGCACAACGCCGGACTGGTCGACCAGGAAGCCCGATGGTCGGGCGGCAGGAGCCACGTCGTCTTCCTCGGCGACATCTTCGACCGGGGTGACGACGTCACCAAGACGCTCTGGTTCATGTACCGGCTCGAGCGTGAGGCGCGAGCGGCCGGTGGAGGGTCGCACGTCGTGCTCGGGAATCACGAGACGATGATCTTCACCGAGGACCTGCGGTACGTGTCGCCGAAGGAGCTCCTCGTCGCCCGTCTGCACGGCGTCTCCTACAGAGAGATGTTCGACATTCGGGAGACGGTACTGGGCAAGTGGCTCGCGAGTCGTCCGGCCGTCATGTGGATCGACGGTGCGTTGCTCGCTCACGGCGGCGTGGTGCCGGAGATAAGGCCGCACTCGGTGCCCGCTGTGAACGACTCCATGCGCTCGTTTCTGGCCGAAGACCTGTTCTACCGCTGGGCGGACACGACCATGGCGTTCACGGCGGACTCGGCCCTGGCGGAGGCCGTCCGCGAGCAGTACGACACCATCTTCGTCATGGACTCGGCGGCCATCGCCCGCCGTATGGCCTACATCTTCGACGAGAGGAGTATCCTCTGGTACCGGGGCTACGTGCAGAGCGATACCCTGGCGCCCGAGCTCGACGAGACGCTGTCCAACTTCGCGGCCGATCTCCACGTCGTCGGCCACACTCCGGTGCCCTCGGTGTCCCTTCGCTACGACGGGCGACTCATGGCCGTGGATCTCGAGGATCCCGCGCGGGAGATGCTGCTCCTGACGAGGGACGGGCAGGGCGGGCGCGGGGTGTACCGGATGATGCTCGAGGGACCTCCGGAGCCGCTGCGATGAGGGGCGCGGGGTGGCTGGCCCTCGCGCTGCTCACCTTCTTGCCGGTAGGCGTCGCAGCCCAGTCGGCTCTTTCGTGTGACCTCAGCGGCTACACGCGTCGCGCTGACATGACCGCTCGCCTCTCTGGCCCTGTTCTCGCTATTGAATGGGCCGGCACGGGCAACGAGCGAGTGAGCGTGCGCCTCGGTATTCGGGGCGGCGCCCCCTACATCGCCGAGCTCGCGCTGCGCTCCGGATCGTCGCGGGAGTGGAGCCCCGTCGTGAGCGACGTCGGCTTCGAGTTCCGCATCGTCGAAGGGTTGCGTCGCATCAGCAACCAGCAGCTCGCACCGCTGAGGGGCCTCGGCGTCGACCTCACCCAGGAGGTCGTCGACCGCTACAAGTGGGACGTCTTCTGGGACGCGCCGTTGGACCTGCGGACCGAAGTGGGCGGAGGCAACCCGCCCCCGGCCGAAGGAGTGGCGGACCAGCCGGGCCTGCCTCGATCCCCGGACGAGGTTCGCCGCGCCACGGCGACGTTCGCCGCGACGGGCTGCAGTGTCCGGAGCGACGGCAGGTGGCTGAGCGTCACGTTCCCCGGGCTGACGCTGGGCTCGTTTTCGGGCGAGCTGGTCGTCAGCGCGTACGAGGGCACGAACCTGATCCGGCTGGAGGCCGTCGCGTCGACCGAGCTTCCTTCGGTGGCGTACAAGTACGACGTGGGCCTGACGGGCCTGGCGGTCGAGGGCAGCCGGTTGCATTGGCGGGACATCGCGTCGCAGGCCCAGGCGTACTCGCTGCGGGGACCCGCGAACGACGATCCTGTGGCGCTTCGGGCCGCGAACCGCCTCGTCGTCGCCGAGACGAACGGGGCGGCGATCGCCGCATTCCCGCCGCCGCACACCTTCTTCTGGGCCCGCGAGGTCGAAATCAACGTCGGGTACAACTGGTACCGGAAGGACTCGGACGACGCGTTCAGCTTCGGCATCCGCCAGGGGGAGCAGGAGGTCGTGGAGCGCTATCTCGCCAACTGGTCGCTCTACAGCGCGCCCCCGGGGACCGAGCAACACATGGCGGCCTATCTCTTCCCGACGCTGGGAGATGCGGACCGGGCTTTCCAGGGTGCGCTCGCGTTCACCAACAGTGACGTCTACCGGCCTCTGGACGGCTACCAGGTCATGGGGAGCCACTACCACACGGACATGGGTCGCACGCTCATGGCGACCGGCAGCGTGGACTCGCGGCTGTCCGATTTCGAGGTGCTGCGCTCCGCGGGCATCAACATCGCGGGACCCGTGGACCGGCCCCGGGAGGATACGCAGCTGGAGGAGCAGCACTGGCTCTTCCGCGGGGCGGAGCGCCACTCCGACGAGACGTTCATGGTCATGCCCCAGATGGAGAACAGCAATCTCCTAGGGGGACACTGGGACCTGCTCTTCAGTCACCCGGTCTATTACGTCGACGAACGCGCGCCGGGTACCCCGTTGGTGACCGAGGACCCCGAGTATGGCCGCGTGTACAACATCGGCTCGGTCGAGGACATGATGGCTATGATCGAGCGGGAGGACATGCTCATCTACATGCCTCACCCGCGCACGAAGGGGTCGACCGGCTACCCCGACGCTGTACGTGAGACCGCCCAGTTCCTGAACGACCGCTACCGCGGCGTGGGGTGGCGGTGGGGCATGGGCTCGGACCTCTCCGAGGTGCGTCTGTCGGACAAGCGCGTGATTCCGCTGTTCGACGACATGAACAACTGGATCGCCGGGACGTCGCTACGCCCGAAGTACCTGCTCGCGATCACCGAGACGTACTTCAAGTCACCGGGTGACGACGTCTATGCCAACGGTCCCGTGAGCTACCTGCGCATCGGCGACCTGCCGGAGCCCGGTGACTACGCGCCCATCGTCGAGGCCCTGGAGCGGGGCGATTACTTCGTGACCTCCGGCGAGGTGCTCGTCCCGTCGCATCGATACGAGGGGAGCGGCGCCGGTATGAGCGTCGTCGCGGACGTGGAGTGGACCTTCCCGCTCGACTTCGTCGAGGTGGTGTTCGGAGATGGCGTGCGCACGACGAGCCGACGTATGTCGGCGACCGACCTGCTCGCCTTCGGCCGCCAGACCTTCACGATCCCGTTCGACGCCACCGGGCAGGCTTGGGTTCGCTTCGCGGCCTGGGACACCGCGGGCAACGGCGCCATGACCATGCCCATCCGGCTGAACGCTCGCTGAGCAGGGCCGGAGTCATACAGGGGGAGGGCTCAGGTCACTCAGTGATGAGCGACACGCGCCAGTCCCGCGGTCATGGGCTCGTCTGAGCTCCCGGCGGCGGAGCTGGAGGCTCAGCTCGCGGAGCTTCACGAGGACAGCTTCGGCTGGGCCTTGAGCTGCTGCCGGTGGGTACACGCCGACGCCGAGGACGTCTTGCAGACCGCCTACGTGAAGGTCATCTCGGGAAGGGCCCGCTTCGGGGGCCGGTCCGCGTTTCGGACCTGGCTCTTCGGGGTGATACGGCAGACCGCTCGTGAGCAGTATCGTCGCGGACGCTCGCACACCGAGCGGGCCGAGCGCCTCGCGAGGGAACCGGGCGCGGGGTTCACGGAGGTGCCGCGACCGGACGAGGAGCAGGAACGGGCCGAGCGCCGAGAGCTGCTTCTGGCGGCGCTCTCGGAGCTGCCCGAGCGACAACGTGAGGTGCTGCATCTGGTCTTCTACCAGGACCTCACCATCCGTGAGGCTGCGGACGTGATGGAGGTATCCCTGGGCACGGCCCGGGTACATTATGAGCGCGGGAAGAAGCGGCTGCGGAGCCTGCTCTCCCCGGAAGACGTGGGTGGAGGAGCCCAGTGACGCGACCAGACGAAGAGAGACTCAGGGAGGCGTTCCAGGAGCTGCGCGCCGACGCGCGGAGCTCGGGCCCCGTGCCGGACTTCGGCCTTATGATGGCCGAGGCCAAGCGGCAGGCCGAAGAGCGTCCGGCCCTTGAGGTCGTCCTTGGAGACGGCGCGGAGGCCGGGCGGACGCCCCGCCGTCGCCGGCTCTGGCAGGCGAGTGCCTGGGCCTCGGCGGCGGTCGCCGCCACGGTGGCGGGACTCGTACTCGTGGACCGAGGCCCGAGTGGAGACGAGGAGTTCGAGAGGCTCGTCGCTACCTACTCGAGCGAGGTCGGCGCCAGCTTACGTTCGCCCACATCAGCCCTTCTCGATGTGCCCGGGATGGACCTGACGCGCTCGCTTCCCACGATCGGTGCACCTGTCCGCGGCGTCGACCCATCCACCCTGCCGACGGCCGTACCGTCGCCCGAGGAGGAGAACCTATGAGGAGACTGACGCTTGCCGTCGTCTGCGCCGCGTTGGCACTCGGCGGGTCAGCGGCCCACGTGTCGGCGCAGGAGCCGGCGCTTCCCGATGATCCCCTCTTCAACTCGCTCTTTCCGCCCGAGCTCATCATGCAGCATCGGCGCGCGATCGAGTTGACCGACCGGCAGCGCGACCAGATCAGTCGGCTCATCGGCGACCTGCAGGGCAGGGTCGTGAGC
>JAHEKM010000087.1 GCA_024638325.1 Gemmatimonadota bacterium | reverse complement strand
AATCGATTGTTCGGGTGGATCTTCACGTCGTTGATCCTGCGCGCGTCGAGCTGAACGGAGTCCGTCACGAAGGGGTTGGACGGATCGGTGACGTCGAAGGCCAGCATCCAGTCGAACGCGTACGTACCGACGTAGGCGTAGTCGCGCCCGTCGACACCCTCGAAGACCCACATGTCACCCGAGTGATGGTCGGCGATGGTGCCTCGACCGATGCGGACCAGGTCCGCGTCGATGAAGCGCTCGTCGACGCGCACGACCCCACTCGCGACCGCGTTCTCGCCCAGCCGCGCGGTGACGCGGTAGGCGCCGGGCTCCTCGGCCACGAAGACCCCCTGCTCTCCCTCGCCTTCGATCTGGGCCCCCGCGCCGCTCAGCGACCACTCCGGGAACGCCGCCACCTCCGCCCCGTTGGCCGCGCGAGCGACCGCCCTGAAGCGCACGACATCGCCCGTACGGGCGCTCACCTCGCTCGGCTCGAGGGAGAAGGTGAGCCCCGGATCGGGCCGTACGTCGAGCCCGATCGAGGCCGACGCGGTACCGCTGCTGACCTCGATCACCGCGCGGCCCGGACTGCGCGCGAACACGAGGCCCGCGGCGTCGACAGCCGCCACGGTCGGATCGCTGCTCCGGTAGGTGAGATCCGCGGTCTCGACCACGTCGCCCCTGCGGTCGACAGCGCTCACGCTCAGGGGAAGCGCCTGCCCCGCGTAGGGCGAGGACGTGCCTACCTCGATGGCGAGGTCGGCGGGCGGCAGCGGTCGCACGACGATATTGATGGACGCCGTCTGTCCGCCTGCGAACGCCTGGATGGTCGCAACGCCCGGAGCGAGGCCGCGTACCTGTCCCAGCGCATTCACGCTCGCGAGCTCGCCTGTGCGGACGAACCACCGCACGGGCGCCGTCTCGATCTCCCGACCATCGCCGTCCAGCGCCCGAGCGTTCAGCTGGGTGGTCTCGGTCACGAGGATCTCGGGTTGATCCGGTGTGATCACGAGCTGCGCCGGGGCGTCCTGAAAGGCCGCCACCAACATCAGCACGGCGAGGGCGTTGGTCATGAGCGGAGGATTCGGCTGGGGTCAGGAAGGGTCGAATCGAGTCCCGCAAAGTCACGTACCGAAGTGTTGGCGTCCAGTGCGAGAAATCGACTACAATTGAAGAGACCGGCGAGCCCCTGCTCGACCCCGCCCACGCCCACCGGGACACGCGTACATGAGGACCCCACGCCTCTCCTACCTACTCGCTCTGATGTTCGCCGCGGCATGCAGCGGCAACGAGACGACCGTGGTCCAGGTGACGGTGGCCAACGTCACGGTCTCGGCCCCTGCCTCCTCGGTCGAGGTCGGCCTCAGCCTCCAATTCTCGGCTCAGGCGTTCGACCAGTCCGGCAGCGAGGTCAACGGTCAGTCCGTGACCTGGTCGTCCAACAACACGTCGGTGGCGACCGTCGACTCGAACGGGCTGGCTACGGGTGTTCAGGCGGGGACCAGCCAGATCAGCGCGACCATCGGCGGCGCCAGTGGCGAGCTGACCCTCACCGTCTCGGCGGCGTCGTGCACCACCCGGACCGATGTCATCTTGAGCCCAGGCCAGTACGAGGTCTTCCGAGGCGACGAGTGCCTCCTTCTTCCCGCGGGCACCCCGGGTGATCTGTACCGCGTTGCGATCGCGCGACCGACGCTGGTGGAAAACGCGAGCAACACACCTTCGGTGACCCTATCGATGGCCCAGGTGCTGACTCCTGCTGCGGCTTCGGGCGCCGAGCCCGCGCCGCCGCCGCCGGCCGCCACGGCACGACACGACGACCTGCGTGGGGTCCTGGACGGCACGCGCGTCATGCAGCATCTGGAGTGGATGGACGCGACCCGCGCGTTCCACATGCAACTGCGGATGCGTGAACGGGATCTCGGGTTGAGCCCGAGCTACTTGCTGCCAGGCGCGACCGGGCCGGCCGCGGCACCCACCGCACTGGTGGATCCGCCGGCGACGGACTCGATGTTCCTGGACCTCTCGTGCGCGCCGAGCAGCACGAAAGAGCCCGTGACGCTCATCGGCTTCTCGGACTATCTCGCGGTCTACCAGGAGACCGCCGCCTTCGACACCCTCGCGATTTCCGCCCAGGCGGCCAATGAGCTGATCGGCTACTACGACAGCTACACGCGCGACATGGCCGCCGACTACTTCGGCACGATTCCCGACACCGACGCGGACGGACGCATCATCGTAGTCACGTCGCCCGCGCTCGGATCGGGCGTCGCCGCGGCCGTCTACAGCGGCGACTTCTACCAAACCAGTGGATGTGCCGGCTCGAACGAGGGCGAGACCATCTACTTCCAGACGGAACTGCTCGTGAACCTCGACCCACCGACCGGGGATCCCGACTATTTCGCCCTGGGCGTGGTGGCTCATGAGACCAAGCACGTCATCTCCCTCTACAACGGCATCCAGCGTGGCTCACCCGGCCCCGCGGACTTCCACGAGCTGTGGATCGAGGAGGGGACGGCAGAGATCTCGCAGGGCATGTCGTCCCGCGTCGCGTGGGCGGCGACGGGCGGACCCGCGCTGGGTCAGCCGATCAACAGGACCAACATCTTGGCCGCCGTGCAAGCGAACGGAGGTTCGGAGACCAAGGAGATGGGCGGCATCATCGACGTCCTGGCCGGCACGGTGCGCTCGCTTTCGGCCCAACCGAACAGCGTCATCACGGATCCGAACGGCGCGCCTTCCGGCCACTCGTTCTACTCGAGCAGCTGGCACTTCCAGCGCTTCCTCGGCGACGGATTCGGCGACGCCTCGGAGGTCATGGACTCCGCGTTCTTCCGGGCGCTCACGGATGAGAACACACCGTCCGGTGCCACGGGCACGGTTCAGGTGACGGGCGTGGCGGACTACGAAGAGCTGTTCGAGGAGTTCGTCGTCGCCGTATCGCTGCACGGCACCGGCTTCACCGCCGCGCACCCCATCGATACATGGGACTTCGTCTCCGCGGGAAGCATCTTCTCGAACCCGAATCCGCCCGGTGACTACCCGTGGCCGGTGACGGCCACCGAGACGAATGACAATCCGCCGGTGGTGCAGCAGTGGGCCTCGTTCGGCACCGACTCCTACACGAGCAACATCGGACCCTCGGGCGTGCGCTTCCACGACTTCCGCTCGCTCGGAACGGCGGCGGCACAGATCTCGGTGACGGGCTCCAATCAGCCCTGCGACGCGAACAACCTGCAGCGCTGTGACGTCATCATCGTGACTCGGATCGACTGATCGAGAGTCGCCGTGGGTGGTGGTCGGACCCGAACCGCTCCTCGACACGCGCGTAGCCGCTGGGCACGAGCCGGGCGCCGGGTTCGGCCTCGAAGAAGATGTGGTCCGTGGGCACTCCGGCCCGGGTCGCCAAACCGTCCCACGGCGGCGACTGCGGGAAGGTCCTGAACATCCGCTGAAGCGCGGCCTCGTTGCCGGCCCAGGTGTTCATGTCGGCGCCGATGACGGTCGCGTCCACCTCGAGGCCGGCGTCCGGGGTCCGGGCGAGAGCATCGACCAGGCCCATCGCCTGGCGCACGCGGGTCCCGTTGCCGCTCAGCACGGTGCGGACGAGTGTCGACGCCACGTCCAGGTGCACGCTGACGACGCGCAGCGTCGCGCCATCTGTCGCCGTGACCGTCGCCCCGACGGCGACCTTCCGCCCACCTTCGAGGGGGAGGTCGAAGGCGACTGGTTCGCTCAGGATAAGGTTCGACAGGATCGCGTTGCCCTTGTCCTCACTGGGACGCGGTCCGCTGTCCGGTCCGTTGCGGCCCGAGGGCGCGTAGACGAGCGACAGCCCACACCGCTCTGCTGCCGTGACGATGTCGGGGTCCTCCCCTTCCAGGCGCCCGGGGTCGATCGAGAAGGGGACGATCCGGCTCGGCTCGGCCACGGGGAGTCCGGGCGCGTAGCGCCAGACTTCCTGTAGCAGGAGCGCGAACGGGGGCGCTCCGGCTGCCCCCGGCGGGGTCCCGTCGCAGCGCACGCCGAGTTCGGCCTGCAAAAGGCGGAGAAGATCACCTCCGCCGATCCACATGTTCCAGGAGAGGATCGTCAGAGGTTGCTCGGGCCGCCACGAGGCCGCACCTCGGTCGGGCTCGAGGCGAAGCTCGGGTGCACCCACGGTCGCGCACCAGCGGGCGGCGAGCTCGCGGTCGCGGCGCTCTGCGGCTCGGTACCAGACCAGGCCGTTCGGAGAAGGCTGGTCCCCGTCCGAGTCCACGCGGGCCTCGACGGCGGGGCACCCGGCAGACGGTGGCACCACCACGCGCTCCATCCGGTGCGGGTACGTACACGCGGCCGCGCCGAGCAGGCCGACTGCGAGGAGGAGCAGGACTCGGCGCCGCATCACCCGACCGTGAACGAGAACGTCAGTGGAACGTTCCCCCCGCCCCGCTGGCCCTCGACCGCCCCGTGCACCCAATCCGCGAGTCCTCCCACCGCGCCTCCCACGACACCGAATAGGATGACGTCCGGCCAGCCTCCGCGTGGAGAGACCGCCCACGCGAGGGCACCGACCACAGTGCCCGCACCCGTGCCGACCAATACACCCCAGGGCGCGGCTCCTACCGCGCCGCCGTACATCGCGATGAGGAGCGCGTCGTTCCATGCGTACTGGCGCACGGCCTGTTGCAGGAGCAGGCCGGCCACACCACCGATGGCGAGTCCGTAGAGGGATCCCCGGGCCCGGTCACGGACAGCATCCACGCTCTCCGCACCGACCACGCCGCCGGCGACGAGGCCCGCGGCCCCACCCACGAGCGTGCTCACGAGAGGACACCCGGGCCCCCACAGGGTCCGGTCACACGGGAAGAGGCTCCCGGCCAAGGCCAGCGCCGCTCCGGAAGCCAGACCGAGCGCACCGCCCGCGACGGTGCTGCCCGTGGTGCCCTCGTCGTCCTGAGCGTGAACCGGGCGCGGACTCGCGAACGAAGTCAGGACGATCACCGATGTGACAAACACCGGGAGGGCGCGTCCCATGCGGAGACCCGTCAGCGCAGCGAGTCCGCCATCTGCTCGAGACCGGGGCCCTGCTTCCGAATGCGATAGGCCAGGAATAAGAGGGCCGCGGCGAGTACGTGGACGGCCACGCCGGCGATCCACGTCCACCTGTAGAGCAACCCCCCACCGATCACGGCCGCTCCCGCGGCGACTACGAGCGCGAGGCTCCACCGCCGCACCATCTTCCGGATCTGCTGGGGACTCTGCCCGGCGACGGCCTCGACCGTCTGCCTCTGCATCCAATTGGCGTCCTTGCCGAGTTCCGCCTTCGCGCGCTGACGCTTGAGCTGAACCGGTTCCTTTCCGGGCCTGAACCCCTTCACAGCACGGCGTGGGCCGCGCCCACCCTTCTTCGAAGCCATGGCTCTTCGTCAGCTCGGCAGCGACGACATCCAGGCCCAGATCGCGACGGTCGCCGCGACCGAAATCGCGACCCCGATCAGGACCAAGATGGCCATCGTCTTCAAGGCCGAGCCCAGCTTGTCGAGGGCGACCATGAGGTGCTCGATGTCGTTGCCCTGGGTGTCCACCACGGAGTTCATCGACACGGAGGCGTCCCTGAAAGTCAGTCCGATCATGAAGTAGACCGCTGCCAGAACGAGCACCACGATCGATCCGGCTTCGCCGCTCAGCAGTCCTCCGAGCGCCATCAGCGCGGCGCTCACCATCATGATCCAGGCGAAGAGACGGATCCAGAGGGCCGTCTTCTCGAGGACCACGTTCTGGTCCGCGCTGAACTCGTAATGGCTGCCCTGCTCGCTCATGGACCCCTCCGAGGTGTGACGTTGACTCGATCCATCCTACTGCTCGCGGTGCTCGTACACGAATCGGACGATCGGTCTGAGGTGCGCCTGCTCGAATGCCCTCGGCTGGACTCGAACCAGCGGCCCCCGGTTTAGGAAACCGGTGCTCTATCCACCTGAGCTACGAGGGCTCAGGGGATAGTCTAAAACCGATTTGCGCTTTCTGCCGCCACCCGGGTCCGACGCGGTCCGCCGAGTCGTCAGTTCGCCGCCGCCACGAAGTTCCCCTGTACGCCCACGATGTGGTCCGGGATCGTCGAACTCGGGGGCGGCACGAACCGCATGGTGAGCTCCACGACACCGCGGATGAAGTTGTCCCCGATCTCGATCCGCTTGATCTCGTTGGGGCCTGCCCCTCCGTCGTGCCACACACGTCGACGCTCGAGAAAATCGGTACCTTCAAGCCATGTCGATACGACCCTGGATCAGCCGCCACCGTATACTGAGCGCCTGGGTGTTGATCGCGGCCTTGGGGGGCGGAGGCTGGGCTGCCGGCACCGTATACGTGGACCGCTATGTCGAGAGCCTCGACCGCGAAGAGGTTTGCGCCAATGTCCGGGTAGCCCTGCGAGACACGACCATCATCGGTGCAGAGCGAGCTCGCGCGGACTCCGCCGCGCTGGCCGACAGGAACTGCACGGCCCGCATCGAAGTGGCCCGCCAAGGTCGTAGGGGTCAGATCTTCCTCCCCCTCGGACTCTTCGTGGCCGCGAGTGTCCTGGTCATGGGTCTCGTCACTCTTGGATGGGTTGTGCGCCGGGCGTGGCGCCGCCTTCGCAGCTAGGGAGACACGACCATCACGGTACCCCGCAGCAGAGTCCGCCCCCTCACGGACACCCCACCCCGAGCCGACGCGTCCTTCGTCCTCTACTGGATGACGGCGACGCGACGTCTCGTCTGGAACTACGCTCTGGATCAGGCCGTCGAGCACGCGCGTCGCCTCGGTCGTCCGCTCCTCGTGATGGAGCCGATCAACGTCGACTACCGGTGGGCTTCGGACCGCCATCACCGCGCGATCATCGACGGCATGCGCGAGCACGAAGAGACGCTCCGCCCCTCGCCGATCGGGTACTTTCCCTACGTGGAGCCGGAGCCGGGCGCCGGCCATGGGCTCCTGGCCGAGCTTGCGGCGCACGCCTGCCTGGTCGTCACCGACGACTCACCGGTCTTCTTCACGCCGGAGCTCGTGCGAGCCGCGGCTCGGCTCGAGGGCGTATGCGTGGAAGCCGTCGATAGCTGCGGACTTCTCCCGCTCGCTACCGCCGACCGCACGTTCGGGACTGCCTACTCGTTTCGGCGGTTCCTTCAAAAGGAGTTGCCCGAGCACCTTCTCCAGAAGCCCTCGCCAGAAGGATACCAGCAGGCGCACGACCTGAAGCCGTTTCAGGCGTTGCCCGAGGAGATCGCCGCACGTTGGCCCGCGGCCTCGGCGCGTCTCCTTCAGGAGCGATCCGCGCTTGCCGATCTGCCGATCGACCACGCCGTCGGGCCGACCGACTGGGTCGGCGGCCACGCCACGGGCGTCGAGCGACTGCACCGATTTGTCGACAGCGCCCTGCCCCGCTACGGCGAGGAGCGAAAGCACCCCGACGCGAACGCGGCGAGCGGTCTCTCGCCCTGGCTCCACTATGGGCACCTGTCGACCCACGAAGCGTTCCAGGCCGTTGCGGACTCCGAGGACTGGGGCCCCACGCGGCTCTCACAGCGCGTCGATGGGCGGCGGAGCGGGTGGTGGGGCATGAGCGCGTCGGCCGAGTCGTTCCTCGACGAGCTCGTCACCTGGCGCGAGCTGGGCTACGTGTACTGCACGCGGGAGCCCGACTACGACCGGTACGAGACGCTACCCGACTGGGCGCTCGACACGTTGGAGGAGCACTCCGCCGACCCGCGCGAGCATCTCTACTCGCTGGAGGAGCTGGCCGCCTCTCGCACCTCGGACGAGCTCTGGAACGCCGCCCAGCGACAGCTGGTCGAGGAGGGCATCATCCAGAACTATCTCCGCATGCTCTGGGGCAAGCGGATCCTGCAGTGGACGGAACACCCGCGGGAGGCGCTCGACGTCATGATCGAGCTCAACAACCGGTACGCGCTCGACGGTCGGGATCCGAACTCGTACAGCGGGATCTTCTGGGTGCTCGGCCGCTTCGACCGCGGCTGGCCCGAGCGCCCGGTCTTCGGAAAGGTGCGCTCGATGACGTCGGCATCGACGCGACGAAAGCTCAGACTGAACGACTACCTGGCCCGCTGGGGCGATCAGCCGTCGCTGTCGAGCCCCATGTAGGGAGCGTACTCGCGCTGGTCGGTCTCGTCTTCCGCGCGTCGGCCCGCAATGTATCCGACGCAGTATGCCCGCAGCGTCGCCTCGAACCGACTCATCTGCGGCGTGGCCCGCAGCCCGGCCTCACCCTTCTTCTTCATCGCCGCCGAGAGGCGCTCGATGGCGCCGGCCACCTCGATGACATGCGGATCGCCGCCGGTGACGAGCTCCTCGGGATCGAGGTGTGGATCGTCCCCCATGCCGGTGACGACGCCTTCCTCCGTCTCTTCCCGATCCGGAAGCGGATCGTCCGGCGAGATGAACGCGTCGAAGACCGCATCCGGGCGCCGCTCGGGAAGCGGATCGTCCGGGGAAATGAACGCCTCGGCGACCGTGTTGCGACGAGGCGGAATCGGGTCGTCAGGCGAGATGAAGGCCGCGTCGGGCTCATCACCGCCGCTGGCCGGGCTCGAAGAAGAGCGGCTTGAGTTCGTTCCCAGATGCTTGCGACTGCCTGGCGGAAAGGCCGGCGGAGGCAGGCGCGTTTCCCTCTTGTCCTCGCTCATAGCCGCAATATAGGCCTGCCGTGCGAAGTCGATCAAATGTTTCCTGAATCGGCGCCCGGGACGCTACAGCATGAACTCGATCAGCACGAAGCCGCCCACGAGGAGAACGCCGAAGGCGATCGCGAGCAGGTTGAAGTAGCGATCGATGAACCGCGTGATGGGCGGACCGAACCTGTAGATGAGCGCGGCGACCACGAAGAAGCGCAGTCCGCGGCTGAGGAGAGACGCGACGACGAAGACGCCGAAGTTGATGGAGAAGACGCCCGACGACAGCGTGAACACCTTGTAGGGGATCGGCGTGAGGCCAGCGAGAAAGACGGCCCAGAAGTCGTAGCGATCGTACAGGCCCTGTACGCGGGCGAAGGACTCGGGGCCGACACCCGGCACGTAGACGAAGAACCAGTCCTGCAGTAGGTGCCACGCACCGGCCCCGATGCCGTACCCGATGACACCGCCTACCACGGACGCCACGGTGGCCGTGGCCGCGAAACGCATCGACTTGCGAGGCAGGCCGAGGCAGAGCGCGACGAGGAGCGGGTCGGGCGGAATGGGGAAGAACGACGACTCGGCGAGCGCGAGCACGAAGAGCGCAGGCACTCCGTAGGGGGTCTCCGCCCAGTGGAGCACCCAGTCGTAGAGGCGTCGCAGGGGCGCCCGGCGGGGTCCCGGCTCAGGTGGCTGGACTGTGCTCACGGACTCGCCTCGTCGGCCTTCCAGGCGAACCGACCCAACAGCGGCACGAACGTGCACTCCCCCTTCACCACGTCTTCGGTCACCAGGAAGCCGGTCTTCTGCACCAGGACGAGCTCCTGTGACTCTCGCGACCCGACGGGGATCAGCATGCGTCCGCCGTCTCCCAACTGATCCACGAGCGCGCTCGGGATCGACGGCGACGCGGCCGAGACGACGATGACGTCGAAGGGCTGATACTTCCGCCAACCGATGGTTCCGTCCCCGACGAGGAGCGCGACGTTCTTCACGCCCATGTCGTCCAGCGCCTTACGCGCCCGCTGGGAGAGCTCACGAACACGCTCGACGGAGTACACCCGATCGGCCATCAGCGCGAGGAGCGCGGTCAGGTATCCACTCCCGGTTCCGATCTCCAGCACCTTGTCGTCGGAGCCCGGATTCAGGATCGACAGATAGTAGGCCTGCAGCGACGGCTGCGACGCGGTCTGGTTGAATCCGATGGGGATGGGCGCGTCCTCGTACGCCCGCGGCCACACGCCTTCGGGCAAGAAGATGTGGCGCGGAACGCGATCAAACATCTGGAGCGTCACCAGGTCGTCGATGCCCCGACCGCGGATCTCCTCGATGAGCTTGCGGCGATACCCGACGAAGCGGTGGTCGCTCAGAGCGTCAGGCGCCACGCACGGATCTCCTCGATTAGCTCGTAGTTCGTAAGGTCGAGGTGCAGCGGCGTGACCGATATGAAGCCGTCCTCGATGGCCTGGAAGTCCGAGTCCTCCGCTCCGCTCCAGCTCGCTACCCCGCCACCGATCCAGAAGTATTCGCGCCCGGACGGGTCGTTGGACCGCGTGATCGAGTCCGCGTAACGGCGCTTGCCGAGCGAGGTCACGCGGACACCCTTCACGTCCCCCGGACCGATGGGCGGAAGATTCACGTTGAAGAGGGTCTCGGCGGGCAGTCGATCTCGTCCGAGTATGGACTCGAGCAGCTGCTGCACGACCGACTCCCAGCCCTCCAACTCCTCGTGGACCGCGCCCGCGTACGAGAGCGCGACAGCCGGAATGCCCATGACCATCGCTTCCATCGCCGCCGCTACCGTGCCCGAGTAGAGCACGTCCTCCCCGAGGTTGGGGCCGTGGTTCACACCGGATACGCAGACGTCCGGGCGCTCGGGCAGCAGCTCGTTCATGGCGAGCAGCACACAGTCGGTCGGGGTCCCGTCCACGACCCAGGCTCCGTCGGGGGAGCGCCTCGCCCTGAGCGGATGGTGGAGGGTCAGCGAGTGGCTCGTGGCGCTCTGTTCTCGGTCGGGGGCCACGGTCGTAACCGTCCCCAGGGCGCTGGCCGCGGCCGCGAGGACATGGATGCCCTTGGCCTGATATCCGTCGTCGTTGGTGCAGAGGATCTTCATCGGCACGGGGTACCAGGCGCGGAGGGCCGGGTTCCCGCGACCCGAATCAGGTGCCGAGTCCGGGCGTGAGGACCTGCCGGAGCGCTTCGAGTTCCTCCTTCATGCCGGCGAGGAATTCGGGGCTCAGCACTTCCTGCCGCTCCTCCGCCAACTCCCCGTCCCTGCGCATGTCCGTCAGGCGCTGGCTCGCGCCCTCGATGGTGTATTTCTGCTCGTACAGGAGGTGCTTCACCAAGAGCACGAGCTCGATGTCCTTGGAACGATAGACGCGGTTGCCGGCCCGGTTCTTCGTCGGGCTGAGCACGTCGAACTGGGTCTCCCAATAGCGCAGCACGTGAGGCTTGAGGCCGGTCAGGTCACAGACCTCTCCGATGGAATAGTAGACCTTCTTCGCGATCGGCTCGCTCATCGCTGCTCCTCGGAGGCTCTCCACGTCGCTCATGACCAGTCTTCCGCCTTCGGCTCCCTCGACATCAGGGCCCGGAGGGCCTCCGAGGGCGCTTTCCCTTCGTGCACGATCAGGTACATCTGCTCCATGATCGGCATCTCGACCTCATGTCGCCGGGCCATCTCCCGCACGGCCTCCGCCGCCTTCACACCCTCGGCCACAGCGCTCATGTCCGCGAGGATGTCGGCCAGTTTCTCACCGCTTCCCAGTCGATAGCCCACTGTGCGGTTCCTGCTGAGCGAGCCCGTGCACGTGAGCACGAGGTCGCCGATACCGGCGAGTCCGTAGAAGGTAGCCTTGTCCGCCCCGGCCGCGACCCCGAACCGGGTGATCTCGGCGAGGCCACGGGTGATGAGCGCGGCCAGCGTATTGTGTCCGTACCCGAGGCCGGCCGTGACGCCTGCCGCCAGCGCGACCACATTCTTCAGCGCTCCACCGAGCTCGACCCCGATGACGTCGGAGCCGGTGTACACCCGGAAGGACGAGGTAAGGAAGACGTCTCGAGCCTCGACCGCGGCGGCCTCGTCTCGGCCCGCGATGACGACTGCCGTCGGCGCGCCGCGGGCGACCTCCGCCGCGAAGCTGGGCCCGGAGAGCACACAGAAACGCTCCATGACCGACGCGGGCAGAACGTCGTCGAGCACCTCGTCCATTCGCAGGAGCGAGCCCAGCTCGATGCCCTTGCTGGCGCTGACCAGGAGCGCGTCGGGAGCGATGTGCTCGGCGGCCGCCCCCATCACGCTCCGGACGAACTGGGAGGGCGTGGCCGACACCACCACGCTCGCCCCTGTGATCGCGCGGGCCAGGTCGGTCTCTGCCTTGAGCCCTGCGGGCAGCTCCACCCCGTCGAGGTAGCGGTTCCCCTCCCCGGCGTTGATCGATGCGGCGACGTCCTCCTCGAAGGACCAAATAGTCACATCGTGACCCTTCTGTGTGAGGACGAGGGCGAGCGCCGTGCCCCACGCGCCCGAGCCGACGACGGTGGCCTTCACACCTTCGCTCACGCGTCGGCCTCGCCGGGGTGGTCGTCCGCCAGCGGCGGCGTGGGCGCCTCGGTCGCGTCCGCGGACCGGCTCGTTCCGAAGCGGTTCTCCTCCCCCCGCACCAGCCGCCCGATGTTCGCCCGGTGCGCCCAGACCACCACGACGCAGAGCGCGAGCGCGAACCACAGCAGCGCGTTGCCCCCCTCGTGCGGCGTGAGCGCGACCAAAACCGGCACGACCAGCGCGGCGGCGATGGATGCCAGGGAGACGTACCCGGTGGAGAAGGTCAGCCCGATCCAAACAGCCAAGCCTCCCAGCACGGCCCACGGTGCGAGTCCGAGGAAGACCCCCGCGCTCGTGGCCATCCCCTTCCCGCCCTTGAATCCGACCCAGACGCTGAACATGTGGCCGGCGATGGCAGCCGTTCCGAACCCGAGCGTCCAGCCGAAGCCCACGCCCGCCAGGTCGGCGAAGAACCAAGCGGGTACGAAGCCCTTCACGATGTCGATCACGACGACCGGAACCGCGGACTTCGCACCCAAGATCCGAAAGGCGTTCGTTGCTCCCAAATTACCTGACCCGTGCTCACGCAAGTCGATACCGTGAAACACTTTGCCGATGACGTAACTGGTCGGCGTCGCCCCGATCAGGTACGCGAGCGCTAGGAGGGCGTAGGTCACGGTCGGGGTCGGCGGGCTAGTCCCTGCTGCTGCGGAGTCGAAGGCGGATGGGCGTCCCCATGAACGTCCATGCGTCACGGAAGCCGTTGTGGAGGTAGCGAATGTAGTGGGCCGGGATCGCCTTCGGATAGTTGGTGAAGATCGCGAACGTGGGCGGGGCGACGGACACCTCGGTGCCGTACTTGATCTTGATGCGCCGCCCGCGGAAGTGAGGCGGGGGCTGACGCTGGACCAGGTGCTCGAGCACTTCGTTGACCTCGTGGGTCTCCACGCGTCGGTGACGCTGCTCCTCGACCTCGAGCACCAAGTCGAGGCACTTCCTCACGCGTTGGCCCGTCAGGGCCGAAGTGAACACGATCGGTACCCATTGAAGGAAGGGAATGCGCTCGCGGACCTTCTTCTCCCAGTCGGGCGCCGTCATGGTCTCTTTTTCGACCAGGTCCCACTTGTTCGCCAACAGGATCAGCCCCTTGCCGGCATCCCACGCGGTCTGGGCGATGCGGATGTCCTGGGCATGCAGCTCCTCCTCGCTGGCGTCGACCAACACGATGCAGACGTCGGCCTCGTGCACCACCCGGTCCGTGCGAAGCGAGCTGTAGTACTCGAGGCTGTCCTTGACCTTGCTCTGGCGCCTGAGTCCGGCCGTATCCACGAAGACGAGAGGCTTTCCGTGGTAGGTGTACGGCGTGTCGACGGGGTCGCGCGTGGTGCCGGCCTCCTCCGAGACGACGACCCGGTCCTCGCCGAGGAGCCGGTTCACGAAGCTCGACTTGCCCACGTTCGGCTTGCCCACCACCGCGACACGGATCGCGCCTTCCGGCGCCTCACCGCCTGTCGCGTCGGGGAGCCTCCCGAGCACGGTGTCGAGAAGGTCGCCCGAGCCCTTTCCGGAGAGCGCGCTCAGCGGGACGGGCTCCCCCATGCCGAGCGACCAGAAGTCGTGGTGGC
>JAHEKM010000008.1 GCA_024638325.1 Gemmatimonadota bacterium | reverse complement strand
CCGCGCGGGCAAGGTAACCGGTGTCTTCGAGAACGATGATGAACAGGAACAGGATGAGGATCTGGGGTAGAAAGACAACCACGCTGCCCACGCCCGCAACGACGCCCCTCACGCGTGCCTCCACGGCTCGCGCGTCGGCAGCGGGTCGGCCCGGATCCGGCCCGGCTTCGAGCCGTCGGACCTCATAGTCCAGCGGCCTGCGCGGGAGCTCACGGCCGGGGTCGGGCCGCGGGGCGGGGGAGAGCCGCGCCTGGGTCATGACGCCGCACCGGCGAGGCCGTTGGACCTACGGGCCCGCGCCTTGGGTCTGGTTCTGGGCGTGACCTGAGCCCTGAGGAAGTCGTACCAGGGTTCGAGGCCGTCTCCGGTGAGCCCGGACGTCTGGAAGAACTGGAGACGCGGGTTCACCTCGAGCGCGAACTCCTTCGCCTTCGCGACATCGAACGGAACGTGCGGTAGCAGATCCGTCTTGGTGAGCATCGCGTAGCGGGCCTGCTGGAACATCTTCGGATACTTGAGCGGTTTGTCCTCGCCCTCCGTCACCGAGAACAGCACGATCTTGGCGGTCTCTCCGAGGTCCCAGCTGGCCGGGCAGACCAGGTTGCCGACGTTCTCGATGAACAGGAGATCGACCGCGCTCAGCTCCAGCGCTTCGAGCGCCTGGGTCACCTGTCGAGCGTCGAGGTGACAAGCGCCCCCTGTCACCACCGCCTGCACCAGGTGGTCGGTCCAATTCGCGATGCGGTCGGCGTCGTTCTGCGTTTGAACGTCACCCGTCACGACCGCGATGTGCATCTCCTTTCCGAGGTCCTGGAGCGTGCGCTCCAGCAGGAGCGTCTTACCGGAGCCCGGAGAGGAGACCAGGTTGAACGCCGGTACGCCGATGCCTCTGAGCCGGGCGCGCACGTCACGGGCGAGCGAGTTGTTCCGCTCCATGACCCGCTCGCGGACCTCAATTCGCCGAATCGTCATCTTCGATCTCCAGATAGCTGACCCGGAGGTCGTCTCCGGGTGTGAGGTCGAGCGCCGCGCGCGCGCCTCGAAAGGGCGCGCTAGCCAGCAGCGTCTCGAGACAGAAACGGAGACTCTCGGGTTCCACGCCGGAGTCGCGGCCCACGATGACGCCCACCTCCCGCACGTTCGGGAGCGCGGCGAGGCCGACTTGGTCCTCGGCGATGCGGCAGACTTCCAGCGCCACGCTCATCTCATGCATCGGCCGCCCTCGTGCGTGGATCGCCGGGAGGGCCCCCTTTGGCCGGGACGAGCTCGTGACCCCACGCGGCGAGCTGGGCGCGCACCCTTTCGAGCAACTCGGGTACCGCGGCTTGCACGGTCTCGCTCAGTCCGTCGTGAAGCTCGACCACGTCGGGCTCGATGCCCAACGCCACGGCCTCGTCCGGGAACGTGCCCCTGAGCTCGGCCAGTGCGAGCACCTCCGACAGGTCGATCTGGTGGGGGGAGAGCTTCTGCTTCAGGTGGCGGGGAAGCTCGTCCTTCTCCAGTCGGATGAGCGTGCCCGGTTCGCGACCGGCGCGGATGACGTCGAGCAGGAGCAGGCGTCGCGCGCCCTCGATGTACGGCAGGACGCGCATGCCCCAGGTGCCCCCGTCCAGGAAGACGAGGTCGGCGTCGGGCGCCCACTGGTGTCGGAGCGTCTCGACGACCTCGACTCCGAGGCCGTCGTCCCCCATGAGCGGGCTCCCCACGCCGAGCACAACCGTCTCGCCGTCAATCATCGACGTACTCGATGTCGGCTCGCACGAAGCTTTCGCCGCTGACGATCGAGGTAATCCGGCTCTCCTTGTGGAGCACATCCGACCGCACCGTCAGGTAGACGTGCACCGGCAGGAAGATCAGCCAGAACCACGTGAGCACGTGGTGCACGAAGCGCACGATCTGCGCCCCACCGAGCACGCTCCCGACCCATGAGAACGTGACGAAGAAGAAGCCCCCGGTGTCGACGAGCCCGTACAGGTAGAAGCCTGTGAGCACCTGCACGAAGGCCAGCACGTAGATCCCAGTGTAGGCGATCTGCTGCAGCGGGTTGTGCCCCAGGTAGTGCGGCGCCTTTTCCGCCTGCACGAAGAGATACTTCTTCACCAACTGCCAGAGGTGTATCCAGTCCGTGCGGTGCCAGGGGAAGAGCGCCCGCCAGCGCTCGAACTTGTTGCCGTTGAAGAGCCAGTAGAGACGCACGATCCCGGTCGCGAACAGTACGCCCGCGGCGGTGAAGTGCGTGAAGCGCACCCAACCCATCAGGA
The DNA here is from genome assembly GCA_024638325.1 of Gemmatimonadota bacterium. Lineage (GTDB taxonomy): Bacteria > Gemmatimonadota > Gemmatimonadetes > Longimicrobiales > Gaopeijiaceae > UBA2982. The sequence continues at coordinate 44,569 of JAHEKM010000008.1, read as the reverse complement.
AGTGGTCGCTGGGCTGGCCGGACGTCATGAAGTACGGACCGCCGATATAGAAGCCCGTGACGATCAGAACCAGCACGCAGAGCGCAGCCGTCCAATGCATGGCCCGGATGGGCCAATGCCAGAGGTAGACGCGCTTGTACTCGACCGGGACGTCCCGGCTCAGGCTCTCCTGCGGAGTCACCGTCGGGGCGTCCATCACTGCACCCTCACCCGTATGACCTCCTTTCCTTCCGAGTCCAGCACGTGGACTCCACAGGCCATGCACGGGTCGAACGAGTGGATCGTTCTAAGGATCTCGATGGGCCTCGCAGGGTCGACCAACGGGTGGTTGTCCATGAGCGCGGCCTCGTAGGGGCCGTTGGCGCCACTCGCGTCACGCGGCGAGCAGTTCCACGTGCTCGGCACCACGCACTGGTAGTGTCGGATGGCGCCGTTCTCGATCTGGACCCAGTGGCCCAGCGAGCCTCGCGCCGCCTCCAGAAAGCCGTAGCCACGGGCCGACTCGGGCCACGTGTCAGGCTCCCAGAAGTCACCGTTGAAGGTGGTGGTGTCGCCGGCGCGAATACGGCCGATCAGGGCGTCGAACCAATCCTGCAGTTTGCGTGCTAGTAGAACCGTTTCGACCCCCCGCGCCGCGGTGCGGCCGAGCGTCGAGAACAGCGCTTCCGGACCGACGCCGAGCCGGCCGAGCGTGTCGTTCACCAGGTCCTGCACGTCGGTGTGGCCCGACGCGTAGGCGACCAGCGCCCGCGCCAGCGGCCCGACTTCCATGGGCCGGTCCTGGTACCGTGGCGCCTTCATCCAGGTGTACTTGTCGAAGTCCTGGAGATATTGCCACGGCGGCTGCGGTCCTGTGTAGCGGGGCGTGGTCTCGCCCTCCCACGGATGCAGCGACACGTCGTCGCCGCCCTCGTACTCGTACCACGAGCTCGTGATGTATTCGGCCACCTGCTGGTGGTCGTACGGCAGCACCTCCGACAGGTTGCGGTCGAAAATCACGCCACTGGGGAAGTACATCGAGTCGGCGTCACGCCACTGCCCGTTGTCCGGGTACTCGCCCACGGACATGTAGTTGGTCACGCCGCCGCCGATGGATGCCCACTCGGGATAGAACGACGCGATGGCCTGCAGATCCGGCCAGTAGACCTCCTCGACGAAGCGACGGGCCCGCTGGATCATCCCCTGGATCTTGGTGAAGCTCTCCGCGTTGATCGTCCCGGTATCCTCGAGGTTGATGGCGGAAGCCATGCCGCCCACGAGGAAGTTCGGATGCGGGTTCTTGCCACCGAAGATCGTGTGGACCCGGATGACGTCACGCTGCCAGTCCAGGGCCTCCAGGTAGTGCGCCACCGCCATGAGGTTCGCCTCGGGCGGCAGGTTGTACGCCGGATGGCCCCAGTAGCCGTTCGTGAAGATCCCGAGTTGGCCGGACTCGACGAAGCGTTGGACCCGGTTCTGGACCTCCGCGAAGTAGGTCGCCGAGTTGTTCGGCCATGGCGAGATGCTCCTGGCCAGGTTGGACGTTGCCGACGGGTCGGCAGACAATGCGCTCACCACGTCGACCCAGTCGAGCGCGTGCAGGTGGTAGAAGTGGATGACGTGGTCCTGCACGGTCTGCATGCCGTGGACCAGATTCCGGATCAGACCGCCCGCGGGTGGGACGAAGATCCCTAGCGCGTCTTCCACGGCGCGACACGAGGCGAGCGCGTGCACCACCGTGCACACGCCACAGATTCTCTGCGTGAACGCCCATGCATCGCGGGGGTCACGACCCTCGAGAATCGTCTCGATGCCGCGGAACTGCGTGGACGAGGCCCACGCGTCCGTGATGCGGCCCTGCTCCTCCATGACCTCGATCCGCAGATGTCCCTCGATCCGCGTGATCGGGTCGACGACGACTCTAGCCATCGGATCCCTCCTTGCCGGAGTCCGGCGTGCCGGGGGCGGGACCCGTGCCCGGGTTGGGTACCACGGGGAGCGGAGCCCCCTTCCTCCGTTCGCGAGCCCGACTGACGCCGGTCGCGATCGCGTGCGCGGCGACGCCCGCGGCGCTGCCCACGGCCAATGCGGCGCCGATGGTGTCCGCGGTGCGCTCGACGCCGAAGCCCGCCACGTTGGGCAGGCGACCGTAGAACGGCGTCATGGTGTCCCAGAAGAACCGCTCGGTGCACCCGAGACACGGGTGCCCTGCCCCGATCGGCCAGTCGGTGTGGTCGTTCCACTGCAGGATGGGACACGGCGAGAACGTCGCCGGACCTTTGCAGCCGACCCGGTAGAGGCACCATCCTCGACGTGCGCCCTCATCGTCGAACCTCTCCACATACTGGCCAGCGTCGAAGTGTGCTCTTCGGGGGCATTGGTCGTGGATGCGGGCGCCGTAGGCGAACAGGGGCCTTCCCTCGCCGTCCGTGTCGGGCAGCCGACCGAACGTGAGGTAGTGGACCACGGTCGCAGTGACCACGTCCGCGATGGGCGGACAACCCGCGATGGTGACCACCGGCTTGTCCCGAACGATCTCTGCGATGCCGACGGCGCCCGTCGGGTTCGGGCGCGCAGCTTGCACGGACCCGAAGTGCGCGCAAGCACCGATGCCGATTACGGCGGCGGCTCCGGCGGCCGCTTCCTCCAGGATTTCGAGGCCCGTGCGTCCCCCGATGGTCAGGTAGATCCCGTCTTCCTCCAACGGAACCGATCCCGTGACCAGCAGGATGTACTCGCCGTAGTTCTCCTCCATGGACGCTTGCAGCGCCGCCTCGGCCGCGTCACCGGCGGCGGCCATCAACGTGTGCTGGTAGTCCAGGGAAACCAGGTCGAGCACCAGATCCCCGATGGTCGGATCAGCCGACCGGAGGACGCTCTCGACGCACCCCGTACACTCCTGTAGCTGGAGCCAGACCACCGAGGGTCGTCGAACGCTCTGCAGGGCCTCCACCACGCGTGGGGTCAGCGCCTCGCTGAGCCCGAGCATGACGGAGATCTGCCCGCAGAACTTCAGAAAGTCACGCCGGCTTACGCCGCGGCGCTCCAAATGCTCAGCGAGCGTCTCGTCGTGAGTCCAGGCGTGCGAAGTGGGAAAGAACATGGACTCACCTCCACCGTCAGACGGATACAGCATCTATGTCGAGCCCGTCCGCGGCGCGGAGGGCAACGTCCAGCCGTTGATCAGCCCACCGTCTTTTGCTGAAATCTCCGGCGACGCACGCCTCGCTCCCAGGGGGCGAATCACGCCTTGGCGAGTCGGGGAATCCCCGACCGCGGCGACTTCGTCTACTTGCTTTCCCCGAACCCCCATCGGTAGATCTACCTATCACCTTACTCACATAGGGGATTTTGCCTGACACCGCGCCATAACACGCTTGCACCACTTTTCACGTGCAAATGAACGATCAGTCAGGCGGTTCCGCCCACGGGGCGAAGGAAGAGAGGTGGACCATGAGAAGGTCATGTAGGGCTTTCGCAATCATCCCGATGGCGGTGCTCGGCCTTTCCGCCCTCGCGGGCTGCGTGGACGAGAAGATCATCTTCCGGGATCGCGACCTCTTCGAGGAGCCGCTCGCTCAGGCGGCCAACTTCCTCGGCTATTCGGACCAGGCAGCCCAGTTGACCGTCTGTGGCAACTGCCACGTCGAGAAGCAGGGTGACTGGGAAGGCACGGCCCACGCAGATGCTTGGGAGACGCTGCAGGCCTCAGGCGCCGCGCAGGGCTTCTGCGAGGGCTGCCACTCGGTCAACGAACTCGGCAACGCCATCGACGTCGAGGCCGGCTACAACACCACGTTCGAGGACCGCTACCACGACGTGCAGTGTGAGTCGTGCCACGGTCCGGGGCTCGCCCACGTGACCAACCCCACCGACCTCACCGTGCCGATGGCGCCGCTGAGCGTCGGCATCGACCTCACTGTGGGGTGCGGCGAGTGCCACGCGGGCAGCCACCACCCGTTCGTGGAAGAGTGGAGCCAGTCGCGGCACGGTGACATGAACGCCTACCCACAGGGGAGGTCCGACTGCGAGTCGTGCCACACCGGAGAGGGCGCGCTCGAGTTGCTCGGCGTGCAGACGATCTACTCCGAGTTCGGCACTGTCGTGGACGACACGGACAACAACCTGCCGATCACGTGCGCGGTGTGCCACGATCCTCACGACGCCTCGAATCCGGGGCAGCTGAGGATGTCCGTGGACGACCCGGACGTGGAGAAGAACCTGTGCATGCAGTGCCACGTCAAGCGCGCGGTTCCAGATCTGGAGGACTCGCCGGGTGGGACCCGTGGGCCGCACTCGCCGCAAGGTCCGCTGCTGCTCGGCGTCGTCGGAGACGTCGGCTGGCTGCCGCCCAACTTCGCATACAACATCGACCGCATCCGCGGTTCACACGGAAGCGCGGCGAACGCCGGACTCTGCGTCGGCTGCCACGTGAACTCCTACGACGTGAACGACGCGTCCGGAGCCTTCGTGGTCACCGCGACGGGCCACCTGTTCAAGCCGATCCCGTGCCTGGATGCGTCGGGCGCTCCGATCGCGGACGACTCGTGCGCCGTGAACACCACGGAGCGGACGTGGGCCTCGTGCACGACGAGCGGCTGCCACGGTGATGCCACGGCGGCGCTGTCCGCGTACAACGCGGCTACGACCCGGATCGACAACCTGGTCGCAGAGCTCGACGCCCTGTTGACCCAGGTAGTCACGAACGATCCCACGCAGATCAACCGAGGCGATACGATCTTCACGGTGGCCGAGGGTGCGCAGTTCAACATGGAGCTCGGCGAGATCAGGAGCTCGGCGGTCCACAACCCGTTCATGACCGAGGCGCTGCTCGTCGCGAGCATCGACGAGGTGAGGGACGAATACGGCCTGCCGGCCCAGACGAACGTCAGCCTCAGGACCATGTGGCCGCAGTTCGTGCCGGTGGAAGACTAAAACCGAGGACTTCGCACCATGAACCGAAGCGGCCGTCCGGCACACAGCCGGGCGGCCGCGGCTTCGTCCGCAGGGGTTGGACCAACGCACGCTGGACCAATGCACGCTAGACCCTCACTCTGACTCTCATGGCCGACGACACGTCCTCACGCTCGAGGCGACTGGTTGATATGCTAGGTCGTCTGTCCCCCGCCGTGCTGGCGGTGGTGGGCGTGCTGATCGCGGCGGGTGTAGGCGGGGGCAGCTACTACGCGTATCGAGCCTACGATTATGTACAGCACGACAACGACTTCTGCATGCAGTGCCACCTCATGTCGGAGCCGTTCGAGCGCTTTGCCCAGAGTCCCCACCAGGGGCTCGGCTGCAAAGCTTGTCACAGGCCGACCCTGATCGAGCGCTCGACCATGGGTCTCACTGCGTTCATCGAGAATCCGGACGAGGTGTCGGAGCATTCTCCGGTCCCTAATGAAGTCTGCGCGGAATGTCACATTCAGGGTGACCCCGTACGCTGGCGCTCCATCGCGAACTCCGCCGGACATCGGGTCCACTTCGAATCGGAGGACCCGGTACTCGAGGGGCTGCAGTGCGTCGAGTGTCATGCCTCGTCGATCCACGAGTTCGCACCGATCGATCAGACGTGCGCCCAGTCGCAGTGCCACGCGGACAACATCATCCAGCTCGGCGGCATGAGCGACCTGACCATCCACTGCGCCGCCTGTCACACGTTCGTGGCGCCGACGGCTCAGCAGGCCTCGCTGATCGGCAACGAGCTCGACGCGGCCTTCCTCCCCGACTACGAGGAGTGCCTGAGCTGTCACGTCATGCGGACGCTCGTGGAGCTTCCAGACCCGGATCCCCACGCGGGTGGCTGCGCGGCCTGCCACAACCCGCATACGCAGGCCACACCTGCGGAAGCGGCCAACTCGTGCGCTACGTCAGGGTGTCACGAGGGTATGCGCTCGCTTACGCCCTTCCATGTCGGGCTCGACGCGTCGTTGATGTCGGACTGCCTGTACTGCCACCAGGCGCACGACTTCTCGCTGAACGGATCCGACTGCGCCAGCTGCCACCGGGGCATGACCGCCGTCGACGCGCCGGACGCGCTTCTCGGGTTCGCGCACACGCAGCACGAGAATGTGGAGTGCGCGAGTTGCCACGCCAGCACCGCGGGGCATGGCATCGTGGCACTGGCTGCCGTACAGGACTGCCGGAGCTGCCACCACACTCAGCCCGTCTCGCAGTCGTGCGACCTTTGCCACGATGCCGGCGACGTCCCTGCCGAGACCTATCGCCTCACCCAGGCGATGAGCTTCTCGGTGGGCACCGAAGTTCCGAGCCGAACTGTCACGTTCCCACACGAGGAACACGGAGCCGTGGACTGCGCGTCGTGCCACACGCAGGGCATCGCGATGGCGGTCCCCGCGAGCCTCGACTGCGCGAGCTGTCATGCAGAACACCACACCGCCGAGTCCGACTGCGCGTCGTGCCATCGTGTGGCCCCGGTCGAAGCCCATCCGCCGCTGCAGGCGCACGTGACGTGCAGCGGCTCGGGTTGCCACACGGACGTTCCGTTTGAAACGGTGCCGCGGACGCGGGCGTTCTGCCTCGGATGCCACCAGGACCTCAGGCAGCACGAGCCCGAGCGCACTTGTGCCGAGTGTCACACGCTTCCGGCTCCGTTGCCGCAACGAGGCGCACTCCAATGACCTCCGCGCGCTTGCACGGGCGATGGGGCGTCCGGCGGGCGGGCGCGACGGTCTGTGCGGCGCTCTTCATGGCGCTCGCCGCATCGGTCGTCCCGACGATGTCGACGGCGCAGGACTACAGGGGCTGGGCAACGACCTCCGTGCAGATGGTCGAGCTGCGTCCCCTCGGCCTGGACACCGTGCCGCGCGCCGACGTCGTGACCGATGCGAACGGGCGCCTCCTCTACAACGGCATCGAGGTGTCGTGCGTCTTGCCCACGATCTGCACCGGGTACCTCCCGCTCGCAGAGGAGCAGACCGTCGCCGCGACGCAGGACCTGAGCCTCACGTACTGGGGGCTGGGGGTGGAGGGGCTCAGCGTCACGGCTCTAGCACGCGTGCGCCTCCACGCGGGGAGCGATCTGATGTGGCCCCGGTCGGACGACGAGTTCGACGCGATGCTTGCCTACGCCCAACTCCAGCGTGGACCGATGCGCGTGCGCGCCGGCCGACAGGACCTGCGATCTGGACTCGGCCTGTCGGCGTTCGACGGTGTCAGCGCCTCCTATACGTACGGCTCCGCGCGAGCCGAGATCTACGGCGGGCGCAGTTTGGCCCGGGGTTTGCGGGAGCCGTCGAGCTCTGCCCTACGCGCCCTGGACGACTTCTTCCTGGACCACGGCGTCCTGCTGGTCGGCGGAAGCGCCAGCATGAGGACGGCCGGGATCCTAACCACGGCTCGCTACCATCGCGAGATCCTGTGGGATCGCTCGAGCCTGGTGAGCGAGCGGGCATCTCTGGACGCCACCACCGTGCTGTCGCGCGTGCGCGTCACGGGGTCGGTGGACTACGACTTCTCTTTCGAGCAGGTAGGCAAAGCCGAGCTCACCGCTTCCGCGCCGCTGCGCGACGGACGTTGGCTCGTCGAATTGAGCGCGCGTCGTTACGTGCCCTACTTCGACCTGTCGACCATCTGGGGCTTCTTCGAGCCGGTCTCCTACAGCGAGGCCGTCGCTCGCTTAGGCTGGTCACCGAGCGCGTCGCTCGGGGTGTGGGTCGCCGGAGGCGCCCGTAGCTACGGGGCGACCGGAGCGACCGTCATTCTCGAGCCGATGAAGGACAACGGTTGGAGGGCCGACGTCGGCGTGCAGTATGCGCCGGCTCCAAGGTGGACCCTCGACGGTCGTTATCAGTTGGAGTGGGGCCCGGGTGCATTCCTAAGCAGCGTGGACGGCACCGCTCGGTACCGAGTCAACGATCGAGTGTCGGTCTCCGCCACCGCTCTTTCGTTCCAACAGATCGAGGAGTACCGGTTGGGCCAGGGCCGGGCGTTCGGGGCTGGGGCGACCGCGGACTACGCGCTCACCGATCGCGTGGGCTTGTCCGGTGGGTTCTCGATGATCCGCCACCGCGACGGAGGAAACGTGTTCACGAGCCCATGGAACCAAGGGCGGGCTTGGACTTCGCTCAGGTTCGATCTCGGAGGAGATCCGGGCATGGGCAGGAGGCCCGGTGGATGATGGTGAGAGCCTCCCATGCACGGATCTGGGTCCTTGTTGCTGGCGCCCTTGTCGGGCTCGGCGGACTTGCGGTCTCCGCAAACGCCGTTCAGGAGGCTCCTTTCCCCCACGAGGCGCACCAGGGGCTCTTCCCGCTCTGCGCCGGCTGCCACGAGGGCGTGCCCGCGGGGGACGAGTCCGATTTCTATCCGGATCCGGCCTCGTGCCGGGGCTGTCACGACGGCGTGCGTGAGGAAGCCGTTACCTGGAGCGGTCCGACCGGACGCGTCGACAACGTGTCGTATTCGCACCTCGAGCACGATGCGGCGCTCGAGGCGTCGGGAGATCCCGCACAGAGCTGTGCCTCCTGTCACATCCTCCCCGGTGGCCAACGCATGGCCGTCGCTGACGAGATCCAGCTGGGGACGTGTTGGGGATGCCACGCGCATGCGGCGACCGAGCACCAGGTCGACGCGAGTTGCGACGCCTGTCACGTGCCGCTGGCTCGCACGGCGTTCGATCTCGCTCGAATCGAGGCCTTGCCGCTGCCCTCGGATCACGAGCCGGGCTCCTTCCTGGAGAGGGATCACGGAGTGGCGGTCCAAGAGAACGCGTCGCGCTGTGCGACCTGCCACACGCAGGAGCGATGCGTGTCGTGCCACGTCGATACGGAGCGCGATGTCATTGCAGACTTCCCTGCCGCGCCGCCGGGAATGCGGCTACCTGTGGCGGTGGCCCATTACAACGAGCCGACGACCCACCGTGCCGGTCAGTGGCTCACCCTGCACGGCGCCGAAGCTTCCAGAGCGGAGTGCGCGACCTGCCACACGTCGAACGACTGCACGAGCTGCCACGTTATCCCCCTGCCCGCCGCCGTCCTGTCGATGCCGTCACGCGATGATGTCGTGGCACCTGGAGTCCGTGTCGCGGGTCGAGCACCCGACAGCCATGAGAGCGTCTTCTTCATGAACGCGCATACGGGCCTCGGCGCGGCCGGCGCAGAGACCTGCGCGACCTGCCATCAGGAGACCTTCTGCGTAAGCTGCCACGACGCGCCCGTCGGCAACGGATACCACCCGAGCTCCTTCCTCGCCCGGCACACGGCAGACGCCTTCGGCCGCGACGCAGAATGCTCGAGCTGCCACAGCACTCAGGTCTTCTGTCGGGAATGCCATGTTCAGGTGGGGCTCGTAAGTAGCGGCCGACTCGGGCCCGGCTATCATGACGATGGTCCGGTCTGGTTGATCCGTCACGGACAGGCGGCGCGGCAGAATCTGGAGAGTTGTGCCAGCTGTCATCAGCAGGTCGACTGCACGCAGTGCCACGGAGTGCTCGGCGCCTTCAAGGTGAGTCCGCACACGGTCGGCTTCGACGCCGAGCGAGCTTGGGGGCGGAGCCCGAGAACCTGCCTGGCGTGTCATATCGGCAACCCTTTGAACGAGTGACGAGCCATGAACAAGAGACGCGCTCTAGCAGTGCTCCTCGTCCTGGCCGCCGCAGTTTCCTGCCGGCCCGACGATCAGAGGACGGACACCCTCGACCCTCACCAAGGCATGCAGGCCCGCGAGAACATGCCTGCGGCGGCAGTGGCGCAGCTCGACAGTGGTTCGGCTGCGTATCGCATCGACGACTTCGAGCAGTCGTTGCTTCACTACAGTCGAGCAACCGAGATCGCGCCCGATCTCGCCGCCGGCTGGTTCGGCGTGTACATGGCGGCGGACGCTTTGGGTGACGTGGATTTGGCCGAAGAGGCCCTGGAGCGTGCCAGGAGCGTCGTGCCTGGAGCCACGCTCCTGCATAATGGAGACAGCATTCCGTGAGGTATCGATGAGCTCGCCAGCCGGATTCCCCAAGGTGTGCGCCGGAGTCGTCCTCGCGGCTTCAGTGGCCCTGATTGGATGCACGAGTCACGACTTCGAGCCTCCCGACCGTGCCGATCGGGTGAACCGAGCGGCGGCGGCGTACGCCGCGGACGTATTCGACTCTGTGTCGTGGCCCGACTCGTCCGCGCTGATGCTCGAGGGCAATACGATCTACTCGGAGGAATGTCGACGCTGTCACGGCCAGTTGGGCCGGGGGGACACCGAATACGCCCGCGAGCGAAACCTCGCCGTCCCGAGCCTGGTCGCTCCGGACTGGCCCCTGGCGAACCTCGACTCCCTACGGCGCATGATCTTCGTCGGTCACGAGTCGGGGATGCCGGTGTTCGGCGATCATGATCTTACACCCCGGCAAATCGACGCTACCGCGGCGTATATATTGCTGAGCCTCCGACCCGACGTGTTGGAGCAGTAGTAGCCATGAGCCGCCCCTGGACCGGTGCTCTGCTCGTCGTGGCGCTCGCCGCGTCCTGTGGCGGAGAACCGGAGAGCGAGGCGGACCAGCCGCAGACGATTGCGGTCGTACCGGCCACCGTGGAGCAGGGCGCGACGACCGAGCCCGGCTTACGGCCCTTCCTTCCGGACGCCATGCAGCGCTCCACGCGCCCCGAGTCGTTCCCGCACGAGGCGCACGGTCAGGTCACCTGTGCGGTATGCCACGAGGTGCCTCGGGGGCACGCCTCCCATACCGACCTGGGATGCGCCGACTGCCATACTGCGGCCGCGAGCGCGACGGTCCAGGCCTTGTCGCCGGAGCAGTGTCAGTCCTGCCACCACGACGCCGCTCAACTGCTCGCATGTGAGTCCTGCCACGAGAGCCGTCCCACGCTCGCCAGCGTGCAGGAGCTGGCGCTGGAGGTCTGGGCCGGGCCGAGGGAGCGCGCGCTCGACTTCGATCACTCGATCCATGACGACCTCGACTGCTCGAGCTGCCATCAGGCGCTTCCGGCGCTCACCCCAGCGGTGGCGTGCGCGTCGTGTCATGCGGAGCACCACACGGTGGAGTCGTCGTGCGCCGCCTGTCACGTTGAACCGGCCGCCGGTGCCCACGGCGTCGAGGTGCACCTGACCTGCAGCGGCTCCGGTTGTCACAGGGCGCCCGAGGTCGAGGCTATCGCGACCACTCGCCCGGTGTGCGAGTCCTGTCACCTGGATCAGATCGACCACGAGCCGGGCGGAAGTTGCATCGAGTGTCACCGGATGCGTGGCGGGACCACGGCCCTGGCGGGCTGGAGGCACCCATGAGGGTGGCTCGTCACCTCTGGCTGGCGACGCTTCTGTGGTTGCTGCCGCTCGTACCCACTGCCGCCCAGACGCTCCCGTCCTCGGACGCCTGTCGGGACTGCCACCTCGCTCTGGAGGAGGAGAGCCTCGTCGCTCCTGCACGTGCCTACGAGAGGGACGTACACGCGGAGACGGGGTTCGGGTGCCTCGCCTGCCACGGAAGCGGTGGCACGAACCAGCTCAATCCCGCTGCGGGCTTTCTGGCAGCTCCTGAGCGCCGTGAGATCCCGGGGATGTGCGGGCGATGCCACTCGGACGCGGTCTTCATGCGCCAGTTCGATCCCGGCCTACGGGTCGACCAGGTTCAGGAGTACTGGACCTCGCGACACGGCGAGCTTCTGCAAGACTCCAACGACCCGGACGTCGCGACCTGCATCGACTGCCACCCCGCTCATGAGATCCGTCCTGCGGACGACCCAGCTTCGACGGTGCACCCCTCCAACATCCTGAGCACGTGTGGCCGGTGCCATGCGAACCCTGCGCGCATGGCCGCTCGCGAGATCGGCACGAGCCAGGTCGCCGAGTACACGGGTAGTGTGCACGGTCAGCTCCTGCTCGAAGAAGGGGACCTGTCGGCGCCGGTCTGCAACGACTGCCACGGGAATCATGGTGCCGCGCCGCCGGGGCTCGCGTCCGTGCGCAACGTGTGCGGGCAGTGCCACTCGGTCATGGCCGACTACTTCGACGACAGCGCCCACGGGCAGATCTTCGAGGAGGCCGACCTCCCAGGCTGCGCTCTCTGCCACGAACATCACGCCATCGAGTCGGTCGATGACGCGGCGTTGCTCGCCAGGTCCGAGGACGTCTGCCTCACCTGCCACGAGCCCCCGGACACGCTGGGGCTCGAGTTCCGGCGCATCGCAGCGGTGCTCGACACGCTCAACCGGGCCGCCGAGGCCAGCCGGGCCATTCTGGAGGAGGCCGAGAACGTCGGCATGGAGGTGAGCCAGGCGCTCTTCGAGCTGGAGGACGTGGGTAACGCCCAAACCCGCGCGCATAGCGCCATCCACACGTTCCAGGTGGCGCCCGTGAGGGAGCAGGTCGCGGCGGGCATGGAGATCACCGTCAGGGCGGCGGAACGAGGACGGGAGGCGCTCGACGAGCACCGGTTCCGGCGTCTCGGCCTCGGGGCTTCGGCGTCCATCATTCTGCTGTTGATTATTGGACTACTCATGAAGATCCGCGAGCTCGAGAGAGCGGAGGACACATCATGAAGGACGGGGACTCGAGCACGAAGCCGGTGACGCGCAAACGCTTTGTGGACTGGCTCCTGGGGACGAGCGCGGGGGGCTTCCTCGCCGCGGTCTTCTATCCGGTGGCGCGCTACATCGTGCCGCCGGAGGTGCCGGAGGCGTCCGTCAACAGCGTGACGCTCGCTTTCGCGGCGGACGATGTGCCGAGCAACTTTGGGAGGATCTTCAAGTTCGGTACCCGTCCCGGGATTCTCGTGCGCACGCCGGGCGGCGAGCTGCGTGCCTTCTCGGCTCGGTGCACCCACCTCGACTGCACGGTCCAGTACAGAGAGGACCTAAGTCACATCTGGTGCGCCTGCCACAATGGCCACTTCGACCTCAATGGTCGAAATATCGCCGGGCCACCTCCCGAGCCGCTGCAGGTCTTCGACGTGAACGAGCGTGGGGGGCAGATCGTGGTCAGCGTGAGAAGCTGATGACCGACGGGACGGGCCCCGGTTCCAGAGCGCGAGGCGCGATCGGGCGATTCGCATCCTGGCTGGACGATCGCATCGGGCTCTCGGCCATCATGCCGGTCCTGCGCAAGAAGGAGGTGCCCGTTCACCGCCATTCCTTCTGGTACTACATCGGCGGCATGGCGCTCTTCCTGTTCCTCCTACAGATCGCCACCGGCATCCTTCTTCTCTTCTACTACAGGCCCAGCGCCGAGGGCGCCTACGAGTCGATCCAGTTCCTCATGGCCGAGGTCGAGTTCGGATGGCTCATCCGCTCGATCCATTCCTGGGGTGCGAACCTCATGATCTTCATGGCGTTCGTGCACATGTTCAGCGTCATGCTCCTGAAGGCGTACCGCGCGCCACGCGAGATCACGTGGATCACCGGTGTCGGCCTGCTGTTCGTGTCGATGGGCCTGGGCTTCACGGGATACCTGCTGCCCTGGAACGAGCTCTCCTTCTTCGCGACACGAGTTGGAACAGAGATCCCCGGCGTGGTGCCCGTCGTGGGGCCGTTCATCCGTGACGTGCTCAGGGGTGGGGAGGACGTTTCAGGTGCCACGCTCACGCGCTTCTACGCTTTGCACGTGTCCGTGCTTCCTGCCCTGGCTTTCATGCTGGTCGCTCTGCACGTGCTTCTCGTGCAGCGTCACGGCATGAGTGTGCCTCCGAGCATCGAAGCAGAGGGCGGCCCGAGGCGGTCCATGAAGTTCTTCCCGCAGTTCCTGCTTCGCGACTTGGTGGGTTGGCTCGCCGCCTTGGCGATGCTCGCCGCCGCCGCCGCGTTCTTCCCGGCCCACCTGGGTGAGAAGGCAGATCCGTTCGCGCCGGCGCCCGCGGGCATTCAGCCGGAGTGGTACTTCATGTTCATGTTCCAGACCCTCCGCTACTTGCCTGCCGAGATCATGGGGATCGAGGGAGAGCTGGTCGGTGTCGGCGCGTTCGGTGTGGTCGGCATCGTGCTGCTCTTCGTGCCGTTCCTGGACAAGCCGAAGGGTCCCGACGCCAAGCCTGGAAAGCTTTGGACGTGGCTCACCTTCGGGGCGCTGGCGTATATTCTGCTTTTTTCCTACCTGGGATACACCTTCGACCCGAACGCATAGGTTGCGCGATGGCCCTTCGTCCAGCTATCGGAGCCGGCTCATGAGGACTGCCCGAATCGCGAGTGTAATGCTGTGCGCGGTTCTGAGCGGTGTCGATGCCGGGGCCGCCAGCGCCCAGGCGCCCAATACGCTCGCCGACATGGCATTCCTCACCGGCTGCTGGGCGGGCCAGACCGGCACCGTGGAGCTGCAGGAACAGTGGACCTCCCCCGAAGGCGGGCTGATGCTCGGCACCACGCGCTACCTGCGTGACGGAGAGGTCGTCGACTTCGAGTTCAGCCGTATCGACGAGGCCGATGGCGTCGTCACGCTGTGGCCCTACCCACGCGGGTCGATCTCCGAGCACGGCTTTCCGCTGGTGAGCGTGGGGAGCGAGTACGTGTTCGAGAACCTCGAGCACGACTTCCCCGTGCGCATCGTCTACGCGCGGGTCACGGCCGACCGATTGGAGCCCCGCATCGAGGGGCGGGACGGCGCTGGGAGCGGGTGGATCCTCAGCCGGGTCGCGTGCCCCTGAGCCCTACCAGGCTACCAGGGCGGGCCCACCGAGAAGTCCTGTCGACGTCGACGCTCTCGACCCTCCCTGAGGAGCAGCTTGCCGGTCATCGTCGACGGATCGAGATGCCCGGTGCCCAGGATCTCGCTGGCCTCGGCCGGCGTCAGCGGAAGCACGTCCTGCTGGGCCAGTGCCTCCTCCTCCGCATCCGAGGCCTGCTCGCCGAACCCCTCGTCCTGCCCGAAGGGTGAGGGTCCCTCGATGATCTGGATCTCTCCCAGGTCCGGCGCGCCGTTCGGCTGATCCATATTGCCCGTCGAGAAGTCGGGCGAAGCCTCCGTGATCAGGATCTGCGCGAACGCGAGGTTCCACGGCGCGTCGGGATGATCGGGATCGATGCGAAGGGCCGCCTTGTTCTCCTCGAGCGCCAGGCTCGCGTGGTAGACCACGGAGTCGTTGCTCCCCGCCAGCAGCGCCTGGATCAGACGCCAGAGCCCGAGGTTGTAGTGGGCCCCGGCGCGCACCCGCTCGTCGTCCGACTCGGTGCCGGCGAAGAGCTCGATGGCCGCGTCGGCCTCGCCCAGCCGGAGCAGCGTCGTCCCCAGGTTGTAGCGGATACGGTCCGGAGCAGACTCGTCGGCGGCACGCGCGCCGTAGATCGCCGCCGCCTCCTCCAGTTGGTCGGCACGGTGCAGCCGGTTGGCGCGCGACTCGCTCTCACGCTCCGCGTTGAGCGTCAGCGCGATGCCGGCGACCGAGAGACCCACCAGGAGCAGCGCGCGCCATCCGCGCAGGAAGATCGAATCGCTCACGCGGCCCGGACCCTCGCCGTCGAGCCGTCGCGCGCGGGGGCGGACGGGTCGTCGGAGGCTCGCTCGGTCCCGCGTCCGATTCGCCCACGCTGTGTATCGGCGAGTCCTTCCCACAGCAGGAGTGGGATCGCCAGCAGCGCGAAGAGCGCGGTCGTGTCGAAGGGCTCGGCAGGGCCTTCGCGGGAGTCCCCGCTCAGGTCCCGGAGGTCCGCGACGAGGGACTCGAGTCCGGCCTCCTCCGTGACGTTCGCATAGCGGCCTTGGCCGGCGTCGGCGACGGCACGCAGGAGGTCGACGTTCTGACTGGTGCGCACCGCCCGCCCCGTGACGTCGATGACCGGCTCCCCCGCGATCGCGATCGGTGAGCCCTCCTCGGAGCCCACACCCGCGACCCAGACCTCGAAGCCGCGGGCCGCCGCGTCCGCCGACGCTCGCGTGAGCGACTCCTCGTCTTGGAATACGTCGCCATCCGAGAGAACCAGAATCGCCTGCCTGCCCCCGTCCGAGGGGCGGGACTGAAGCGTGGCACCCGCGAGCTCGAGCGCGGCCGCGAGCGAATTGCCCCTATCCTGCTCCTGGACCACTTCGGGTTGCAGCGAGTCGACGAAGTAACGGATGACGTCCGGATCGTCGGTCGGGGGGACGAGGACGTACGGCCACCCCGCGAAGACGACGAGCGAGAAGCGGACCGAGGGCAGCTCGTCGGTCAAGCGGTCGATCGCCTGCCGGGCGCGCTCGATCCGGCTCGTCGAGGTGGCCGCCGCGTTCATCGACAACGAAAGATCCACCGCGACGGCGAGGTCGAGAGGTGGCGGTGGGTCGGGTGGCTCGGGCTCCCACAGGACCGGGCCCGCAGCGGCGAGTCCAAGGAGGACGCCGGCGCCGACCAGCGACAGGAAGCGGTGCGTCGGAAAGCGCCCCAGGCTCGCCGGCAGCAACCGTCGGATGGCCGTCGACTCGTACGCCGCCGCCAGCGCCTTCGAGCGTCGCCAGTGCGCGGCGATCGCGAACGCGAACAGGATGGCGACCAACGGCGCGAGGGAGAGGAACTCGGGACGCTCGAAGATCACGGGAGCACCCCCCACCGCGAGCCGCGCACGGTCGCTCCGAGGAGCAGCAAGGGGAGAGCGGCGAGCATGACCCAGAGCCCGATCGGGGTCGCCTCGGTGCGCTCGACGAGCTCCTCGGAAGGCGCGGCCAGGCGATCGATCTCCTCGTAGATCGCTTCCAGGCCCTCGACGTCGGTCGCGCGGAAGTAGCGCCCGTTGGTGACGAGCGCCGCCTGGGTCAGGACCGTTTCCATTTCGGCGAGCTGATCGCGAAGCATGTAGTCGGTGCCGATGGCGATCGGGTAGATGCGGATGCCGAACGTCGCAGCGGCCCGCGCCGCCCTGGACGGTGCGATGCCCTCCCCGTTGTGCGCCCCGTCGGTCACCAGGATCAGGATCTTCGAGCGGTGCGGTGCGTCCCGAAGGAGCCCGGCCCCCGCGGCGATGGCCGCGGCGATGTCCGTGCCGTCGAGCAGGAGCCGCGAGTCCAGGTCCTCGACCGCGGCGCGCACCACGAAGTAGTCACGCGTGAGTGGCACGCGGGTCAGCGCCTCGCCGCCGAACGAGACGATGCCGACCTCGTCGGTGCGACCCTCGAGGAACTCGAGGATCGTCTCCTTGGCGGCCTGCATGCGGGACGCGCGCCTGGAGAGGTCGCGCGCACCCATGGATGTCGACAGGTCGATGGCGATGGCGATACCGACACCCTCGGCCACCGGCTCCTCGAACGTCTCGACGATCTGCGGTTGGGCGAGCGCGACGATCACCGCGGAGACTCCCAGCGCCCGCAGGAGGATGGGAGCCAGCTCCAGTCCCCTCCCGGCCCAGGTGCGCATCGAGACCCCTCGCGCCTCCGAGCCACGCGCGACCAACATCGCGCCGCTCCCTTTCGGGACGACCCACCAAAGCCACACGGGCACGATCGCCAGAATCGCGAGCCAGGCCGGCTGGGCGAAGGCGAGGCTCATGCGCGGCCCCCCGCGCGCCCCTCGAACCAACTTCGGAGGACCGTCAGGTGCGCCGTGGTGTGCTCGGGGTCTGGACGCAGTCTGCCGAACTTCACCGCCTCGGCGGTCCTCATCTCGGGGGTCAGGGCGTCGCCGTCGGACGCCCGCGCCGCCAGGCTGCGCATGAGTTCGGTGCTGGTGAGCTCGGGGCCCCACTCGGGGTCGAGCCGCTCGACGAAGCGGCGGACCACTCCGCTGCTCTCCGAGTACAGCGGCTGAGCCTGCTCGGGCGGATACGGACCCGCAGCGAGGAGCCGGTCGAGAACCTCGATCGCCCGCCTCCTCGCCTCGTCCATCGAGGTCGGTACGGCCGCTGTCGGAGCCGGCTCGCCGCGGTCGGCGAGCCAGCCTCGGGCGCTGGTCGTGACCGCGCCGACGATGACCGTCGAGAACAGGAGAACGAGCGCGATGGACGGCCAGCTCCAACTGAAGCCCACGACGTCGTCCGGCCCGCGCGGGGCCATTCCGGCCACGATGTCCTCCGCGGTCCAGACCGGCTCCACCCAGATGTCCGGGGGCGTGACACCGCGGGTGTAGCGAATCGACGGTTGTCGCTCCTCCCACACTCCCACGCGGGAGCCGCCCCGAATAGACTCTCCGGCGGTTTCGTCCTCCAGGGGCATCGTCAGGACGTCGAGCCGCGGCAGGGTCACGTTCCCTGTCCCAAACGCGAGCAGCGCGTACGTGAGCTCCAGGGTGGCGCCGCCGTCCGGCCCGCGGCGTGCCCGCCACTGGACGGGTTCATGGCTCTCGACCTCCGCGGTCGCCGGGATCGTATCCGGAAAGTAGACCAGGCTGCCGGGCGGTACGGGTATCTCGACGCGGAGCTCGAAGACCTCGGCCATCCGGACGGAGTCGGCCGAGAGCACCGCGACCGGCTCGGGGCTCTGGGCACCCGCCGGTGCCGAGACGAGCGCCAGCAGCGCGAGGTGGCGCGCGACCTTCATCGCGACACGCGCTCGCGCTGGCGGAAGAAGTGGATGAGCGCAGGGACGTAGTCTTCGGTCGTGCTCACCTCGACCGTGTCCATCTTCAGCTCGCGGAACAGCGCCGTCATGTGGTCGCGCTGGGCCTGCTTGCCCTCGGCGTAGGCCTTCCGTTTGCGGGCCGAGCCCGTGTCGACGATGAGCCGCTCGCCCGTCTCCGGATCGACCAGCGCCAGCAGCCCGACGTTGGGGAGCTCCATGCCGCCGGGGTCGCTGAGCCGGATGGGTACCAGGTCGTGGTCACGCTTCACGAGTCGCGCGGCCCGCTCGAACGCCGGGTCCGACTCTTCGTCGAGGAGGAAGTCGCTGACCAGGAAGACCGCGGAGCGTCGGTGCAGCACGCGGGACGCGTACTCGAGTCCCACCGAGAGCCGCGTGCCGCGCCCTTTCGGGCGGTACGACAGGAGTTCGAGGACGAGGCGCATGACATGGCGGCGCCCCGAGTCGGGCGGCACGAAGAGCTCGACCCGGTCCGTGACGAGCAGGAGGCCCACCCGGTCGTTGTTGCCGGCCGCGGCGAATGCCAGGATCGCCGCGATCTCCGACGCGATGAGCGCGTTCGCCTTCTCACCCGTGCCGAACTCCTTGGACGCCGACAGATCGACGATGAGCAGGGCGGTCAGCTCGCGCTCCTCCACGTACTCCTTCACGAAGAGGTGGCCGCGCCGGGCCGTGACGTTCCAGTCGATGGCGCGCACGTCGTCGCCCGGCTGGTATTCACGCACGTCGGCGAACTCCAACCCTCGCCCCTTGAAGACCGAGTGGTACTCGCCGCTGAACAGCGACTCGACCAGGCCCTTCGTTCGCAGCTCGATGCGGCGCACCTGCGCCGCGATCTCCTTCGAGAAGACGTGAGAGGTGTCGCCGTGTCGCCCGCCGCCGGGCCGTTTCCGCTTCATGTTTGCTGGCCAGACCTTACGGTGACGGCACCGCCTCCAGGACGCTGCGGATAATGTCGTCGGAGCCGATGCCCCGGGCGTCCGCCTCGTACGTCGTGCGGAGTCGGTGACGCAGCACCGCGGGGGCCATGGCCTTCACGTCGTCCGGCATGACGTAGTCCCGGCCCTGCAGATACGCGCGGGCGCGGGCGGTCCGGGTCAGGAAGATCGACGCGCGCGGAGACGTGCCGAACTCGATGAGGTCCTCCAGATCCGCGAGGCCGACTCCGCTCGGCTCACGCGTCGCGAAGGTGAGCTCGACGATGTAGTCGAGGACCTTCTCCTCCAGGTGGATGTTGGAGACGGCCTCTCGAGCCTCCGCCAACTCCTCGACGGTGGCGACCGCCTCGATGGGCTCCTGGCCGGCCGCGGCGACGCGCTGGATGATCAACTTCTCTTCGGCTTTGGTCGGGTAACCGATCTCCAACTTCAGCGCGAAGCGGTCGAGCTGTGCCTCGGCGAGCGGGTACGTGCCGTGCAGCTCGACCGGGTTCTGCGTCGCGAGCACCATGAAGGGCGTGTCGAGCGGATAGGTGTCGCCCGCGATGGTCACCTGGCGCTCCTCCATCGCCTCCAGCAGCGCGGCCTGCACCTTGGGCGGCGCGCGATTGATCTCGTCGGCGAGGATGATGTTCGAGAAGATCGGCCCCTTCTGGACCCTGAACTGACCGCTGGATTGGTCGAAGACCGGCGTCCCGACGATGTCCGTCGGCAGGAGGTCCGGGGTGAACTGGATCCTGCGGAAGCCGGTGTGGATCGCCTGCGCCAGGGTCCGCACCATCAGGGTCTTGGCGAGCCCGGGTAGGCCCTCGAGCAGGATGTGTCCGCCCGTCAGCAGCGCGACGAGGAGTCCCTCCACCGCCTCGTTCTGGCCGACGACCCGGTCATGGACCGCGTCGTTGACCTTCGTCAGCAGTGTGGATCCGGCGACGACCGTGGCCTGCTCCATGCGCGTCTCCTCGAGCCTCTCGTGCGTGCACTGCCCCCGGGCCTGTCCCAGAGGGCGGGGTATCATCGGGGGGATGCGCTGATGACGCCAGGCAGGCGAAACTCGCTCGGCTCCGGGCCCGTAGTTTGGCGTGGTCACCTTTCCGGGAGCAGCGTCCATGGACGCGTTCGTGCTGAACGTCCGCTACGCCGTGCGCCGCCTGATGCGGGCACCCTTCTTCACCCTCGTAGCCGTCCTCTCCCTCGCGCTCGGCATCGGCGCAAACACGGCCATCTTCAGTCTCGTCAACGCGGTCATCATCCGCGACGTCGCACTGGAGCGGCCCGAAGAGCTCGTCGACGTCTTCGAGGCCTCGGAAGGCTTCTCCCACGGCACGCTGTCGTATCCGGACTACGTCGACCTCGTGGAGGGGTCGGGCGGCGTCTTCAGCGCGGTGGGAGGGACGCAGCTCGCCTTCGTGCAGACCGACGTGGACGGTGGCGTCGAGACCATGATGGCCGAGGCCGTGACCGGTAACTACTTCTCGCTCCTCGGCGTCCAGCCCGCGCTGGGCCGACTCATCTCGGAGAGCGACCACATCGATCCCGGTGCGCACCCGGTCACTGTTCTCTCCTACGACTACTGGCAGAACCGCTACGCCGGAGACCCGGGCGCCGTCGGAGCCGACATTCGGCTCGGTGGCCGGCCGTACACGATCATCGGCATTGCTCCCGCCGATTTCCGGGGTAGTCTCCGAGGCGTGGAGCCTCCGCTGTACGTCCCGATCATGATGTACAACGAGGTGCAGGGCATCGGGGGCAACACACTGGTCGAGCGCGGCAACCACAGCATGTTCGCGAAAGGAAGACTCCTGCCCGGAGCGACGTTCGCACAAGCCGAGGCGGTCGCGGAGCGACTCACCCAGTCGCTCAGGGTCGACTACCCGAACCAGTGGCCGCCCTCCCAGGCGTTCGCTCTGGTGCCCACGACCGACGTGCTCATGAACCCCATGCTGGACCGGGTCATCGTACCAGCTGCGGGAATGCTCATGGCCGTCGTCGGTTTGGTGCTCCTCATCGCATGCGCGAACCTGGCCAGCTTCCTTCTGGCTCGTGCGACCGACCGCCGAAAGGAGATCGCGCTGCGGCTCGCGCTCGGGGCGCCGCGACGCACCCTGGTCGGTCAACTCCTGACGGAGACCGTGCTGCTCGCTGGTTTGGGAGGGCTCGCGGGTGTCGTGCTCGCGGTGCAGGCGCTGAACGCCCTCGTCGGCGCAGATCTCCCCCTTCCCTTCCCGATCACCCTCGATCTGTCCCTCGACCGGACGGTCCTCGGCTTCTCCCTTCTCGTCTCCTTGGGTGCCGGCGTGCTCTTCGGGTTGGCGCCGGCGCTGCAGGGCACCAAGCCCGACGTCGCCCCGACGCTGCGCGACGAGAGCGGAAGCGGCGGGCGCGGACGCGGCGCCTCCCTCCGAGACGCATTGGTCGTCGCCCAGGTCGCGGTGTCGGTCGTGCTGCTGATCGGCGCGGGTCTCTTCCTGCGTAGCCTCGACGCATCGCGCGACATCGACCCGGGCTTCGGTGACGCTCCCGCGGCGGTCCTCCAGATCAACGTACCGGCGACCCGGTACACGCCGGACGAGGGACGTGTCTTCCTGCGCACCCTGACCGAGCGCGTCGGTCAGATCAGAGGAGTGGAGCGGGTCGGCCTCATCGACAACCTCCACCTCAATACGCTCAGCACCCAGGACAATCGCATCGTCGTGCCCGGGGTGGACCCGCCCCCAGGGAGCGACTTCCACTCGGTGGACAATGCCCAGATCGACGACGGCTTCCTGGAGGCAGCGGGCATCCCGATTCTCGACGGGCGCGGGTTCAACGAGGCCGACGGGCCCGACGGCGAGACCGTCGTCCTGGTCACACAGGAATTCGCGAGGCGGTTCTTCCCGGACGGGGGGGCGGTCGGCAGTACCATTCTTTCCGACGACGAGGAAGTGCGGATCGTCGGAGTGACAGGCGACGTAAAGGTGCGCCAGATCGGCGAAGACGTGCGGCCGTTCCTGTACGAGAACCACAGCCAGTCGTATTCGTCGGCCGTGTGGGTGGTCGCCCGCACGGCTGGAGACGCCGACCGGCTGGTGCTGGACATGCTAGCCGAGGCCCGCTCCATGGATCCGGAGCTCATGATCGTCACCAGCACCACCATGGAGCGGCATCTGTCCGTGATGTTCGTGGCTCGCGAGCTGGGAGCGCTCGTCGTGGGCGGCTTCGCGGTGCTCGCGCTCCTCCTGGCGAGCATGGGGCTGTATGGGTTGGTGAGCTACGCCGTGTCACGACGCGCGAAGGAGGTGGGGATCCGGCTCTCGCTCGGCGCCGACGAGGGATCCGTGGTGCGCATGCTCACCGGGTCGGGCATGAAGCTGGTCGGACTTGGCGGCGCCATTGGGCTCGTGCTGGCCGCGGTCCTGGCGCGGTTGCTGTCGAGTCTGCTCTACGGGGTGCCACCGCTCGACGTGCAGACCTTCGCGCTCGTCCCGGTCGTACTCGGTGTCGTGGCCTTGGCCGCCGCGTGGCTGCCCGCACGGCGGGTCACGCGCATCGATCCGGTGGGCGCGCTCAGGAGCGACTAGGCCGCGTTCCAGCGTGTACTAGCCGTCGGTCTCCGGCGCGCCGTCGAAGAAGTCCACGACGCCGGTCTCCAGCGAGTACTCGGCCCCGACGACGCGGAGACCTCCGCTGTCGATCAGGTCTTCCAGGATCTGGGAGCCGTGCCGGAGCTGATTGGCCGACGCGCGGATATTGGCCCGCACCGCATGGGCGAGCAGCGCGTCGCGGTCGTCCCGGAGCTCGGTGTCGCGGAGGTCCTCGATGGCCGGACGGATGCGGTCGACGATGGAGCGGAGGTTGGGTGATCGATCCCGCTCCGGCTGCTCGAGCTCGTCGAGCGTGGCCGTGACGGCGCCACAGTTCGAGTGGCCGAGCACCACGACCAGCGGCGTGCCGAAGGTGTGTGCTGCGAACTCCACACTTCCCACGAGCGACGGAGCGACGACGTTGCCGGCCACGCGAATGACGAAGAGGTCCCCGAGCCCCTGGTCGAAGACGAGCTCGACCGGCACGCGCGAGTCCGAGCAGCCGAAGACGATGGCGAACGGCGCCTGACCCGCGGTCAGCTCCCGCCGCCTCGCTTGGTTCGTGAGCATGCTCGGCTCGTGGTCGTCCGAAGTGAAGCGTCGGTTGCCGTCCTGAAGCCGCCGGAGCGCGTCCTGCCATGAGATCATCCGCTAATCCTGTTGGCTCACGGGGCGGTTCCGCACGGTCGGATACTCGATGCCGAGCTGTTCGAGGTAGCTGTCGTAGAGATCCGGGTTGTAGTAGTAGGGCCGCATGCGCTCGCGCCACGTGGCCATGATGTCCTCGTTGAGCCAGATCGCGGGCTGGTCGGTATCCGAGATGAACGGCGTGTACTGCGTCTCCGCGGTCTGCTCCTCGTTGAAGTATGTCCAGGCGGCCTGCACGGTCTGGCCGTCGAGCAGCAGGTCGAGCAGCGTGAGCGCCTGCACCTTCGCGCCGGCGTGCGTCCCCTTGTGCGCGATGGGCGTGGCCATGGTGATGCCGTTGGCCCAGTTGTGACCGGGGAGGCCCGGCATGTTCGCCGGATATCGCAGGGTCACGGTGGGCATGTTCCACGACACGTCGCCGATGTCGTCCGAGCCGCCGCCGAGTGAACGCGACAGGTCCACGGGTCCGCCGAGCTCGCCGACCTCGTCCGCGAGGCCCTGCGGCTCGTCGTTGCCGAGCTCCCGCTGCAGCGCCATGGCGAGCTCGATGTCGTCGTCGCTCCACTCGGGCAGCCCCACGCGCTCGATGTTCGAGTGGGTGACCTCGGCCACCGGCTTGCTGAAGTGGCGGCCCCAGGCCGCGCCGACCGTCATGATGGTGTCGACCTGGGTACCGGTCATGAGCGCGGCGCCTTCGGCCATGAGCTTGGCCGCGTCGTAGGACTCCATGGTGAGCTCGTAGTCGACCTCTCGGAAGAAGAACCAGATCGTGGCCGTTTGCGGCACCACGTTCGGCTGATCGCCTCCGTCGACGATGATGTAGTGTGAGCGCTCTGCCGGCCTCAGGTGCTCGCGCTTGTACTCCCACGCCTGCGCCATCAGCATCACTGCGTCCAGCGCGGAACGGCCGCGCCAGGGTGCCCCCGCCGAGTGCGCGGTCTCGCCCGTGAACCGGAACTGCGCAGAGACCAGCGCGTTGCCGCCCGACTGGCCCCACGAGACGCCGAAGTTCGACGACACGTGCGTGAATAGGTTCACGTCGACTCCGTCGAAGATGCCGTCGCGCACGAAGAACGCCTTCGAGCCCAACTGCTCCTCCGCGACGCCCGGCCAGATCAGCAACGTACCGCTGATGTTCTCGCGCTCCATGAGCTCCTTCACGTTCAGCGCCGCGACAATGTTGACGGCCTGACCCGAGTTATGGCCCTCGCCGTGCCCTGGGGCCATCGGCAGGATCGGGTCACGGTAGCCCACGCCGGGCTTCTGGTTCGACTGCGGAATGCCGTCCACGTCCGAGCCCAACGCGATCACGGGGCTGCCCGTCCCGTTCGACCAGCGTGCCGTCCACGCGCTCGGCATGCCCGCGACGCCCAGCTCGATCTCGAAGCCGGCCTCGGCGAGGAGGCCCGTCAGGTACCGCTGGGTCTCGAACTCCTGGAAGCCCAGCTCGCCGAAGCTGAACAGCATGTCGACGATCTCCTGGACCATCTTCGCGTCGGCCTCGACCATCTCGAGGGCCTCGTCCTTGAGGGCATCGAGACGGGGGTCGGCCTGGGCCTCGAGCGCATGGGGGACGAGCAAGGTGGCGAGGACGGCGGCGGCTGCGGTTCTGCTGAGCGCGCGGCGCATGGAGGCCTCCGGGTTGGAGCGGTCGGGCGGTGGGCGAACGGTACCATCGCGAGGCGATCGGGCCGGAGCAAGGCGGGGCAGGGGCCGGCTGCCGCTCCCGCTTGCCGGCGCGCTCGGCCCACCGGAAGTTGACCGTCGTTGCACGGCGACACCCCTGCCCGGGAGACGACATGCCGATCACGCGCCGGTTGCTCAGCCTCTTCGTTGCGGTCCTGTTCGGCTCCTTCACCGCTTGTACCGGTGCCGATGCCCCCAACATGGACGGCCCCGACATCTCCGGGACGGTGACGGGGCCCGAGGGCCCCGAAGCGGGCGTGTGGGTCATCGCCGAGACCGACGACCTGCCGACGCCCTTCGTGCGCATCGTCGTGACCGACGACCAGGGCCGCTACCTCGTCCCCGACCTCCCCGACGCGGACTACGACGTCTGGGTACGGGGGTACGGCCTCGTCGATTCGCCCAAGACGACGGCCGCCCCCGGCGCTTCGCTCGACCTCACGGCCGTGGCGGCTCCCGATGCGCACGCCGCGGCCCACTATTATCCCGCAGGCTCATGGCTCTCGCTCATCGAGCCGCCGGGGCGCGACGAGTTCCCGGGTACGGGCCCGGAGGGCAACGGCATCTCGCCGAATATCCGAACGCAAGCCGATTGGCTGCGTCGCATGAAGTCGGGCTCGTGCACCGCGTGTCACCAGCTCGGTACGCTAGGCACCCGCTACATCCCGGAGTCGCTCGGCGAGTTCGAGTCGTCGGTCGCGGCTTGGGAGCGCCGGGTCCTGTCGGGGCAGGCGGGCAACCAGATGATGGGCGGCCTCGCGCAGATGGGTGCCGAACGCGCCCTGGAGATGTGGGCCGACTGGACCGACCGCATCGAGGCGGGAGCCGTACCGCCCGCTCCGCCGCGCCCGGAGGGCATCGAGCGCAACGTCGTCATCACCATCTGGGACTGGGCCGACCCTGAGGCGTACCTGCACGACGTGGTCTCGACGGACCGCCGGGACCCGACCGTGAACGCCTGGGGCCCGGTCTATGGCGCGCTCGAGCTGAGCAAGGACTACACGCCGGTCCTCGATCCGCAGACGCACGCGGCCTCGCAGATCCCTCTCCACGTGCGTGATGAGAACGCGGGCCCGTCGCAGGGCCCGGACATGGCGATGCCGTCCGTCTACTTCGGCACGAACCCGCCGTGGGACAGCAAGACGAACGTCCACAACCCGATGATCGACCAGGACGGGCGCGTGTGGCTGACGGCCCGGGTACGGGGCCGCGAGAACCCGGACTTTTGCCGGGAGGGCTCGAACCACCCGTCCGCGCGGCGCTTCCCGCTCGACGGCGCCGGCCGGCACCTCGGCGTCATCGACCCGAGCACCGGGGAGTACACGCCCATCGGCACCTGCTTCAGCACCCACCACCTCATGTTCGCCATGGACGAGGACAACACCCTGTGGACGAGCGGGGGTGGTCAGGTCGTCGGCTGGCTGAACACCCGTCAGTACCTCGAGACGGGCGACGAGGAGGCCTCGCAGGGATGGACGCCGCTCATCCTCGACACCAACGGCAACGGCGTGAGGGACGAGAACTACGTCGAGCCGCGCGACCCGGTCGACCCGACACGGGACAAGCGCATCACCAACGGCTTCTACGCCGTAGCCCCCGCGCCGGACGGCTCGGTGTGGGCATCGTCCCTGGGATACCCGGGCGCCGTCGTCCGGCTGGTGCCCGGTGAGAACCCGACTGAGACCGCGCTGGCGGAGCTGTACGAGCTGCCGCTCGACGCAAATGGCGAGCCCATCGAAGGCTTCTCGCCCCGGGGCATGGACGTCGACCGGAACGGCGTCGCCTGGGTCGCGCTGGCGAGCGGGCACCTCGGCCGTTTCGACCGGTCGCAATGCACCGGGCCGCTCAACGGGCCCACGGCCACGGGCCAGCACTGCCCAGAGGGGTGGACGTTCTTCATCGAACCGCTGCCGCAGCTCAGCGGCTTGGATACGCCCGGTAGCGCCGAGGCCAGCTACTACACCTGGGTCGACTGGTGGGGCGCGCTCGGCCTCGGCGAGAACGTGCCGATCAACACGGGTAACGCCTCAGAGGGGCTGCTCGTCTGGAACGACGGCGAGTGGGTGGTGCTCCGGGTGCCGTATCCCATGGGCTTCTACACCAAGTGGATGGACGGCCGCATCGACGACCCCGAGGCGGGCTGGAAGGGCAGGGGTATCTGGACGACCATCAGCACGCGTACGCCGTTCCACATGGAGGGTGGCCAGGGGACGACCAGCAAGGTGATGAAGTTCCAGCTGCGACCCGATCCGCTGGCGCGGTAGCGACACGTTGAGATCCCTACTCGCGGTCGGGGCGCTGGTGTTCATCGCGGCCGTACCTGCCGACGCCCAGGTTCAGTGCGAGGCCCAAGGCGTTTCCCTCCAGGTGCTTGGCTCGGGAGGCCCAAGGGCGGGGACGGAGCGCGCCTCGGCGAGCTACCTCGTCTGGATCGACGGCGAAGCGAGGGTGATGATCGACGTCGGGGGCGGAGCCTTCGTCCGATTCGGCGAGGCCGGTGCCTCACTCGCCACGCTGGATCTCATCGGCATCAGCCACTTCCATCCGGACCATGTGACGGATCTGGCTGGTCTCCTCTGGCTGAGCGATCTAGCCCGCCAGGATCCGCTGCGCATCTCCGGTCCCTCCGGGAACGGAGCCTTCCCGTCGCTGGATGAGCACCTGCTCCAGCTGTTCGACGCTACGACGGGTGCGTTCCGCGTGCTCAGCGGGACCCTGGGTGGACCGGGCCGGGGCGCGCCTCTCGAGCCGAACACGGTCGACGTGGCCGTCCCTGACCCGGTTACCGTGTTGGACCTGCCCGGTCTCACGGTGCAGGCACTCTCCGTGCCGCACACCAACAGCCCGGCGCTCGCCTATCGCGTGGAGTCGGGTGGCGCCTCGATCGTGTTCAGCAGCGATCAGACGGGTACCGATCCACGCTTCATCGCGTTCTCGCGGGGTGTGGATCTCCTGGTCATGCACATGGCCATCCCCGTGGGGTCGACCGGCCCGATACTGGACGTGCACGCCGCCCCGGCACGCGTCGGTGAAATCGCACGCGATGCGGGGGTGGGCCGCCTGGTGCTCAGCCACTTGCTGCCGGGCGACGCGCCGCTCGCCCAGGCAGTGGCCGAGGTGCAGCGCAGGTATCGGGGCACGCTCGATGCGGCCAGCGACCTCGACTGCTTTCGTGTGGGGTGAGCGGCCACCGAAACGTTCTGTAACCTTTCCGACACACAGCCGTAAGACGTGGGTCGGAACTTCACTCTTACCTCGTGTCGGGCGCTCGTGCCTTCGATGCGCCCCCGCGACACCCCTTTTCTCCACCGGAGACCCACGATGAAATCGATCGTTCGCGCGCTGCCCGCCGTGGCGCTTGCTCTGATCATTCCGGCGGCCATCGCCGCCCAGTCCAGCCTCGATACCTCTGCAGCCGGCGCCTTCATGGGCGCTTGGGAGCTCGAGTTCGAGTCGCCCGAGGGCGCGTTCGTCATGGAGCTGACGCTGACCGACAGTGGCGGCAAGGTCGCCGCGAACATCAACAACGAGATGATGGGCGGACAGGAGGTCACCGACGTCAGCGTGTCCGGCGACAACATCGTGCTACGCTACGAGATCGACGCCCAGGGGCAGATCGCCCCGGTGGCCTTGACGGTGACACCGGACGGTACCGCCTCGATGGACTTCGCGGACGGGATGTTCGTGATGGACGGGACCGCCACGAAGCAGATGTAGCGTGCGGCCCGGCGCCGGACCTCCTCCGGCGCCGGGTGGCATGGATCGTGCGCCCGGTTGTACCGAGATTTGTCGCCTCGACCACGCGCCGATCCGATGACCGACACACCTGATCCGGGCGAATCGTCCCGGAATCACCACTCGACCCCAGCACGCCTCGTGCGCCGGGGGCTGTTCGCCTTGGCGGGCGCGGTGTGCGTTCTGGGTTTGGTGGTGTGGTTCATCGTGATCCCGTATCCGTGGCGGCTGGAGGACGAGAACCCCGAGCGGACCGCGCTCATGGCGCAGCGCGTCGCCGAGGCGAACGAGGACGGCCGGCCGTTCGAGATCCGTCAGACCTGGGTGGAACTCGACCAGGTCTCGTCGCACCTCGTGCGCGCCGTCCTCGTAGCCGAGGACTACCGTTTCCGGCAGCACCGGGGTGTCGACTGGGTCTCGCTCGCCGAGGAGGTCGCGTGGACGGGTGACGACGAGTTCTCCTGGGTCAGCGCCTCCGACCTGGGCGCCCTCGCGCACGCGGTCCGCTACGGCTGGCAGCACAGGGACGAGCTCCGGGGCCGCAGCACCATCACGCAGCAGCTCGCCAAGAACCTGTACTTCGGTACGGACCGGACCTTCGTTCGGAAGGGGTTGGAGCTCGTGGTCGCGGGGCGTCTCGAAAGTAAGCTCGGGAAAGACCGTATCCTGGAGCTCTATCTGAACACGGCCGAGTGGGGACCGGGCGTCTTCGGCGCGGAGGCGGCCGCCCGGGAGTACTTCGGTCGCTCGGCCTCTTCGCTCACGCTGCACCAGGCCGCGACGCTCGCGGCCACGCTGCCGCATCCGCTGAGCTCGAATCCGCGCTTCAAGCCCGCGAGAATGGCATGGCGGAGGGAGCTCCTTCTCGGGCGGCTCGACCCGGCCAGCGGGTTACCGGCCCCGCCGATGCGCATTGCGGTGCCGGTCATCGAAGTCGTGACCGAGGGCTCCGAGCTCGGCGACCTTCAAGACAGGTGAGCTGAGGGCCCCCGCCAGACGGAGACCGCGTAGCCGTCCACCTCGGTGTCGGT
The DNA here is from genome assembly GCA_024638325.1 of Gemmatimonadota bacterium. Lineage (GTDB taxonomy): Bacteria > Gemmatimonadota > Gemmatimonadetes > Longimicrobiales > Gaopeijiaceae > UBA2982. The sequence goes on along the minus strand of JAHEKM010000008.1, from coordinate 14,569 downwards.
CCGTGTGAAGCCCGTCTTCACGCGGCTCTTCTCGATGAGGTCGGTGGCGACGAAGATCGTGTCGGGGTGCGCGTACTTCTGCATGTGACCCGCGACGTCGATCGCGTTGTCGCTCATTTCCTCCATCGGCGTCGCTTCGTCGTATTGGACGCGACCCGCGTTGACCCCGCAGCGCACCTTGAACGGTGTCTGCATCATTCGGGTGTTGGCGTTGAAGGCGGGCAGCTGGCGAAGCATGGCTTGAGCGCCCCGCACAGCCCGCTCCACCGAGTCGAAGCAGATCATCGCTCCGTCCGGTGTCCAGGCCGACTTCAGCGCCTTTTCTCCGGCGGTGGCCGCGTCGACCATCTTCTTGAACTCCCGGAAGTCGTGCTCGATGAACGCCTTGTCCTCGCCGAGCTTCATGTTCGTCGACTCGACGACGTCCAGGGCGAGAAACGCGACGTCCTTGGTCATAGCGTCCAGCTCACGCTTCGCCTTCACCATGAGCTCGACGAGTTCCTCTCGGCTCTTCTTCTCCTCCGCCCGGGTCTGCGCTCGCACGGCTCGGGGCGTAGAGGGCCTCGCCTTGCGCTGCCTCCACCCCGCGTACCGCTGGCGCCATCCGAGGCGCCGGCGCGAGCCTGACTTCGAGGTCGCGGATGCGAGGCTGTTGGCTCCGAAATCGATCGCTGCCGCGCCGGCCAAGACCGCCAGGGCGAGGAACGTGCGCGCCAGGTCCAGGCTTCCGATCTGTGTCGGCACAATGGAGCGGACGCGTTCAATGACGGCCGCGTCTGCGGCCACCACGCGGCTCACCCATGGGTACGAGCCCGATCCCTCGAAGTAGGGCAGGAGCGCCACGACGAGGACCACCCCCACGGTCACAAAGGCGACCGTGGCGAGGACGCGGAGAACGAAGACGACGGGCTTCAACAAGGCCAAGGCGGTGCGCTGACCCCTGATTTCGACTCGAATAGTGCCTGATTCCAAGGTATAGGCGTCCTGAGGACGGTTGCCAGCACGATCTGCGTGGATCTCCCAGGGACCATCGGGTGTCGCGTTGCCCATGCTCGCGATCCGCGTGCGCTCCCCTCATGTTGGCGCCATGCGAAAGCTTCCCCGGTCCCCGGCTCCTTGGTGCGCGCCCCTCCTCGTCTCGTGCTTGCTCGCAGGGCCCGGCGCGGGTCGGGCCGACGCGCAAACCGGCGCCGCTGCCGGCGAGTGGAGAGCGTTCGGGGGGGACCCGGGGGCCACGCGCTACTCAGCCCTGAGTCAGATCGACGCGGCCAACGTGTCGGAGCTGGAGGTCGCCTGGCGCTGGAGCGCGAGAAACTTCGGCAACGAGCCGCCCGCCGCGCGCATGCAGGTGAGTCCCGTTGTCGTCGACGGCGTGCTCTACACCACCGCCGGAAATCAGCGGGCCGTGGTCGCCATCGACGCGGCCACTGGTGAGACGCTCTGGACGTGGCGCCCCGAAGGGGAGCTGCGACGCTGGGCGGACATCATCGAGCCGCTCACGGCGAGCGCGGGTCGCGGCTTGAGCTACTGGACCGACGGGGCGGGTGACGACCGCATCTTCGTGGTGACGCCGAGCTATCAGCTCGTCGCGCTGGACGCGCGCACGGGGTACCAGATCGGCTCATTCGGGGAGGGCGGCTTCGTCGACATGGTCGACGACCTTCGCTGGGACGAGCGCCCGGGTGCCCAGAGAGAGGGGCGCGTCTCGAACAGCTCCCCGCCGGCGATCGTCGGTGACGTGCTCGTCGCTTCCGTGTCCATGCACACGGGCAGCATCCCCACGCGTACGTCGCCGAACGAGGTGTGGCCGATGAGCGTGCCCGGTGACGTCATCGCGTACGACGTGCGGACCGGTGCGCGGAGGTGGCGGTTCCACACCGTACCGTCCGACGGGGAGCTCGGCGTCGACACATGGGGACGCGCGGACCCGTCGCTCTGGACCGTCCCGTCCGGCACGCACGAGTGGGTGCAGGACTCGCCCGAGCTACTCGAGGCGTCGTGGCGCTACACCGGCAACGTCGGCCATTGGGCACCCGTTAGCGCCGACCCCGAGCTCGGCCTCTTCTACGTGCCGACCGAGACGGCGACGAACGACTACTTCGGGGGATACCGGCCGGGCGACAACCTCTTCGCCAACTCGGTTGTTGCTCTGGACGCCGAAACGGGCGAGCGGGTGTGGCACTACCAGCTGACCCACCACGAGCTGTGGGACTACGACATCCCCTCGGCACCGATCCTGGTGGACATCACGGTCGACGGCCGACCCATCAAGGCGCTCGTGCAGCTCTCCAAACAGGGCTTCGCCTACGTGCTCGACCGCGAGACCGGCGAGCCGGTGTGGCCCATCGTGGAGCGGGCCGTGCCCCGGTCGGACGTACCGGGAGAGCGCGACTCCGCGACGCAGCCCTTCCCGACGAGGCCACCACCGTTCGAGCGGCAGGGGCTGACCGAGGACGACCTCATCGACTTCACGCCTGAGCTGAGGGCCGAGGCGCTCAGTATCGTCAGCCAGTACACGATCGGGCCGCTGTACACACCGCCGACCCTCGTCGACGAGAACAACCAGGGCACCATCATCCTGCCGGGCATCGGTGGAGGTGCGAACTGGCCAAGCGGAGCGGTGGATGCGGACCGCGGCATCCTCTTCGTGCCGTCGGTGACGTCGCCGACGCGGCTCGGCCTCGTCGACGGTGGCGACCGGACAGGTGTGCGTTATCACGTGGCCGAGTCCCGAGCGGTCCCGACCGTGCGCGGGTTGCCGCTGGTCAAGCCGCCGTACGGCCGTATCACCGCAATCGATCTGACCACCGGAGAGCTCCTTTGGCAGGTGCCGCACGGCGACACGCCCGACTACATCCGCGATCATCCGGATCTCCAGGGCGTCGACCTCCCGCCGACCGGACGGCCGACGCGCGGCACGGGCCTCCTGGCGACGGCCACGCTGTTGTTCTCGGGAGAGGGCGCCCGCGGCGACCCCGTCCTCGCCGCCTTCGACAAGCGCACCGGTGAGGTTGTTCACGACGTGCCGCTGCCAGGCGGCGGCACCATCGGCTTCCCGATCACCTACGAGGTGGGGGGGCGGCAGTACATCGTCGTCGCGGCGGTGGACGAGGACTTCGTCGCGGAGCTCGTCGCGTTCGCGCTACCGCGGTAGGTCAAGGGGCCATAAACACTTCGGAGGTTACGTACCATGCTTTGGAGACGAATCGCGCTCGGAATGGTCCTGACGGTGCTCGCCGCCTCCGATCTGGCTGCCCAGACCATCCTCGAGCGCCAAGAAGCCATGTTCCGGCGCAACGTCGGCACGCGTGAGCAGCAACGAGCCCAGTTCCCGCCGCACCGGATCGCCGGCAACCTCTACTACGTGGGCTCCCAGAGCCTGTCGTCCTTCCTCGTGGCGACGCCCGAGGGGCACATCCTAATCAACACGAACTGGGAGGACGCGGTCCCGAACCTCCGGAAGTCGGTCGAGGATCTCGGCTTCGACTTCGAGGACATCGAGATCATTCTCGGCAGCCACGCGCACGGCGACCACATGCAGGGCGACGCGCTCGTGAAGGACCTCACTGGGGGCCAGGTCATGGCGATGGCTCAGGACGTTCCGCTGCTCGAGCGTATGACGCCCGGCGACAAACCGCACCCGATCGACCGGGTGCTGCAGGACGGGGACGAGGTCACGCTGGGCGGCACGACGCTCGTGGCGCGGCTCACGCCGGGACACACGCCGGGTTGCACCACTTGGACGATGACCGTCGAGGAAGGCGGCGAGTCCTATGAGGTCGTCATCATCGGCAGCATGGGCAGCAACCCGGGCTTCCAGTTCGTGAACAACCCGACCAACCCGACCATCGCGGATCAGTACAAGCAGGGCTTCGCGGTGCTGCGGTCGCTCTCGCCCGACATCCCGCTCGCGTCCCATCCGGCGATGTACAACATGTACGAGAAGTACGAGCGACTCGGCGAGACGCCGAACCCGTTCATCGACCCGGTCGGCTACTGGGCCGAGATCGATCCGGTCGAGGAGCTCTTCCTCGCCGTGCTCGCCGAGCAGGAGCGCGAGGCGGCGGCGGCGGGGCGCTGATGGCGGACGGGGCGAAGGACGCCGGCGTCGAAGTCGCGCGCTGGAGCGAGCTCGAGGACCGGCGTCCGGCCCACGCGCTGGTGGCGAACGTCGACCTCGTCATTGTCCGCTTCGACGACCAGGTGCGGGCGTTCTACGGTCGTTGCCATCACCGCGGGGCGCTGCTCGCAGACGGCCACATCGACGGCCCCAACCTGATCTGCGGCGTGCACGGCTGGGACTACCGCTACGACACGGGCATCAGCGAGTACAACAACGACGAGGCACTCGAGCGCTTCCGTACCTGGGTGGAGGACGACGCGGTTCTCGTCGACGAAGAGGAAGTCGCCGCCTGGGCCGAGGAGAACCCGCAGCCCTTCAGGCGCGACGAGTACCTGGGCACGTACCAGGACCCGCACGGCGGGCCCGAGGAGCCGTTCAACGGCTACATCCAGGAGCTCGCTCGGAAGGGACCCAGGGGCATCGGCCACCACGGTCGGGTCACGGCGATGGGCGTCCCGCTCACCGAGCTGCCGCGCTGGGACGACCTGCAGCTGCTCACTGCGCAGCTCGCCCGCAGGCCACTCGCTGACGACGCTCCGGTCGACTCCGAGCTCGTCGTCGGCCCCAGAGCCCAGAAGCCCCTTCGGCTCGATATCCCCGTATTCGTCAGCGACATGAGCTTCGGTGCGCTCTCGGAGGAGGCGAAGGTCGCTCTCGCGAAGGGGGCGGAGGGTGCCGGCACAGGCATCTGCTCGGGCGAGGGCGGCATGCTTCCCGACGAGCAGGAGGCCAACTCGCGCTACTTCTACGAGCTGGCCTCCGCGCGCTTCGGTTGGGGCCTCGACAAGGTGAAGCGCTGCCAGGCCTTCCATTTCAAGGGAGGCCAGGGGGCCAAGACCGGGACGGGTGGACACCTTCCCGGCGAGAAGGTCGTCGAGAAGATCGCCGAGGTGCGAGGGCTCGAGCCCGGCACCCCGGCTGTGAGCCCTCCGACGTTCCCCGACCTGGTGACGCCGGCCGACTTCCGCGAGGTGGCCAACGAGGTGCGTGAGGTCACGGGCGGGATCCCCGTCGGCTTCAAGCTGAGCGCTCAGCACATCGAGAAGGACATCGACTTCGCTCTCGAAGCCGGAGCCGACTACATCATCCTCGACGGCAGGGGTGGCGGCACCGGCGCCGCCCCGAACGTCTTCAAGCAGAACATCTCCGTGCCGACGCTGGCCGCACTGCCGCGTGCCCGACGACACCTCGACGCGTCGGGAGCGTCGGACGTCACGCTCATCATCACCGGCGGTCTCCGCACCGAGGCCGACTTCGTGAAAGCGCTGGCGCTCGGCGCAGACGGGGTCGCCATCGCCAACTCCGCGCTTCAGGCGATCGGTTGCCTCGGCATGCGCGCCTGCCACACGAACAACTGCCCCGTGGGCATCGCCACGCAGAAGAAGGGGCTCCGCGCGAGGCTGGTCATCGACGAATCGGCGCGCCGACTCACGAACTTCCTCCAAGCGAGCGTGGCGTTGATGCAGGTGCTGGCGCGGGCATGCGGACACGAGCGCTTGAGCGACTTCTGTGCCGACGATCTCACGACGTGGGACCGCGAGATGGCGCACCTCACGGGCGTGGCATACGCCGGCGTCGGAGCCCCGTCCGCCGTCTAGGACCCGGGCTGGATGAGGCCCTCGATCACCGTGCGAAGCGCCTTGGCCAGGGGCCGGCCCCTCCGCATGTCACGTGGTCTCGGCACGTGAATGAAGTAGGCCTGATGGGGGCGAGCTCCGGCGCCTAGCTGCGACAGCATCGCATGGTGGGTCTCGTTGCAGACGAATGCGTTTTCGTCGCGCGCACCCTCGGCGATGACGGTGAAAGAGGTTCCGCCGACGGCGACCTCTCCGGCTGCATTTCGCGCTCGCGCGGCGACGAGCGGGGGCGGCAGGAGCACTTCGGGCCCACCCTCTTCGATCACCGGCGGCGGTGCTGCTGCGTCCCCGATCGACACGCCTGCCACGTCCGGACCTTTCGCACGGAGGTTACGCGCACCCACCTCGACCAGAATCGTCGCTTCGTAGGCGTCTCCGAACCGATCCGGGTACACGCCAAGGCCGAGATTCACGACGACGTCGTGCGCGCTGGCAGGGACCCCCGCGGCCGCACCCCACCGCGTGGGAAGCGCGTCGAAAGTCCACTCGATCCGCCGTCCGTCCCGCGTCCGGCGGACGGCCCTGAGCGCGCTCGAGAGGGGCCCTAGGCCAGGATCCGGCTTACTCCCTCCTTGATGCCAGCGACCGATGAGCAGGTAGCCACTCGAGTTCTGTGTGCACCGCCAAGGGTCGAAGCCGACGGCGGCCTCCCCATCGCGAGGCCAGTCGAGGAAACCGGAGACGAAGACGCGCCAGGGGACCGCGGCGTCTGGAGCGCCGCGGGACGTCGCATCGTCGTGGGGGTCGAAGCTCATCCAGTTGAAGGATAGCGGCGAGCTGCGCGTGGGACACGCGCTTGCCCGCTTCGTTCGTGGTGCCCTAGGATCCGGGCCGCAAGCAAGCTCACGGATGTGATCAAGGAGACCCATGAGGCCGACTGCGGTGAGCCTTTGAAGTCGCGCGGCGAGGCCCTGAGGGACTACGTCCTCAGGCGGCTTCTACTGATGATCCCCACCTTTCTCGGGATCACCCTGGTGACGTTCACGCTCATCCAGTTCGTGCCGGGCGGGCCGATCGACCAGCTGCGCCTGCAGCTCGCGGGAGGGGGCGGCGCCGGGGAGGTGGCCGGTGGCTCTTCCCGTGGCCCCGCTCAGCTCGTCATCCCCGACGATCAGCTGGAGCTTCTGAACGAATACTACGGATTCGATCAGCCGCTGCCGGTGGCGTACGGTGCGTGGCTCTGGGACACGCTTCGTCTCGACCTCGGGGACTCCTTCCGGTACAACGAGCCCGTGATCCGTGTCATCGTCGACCGACTGCCGGTCTCGATCTACTACGGCCTCGTCACCGCCTTCTTCGTGTACGGCATCTGTATTCCTCTCGGCATTCTCAAGGCCATCAAGCACCGGACCGTGGTCGACAACGCCACCTCGGTGCTGATCTTCGTCGGCTACGCGATTCCTGGCTTCGCGCTCGGTGCCGTCCTCAGCAATCTCCTGGCCGTGCGCTATCAGATCTTTCCGCTGGGCGGGTTCGAGTCCGCCGGCGCCGACGCGCTACCTCTGTTTCAGAGGGCACTCGACGTGGGGTACCACTCCGTGCTGCCCCTCATCGCCTATCTCGCCGGCTCCTTCGCGGTCACCACGATGCTCATGAAGAACAGCCTCATCGAGAACATGAGCGCGGACTATGTGCGCACCGCCCTTGCCAAGGGCCTGAGCTGGCGTCGGGCCGTTTTCGTGCACGCGCTCAGGAATTCGCTCATACCGATGGCGACGAGCATCGGCACGCTCCTCGGCATCTTCCTGGCGGGCAGCTTTCTCATCGAGCGGGTATTCAGCATCCCGGGCGTCGGCCTGCTGTCGTTCGAGGCGATCCAGGCGCGCGACTTCCCTGTCGTGATGGGCTTCCTGGTCATCTCCAGCGTGCTGCTCATGGTCGGCAACCTGGTCTCCGACCTGGCCGTCGCGTTCGTCGACCCGCGCGTCCGCTTCGAGTAACGGGACGTGCTGGGGATCCGCCTCGACCCGATCACGCGCCGCCGATTCGAGCGCTTCCGGAGTATTCGGCGCGGATTCTACTCGCTGCTCATACTCGGGGCGGCGATGGTGCTCTCGCTCTTCGCGCCCTACCTGGCCGAAAGCCGCGCGCTCCTCGTTCTGCACGAGGGCAGGGTCTACCTGCCGACCTTCTCCTTCCTGCCCATGTCGACGTTCGACCAGGAGCCTCCGGCGGGATGGGAGACCAACGACGTCGAGACCGACTACTTCCGGCTCCAGCGGGAGTGGGCCCTCGAGCGCGAGCTCTACGCCCGTGAGCGAGCGAGCGCGGGGGACGACCCCGCCGCGCTCGAGGCGCTCGAGGCGCGCTACCCGAACCGGCGCAACCGCGTCTTCATGCCGCTCATCCCCTGGAATCCGTACGAGAACGACTTCTGGTACAACGAGGTGTTGAACGACATCCAGGACAGACTGGAGCAGGGCGAGGCTGCGGAGGCGGCCCGTATCGCACGGCGAGACGGGCTCGGAGAGCTCGCCGACGCGATCGACGAGGGCCGCATCGACGCTCTGCTGTCCGATCCCGACGCGTCCGCCACGGGCACCGTGGTGGGACTCGCGCGCTCGGGTGTCCTGCCGTCCATCGCCGACCTGGGTGTCCTGCCCCCGACGCCGCCGGACCTGCGCCGCCGCCACTATCTGGGGACCGACTCCCAGGGGCGGGACGTGGCATCCAGACTGCTGTACGGCTTTCGGATCTCGATCTTCTTCGCGCTGTTTCTGGTCCTCGCCGGCCAAGCGATCGGGACAGTCGTCGGCAGCCTGCAGGGCTACCTGGGCGGCCGCTTCGACATCCTGAGCCAACGCCTGATCGAAGTTCTGATGGCCATTCCCTTCCTGTACGTCGTCATCATCTTGGCCGCCCTGATCGCGCCGACGTTCTGGATGTTGCTGCTCATCATGGCCCTCTTCCAGTGGATCTCCATCACGTTCTACATGCGCACGGAGATGTACCGAGAGAAGACGCGCGAATACTGTCTGGCAGCCAAGTCGTACGGGGCCTCGCACCTGCGCATCATTTTCCGGCACCTGCTGCCGAACTGCCTGACCCCGCTCGTGACCTTCACCCCGTTCGCGATCGTCGGGGCGATCTTCGCGCTCACCGGCCTCGACTACCTCGGATACGGCCTTCCCCCGCCCACGCCGAGTTGGGGAGAGCTACTGGACCAGGCGCTGCAGTCCGAGAACCGAGACAAGCTCTGGCTGACGCTCGCGCCCTTCACGGCTCTGACGGTTACGCTCGTGCTCGTCGTCTTCGTGGGGGAGTCGGTCCGCGAGGCGTTCGACCCCAAGGAGTACGCCCGATATGAGTAGACTTCGACTCTCCACAGTGACAGCCGGCGGCGCGACGCTCGTCTTGCTGGGCCTGCTCCTCGCTCCGGCTCCCCCGGTGGAATCCCCGGTGCTCGCCGGACCGGAGGCTACGGCTTCGGTGCCGGATTCGCCCACGCCTCAGGAGCGTGCGCAGGCAGCGGCCGAGCCGAGCCCGCAGTCGGCGCCCGTCGTTCTTCCGGCCGACATCGTCTGGGAAACGAACTTGGAAGACCCGCCGATCGGGTCGGACGAGGCGATTCGGGGCGGGACCTTCACGTACTCGATCACCGCGTACCCGCTCACGTTCCGTCTCATGGGTCCGAGCTCGAACGACGCCTTCGCAGGTTGGAACCGCGCGTTCACGATGGCGTTCGGCCTCGTCATGCTGCACCCAGTAACGGATCGGTTCATCCCGATGATGGCGTCGGCGTGGAGCGTACAGGAGGATCAAAGGACGATCTACTTCCGCCTCGACCCGGACGCGCGCTTCAGCGACGGGACACCCGTGACAGCCCACGACTACGTGTTCACGTGGGATATGATGCGCTCCGACGAGATCGTCGACCCCTTCTACAACAACTACGCCGAGCAGTACTACGAGTCGGTCGACGCCATCGACGACTACACCCTCAGGATCGTAGGCACCCGCACCAGCTGGCGTCCGCTCTACGACTACGCCGGTCTCTGGCCGACGCCTGCGCACGCCATCACCCTGGACGACGACTGGGTGACCCGGTCCAACAACGAGTTCCAGGTCGCTCCAGGGCCTTACGTGGTGTCCGATGTGGTGAGGGGCGAGTCGGTCACGTTCGAGCGGGTGCCCGACTGGTGGGGTGACGGCAAGCAGTACTTCCGCGGCCTCTACAACTTCGACCGTATCCAACTTCGGGTGATCGCGCCGGAGCGATCGCTCGACTACCTCCGCCGCGGCGAGATCGACCTCCACGTTGAGACCTCCGCACGAGGCTGGAACGAGGAATACACCTTCGATGCCGTGCGGAACGGTTGGCTGAGGCGAGCACGCGTGTTCACCGAGACGCCTTCGGGTGTCTACGGCCTCCACATGAACCTGCAGGCGCCGGTGTTCGGCAGCAGAGAGTTCCGCCAGGCCATGCAGCACCTCTTCAACTTCGAGCGCCTGAACCGGAACCTCATGTACGACGAGTATTACCGGCAGGTGTCGTTCTTCGAGGGTACGCAGTACACGAATCCGGCCGTCCGGCCTTACGCCTTCGATCCGGCTCAGGCACGCGTTCTTCTCGAGCGCGCCGGGTACCGGCGGCCCGGCCAGGGTGAGGGCGGCTCGTTCCTGGGCGCGGTGGGACGCACGGTGCGCGGCCTGCTACTCACGCGCTCGGACACGGACGACATCCTCGTCAACGAGCGCGGCGAACGGGCAACGTTCACGCTGATCTATGGGCAGGCCTCTCTCGGTCGACACCTGACGGTCATGCAGCAAGAGTATCGTCGCGCCGGGGTGGACATGCGCCTGCAGCTGCTCGAACCCGGCACGGCGTTCGAACGGGGCCTGGAGCGCAAGTACGAGATGACGCTGACCTCGCGGACGGCCGGCTTCTACCCCAGCCCGCGGCAGTACCTGCACAGCGAGAACCTCGAGACCACGAACAACAACGACATCTGGGGCTTCGGAACGCCTCAGGTCGACTCGCTCATCGAGGTCTACGAGCGGGACCTCGATTTCGAGGACCGACTGGCGGCCATGCAGCAGATCGACGAGATCGTCCACGACGAGGCGTTCTACATCCCATTCTGGATGGCGCCCTACATCCGCCTAGTGCATTGGGACTACCTCCGTTTCCCCGAGTTCTACCTGCCGCTGCGAACGGAGCAGGTCTCGGACTGGATGGTGTACTGGATCGATCCTGACGCACGGACCCGACTCGAGGAGGCGATGGCGCGGGGCGAGGCGCTCCCGCTCGACGACGAGATCGACAAGGACTTCTATGGCGTCCGGGAGCGCTTCCGCTGAGCCCGTCCAACGCGGCACCCGGGGAGGCCGAGATCCGTAGCCCGGTGGGGGCAGAGCCGGTGCTTCGGGTGCGCGACCTGGCGGTGGGCTTCGACACCCCAGCGGGGTTCCTGCGGGCGGTCGACGGCGTCTCTTTCGACGTCCACGCCGGTCGGACGTTGGGCATCGTGGGAGAGTCGGGATGCGGCAAGAGCGTCACGGCCTCCACCGTCCTGCGACTCGTCCCCAGACCGCCCGGCCGGATCCTGGGTGGCGAGGTGTGGCTCGGCGAGCAGGACGTCCTGACGCTGCCGAGCGACGACTTGCCCGGAATTCGCGGGAACGAGATCTCGATGATCTTCCAGGACCCCATGACGTCCCTCAACCCGGTGTTCACCGTGGAGAGGCAGCTCTTCGAGGTCCTCGCCATGAGATTCGGGATGTCGCGCCAGCAGGCTCACGCACGGTCCGTCGAGATGCTGCGCACGGTGGGCATCGCCGAGCCGGAGTCCCGGCTACGAGCGTATCCGCATGAGCTTTCGGGCGGGATGAAGCAGCGGGTGATGATCGCCATGGCGCTCCTCTGCGAGCCGCGCGTGCTCATCGCCGACGAGCCCACGACGGCCCTCGACGTGACGATCCAGGCGCAGATTCTCCACCTCATCAAGGACCTTCAGCAGCGGACGGGGACTGCGGTCATCCTCATCACGCATGACATGGGGGTGGTCGCCGAGACGTGCGATGACGTCGCGGTGATGTACGCAGGCCGGATCGTGGAGACGGGTGGCATCGTCGAGGTGTTCGACTCCGCCAGGCACCCCTACACCCGCGGACTGCTCGCGAGCATTCCGCGCAGAGGGCAGGGCCGCAAGGCCGAGCTTCCGACCATCGAGGGCATCGTACCCTCGCTCACGGCCCCGATCGAGGGTTGCCGCTTCGCCGGCCGCTGCTGGAAGCGGCGGACTCTGGGTGCGGCCGACGCCGCCCGCTGTGCCTCTGAAGATCCTGCACTCCGTGCCTTCGCAGGCGGAGAGGTGGCGTGCCACTTCCCGGTCGAAGGCACAGTCCGCCCCGAGGAGATGACCTCTTGAGCGACGGGAACGGCGCGGTCCCCATCCTCCAGGTCGAGAATCTCAAGAAGTACTACCCCGTCCGCGGCGGGGTCATGGGTCGCAAGATCGGCGACGTCCGCGCCGTGGACGGCGTGAGCTTCTCGGTCCGTGAGGGTGAGACCATGGGGCTCGTCGGTGAGTCCGGCTGCGGCAAGTCGACTCTCGCGCGTGCTCTGCTCCGTCTCGAAGATCCTACCGACGGCACCGTGCTGTTCGAGGGAAACGACATCGCCACGGCCTCCAAGCAGGATCTCTTCCAGCTGCGGCGGGACCTCCAGATCATCTTCCAGGACCCGTACTCCTCTCTGAATCCGCGCATGACCGTGGGGGAGATCGTGCGCGAGCCGCTCCTCGTGCATGGAGTGGGAAGCAAGGAGGAGCAAGTCCGGAAGGTGCGCGACCTGCTGGAGACCGTCGGCTTGTCCGGCGACGTGATCGAGCGCTATCCGCACGAGTTCTCAGGAGGGCAGCGGCAGCGCGTGGGAATCGCGCGGGCTCTCGCACTGGAGCCCAAGCTCGTGGTGGCGGACGAGCCCGTGTCCGCCCTGGACGTTTCGGTCCAGAGCCAGGTGCTCAACCTCATGATGCGGCTCCAGAAGGAGCGTGGCCTGACCTACATCTTCGTGAGCCACGATCTGTCCGTTGTGGAGCACGTCAGTGACACGCTGGCCATCATGTACCTCGGCCGCATCGTGGAGCACGGGCCGGTCGATGCCATCTATGGGAGGCCCGCACATCCGTATACGCGGGCTCTGCTCGAGGCCGTGCCCGTGCCCGACCCCAAGCAGCGGCGGGTGAGCGTACCTTTGGAGGGTGAGGCTCCCAGCCCCGTATCTCCGCCGGCCGGGTGTCCCTTCCATCCCCGTTGCCCGTTCGCGATCGAGGCATGCAAAGCCGCTGTCCCCGCCCTCGAGCCTGTGGGGGCGAAGGTAGTGGACGGCCAGGCGGAGCATTTCGCGGCATGCATCCGGCAGGGTGAGATCTGATGTGCTCGGTAGGTTGACCGCATCCCAGCACCCCGTAGCTTCTAGTCTCGCTTCTCCCGATGGGAGGGCACGCCTCGCTAGCTCAACTGGCAGAGCAACTGACTCTTAATCAGTAGGTTCGGGGTTCGAGTCCCTGGCGGGGCATAGGCCGGAAACCCAGGAAGCGTCTGGGTTTCCGGCTTTCTTGTCAGGCCACCTTGGCGAACAGGACCACACGATTCTCCCCGAGTTGCTTCGCGCATCTCGGGCAGGTCGCGTAGTAGAAGTAGATCTTCTCGATCTCCTGCCCCTGGCCTCGCACGTACTCCTCCATCGCCTGCGTCCACTTGCCGACGTGTCGGTACGGGCCCTCGAACACCTTGGTGAGGAAGGTACCGGAGATCTTCACTACGGTTGCTCCGGGTACGTCACCCTCGACAGCCAAGTAGATGTCGCTCCCCCAGGGCGAAACCTCATCCGTCAGCCAGAGGGGGTCTTCCGGGTACGCTGACGCCTCTTCGATGGCTGCGTTGTCGCGTGTGATGACAGAGCCGTAGTTGAGCGGGATGTGCAGGAACTCCCGTATGTGGTCGCGCAGGAACGGCTTGTCCTGCCACGTGATCTCCTTCTCATCCCACAACGCCGGGTCGAGTCGCGCACAGCAGCCGGTTTCGCTGGCGTCGTAGTTGGTGTCAGCGAGTTTCATCGGCTCCTCCTTTGCCCAGGCCACTCCGGTCGCCGGGGAGCGGGGAGCAGACCCCGGCTACCCCAAGTATCGTCAGGGCAGCTCATCGGGGCAGTCGGCGAAAGCCCTCTTCGCTTGTGGTGGCTTCCCTCAGGCGGCGATCCCCGCTCGTCAGCGGTAGCGATCCCCTTCGAACTCGATCCAGCCGCCCGGGTGACTGCCGGCCGGATCGTCGTGGGTCCAGTGGAGGACACCACCCTGCTCGTTCCACTCGTACTCGCCGCGAACCCGCACGGCATCACCGACTCGAAGCGGCACCCTAGGGGCGAGGTCGATGTTGTGCGCGATCAACAGCGTGTGCCCCGACCCCAGCCGGACGATGAACCTCTGGTGGCGCGAGCCGTCATTGTCGTCGGAGAGCACGGCGTCCACGATGCCTGGGACCAGCACCATCTCGCCCGACCGGCGGTTCGCGTACAGATCGAGGACCTGTTCTTCCCCCTCACCGACCGTGACGGCGCCACGGTCGTCGGAAGCGCCCGACCCGGGGAGCCAGTCCCGACCCGTCGAGGCCAACGCGCTGAGCAGCACCAGCGCGGTGATGACCACCCACGAAGGAAGTGCACGTTTCGGGGGGCGCTGGAACATCATGTGGTAAGGGCTCCCGGCTCCTCAGAGAGCGGCGCCAGTACGCGCACGACCCCGTTCGAGCCGTCGACCTCGATCATCTGGCCGTCGTGCAGCTTCTCGGTGACTCCGTCCAGGCC
>JAHEKM010000007.1 GCA_024638325.1 Gemmatimonadota bacterium | reverse complement strand
TGACAGCAACCGTTGCGGCACATCACTTCAGAGTGTCGCCGTCCGTGTTCAACGACCTTGACGACGTCGAAAGACTGATACGCGCGCTGGCCTGAGCCGTTTAGTCTTCGGCACGCCACCGGGCAGCGGCTTCTACATCCAGACGGTCAACCCCGGCGGAGCGGACGTCATCGTCGACGTCACCAACCCGACGCCTGCGACCGTCAACGCCGGAGATCTCAGCCAGGGAGCCAACACCGTCATCAACTGGGGACCGTAGCCGCACCGCGTCCCGGGCGCGTGCGCCTCACCGGGCGAAGGCTACCCGCCCCTCCATCGCGGTCGTCTCCCGCGTCACCACCGCGCCGGGCTCGCGCCACGAGAAGAGCGCGGCCAGTCCCTCTAGCTCAGCCCGCTCCAACCCCTCCTCCGGCCCAAGCACCGTAAGGGCGGTTGCCCAAGCATCGGCCCAGGTCGCGTCGGAGTGAACGACGCTCACGGAGAAGCCCCGATAGGGCAGCGGATACCCCGTGCGTGGGTCCAGGATGTGGGAGTAGAGCACACCGTCGACCTCATAGTAGTTCCTGAAATCACCGGAGGTCGCGACGGCCTCGTCGACGAGGTCGATGGTGCCCAGGACGCCCGGAGCCTGCACGCCCGGCCCCTCGAGGGCGACGCGCCAGGGGCGCCCGTCCACGTGGGAGCCGACGGCTCGTAGCTCGCCCCCGACGTCGACGAGCGCACTGCCGTATCCCAGCGCGACGATCCGGCGCGCCAAGCGCTCCGCGGCGAAGCCCTTGGCGATGCCCGAGAGGTCGATGCCGATTCGGGGGTCCGACTTGGCCAGCGTCCCTCCAGACCGATCCGGGGCGAGTCGACCGAACCCCACGTGCGTCAACAGCTCGGCAACCGCCGCCGAGTCGGGGAGCGCCGGGTCCGCCGGACCGAAGCCCCAGGCCTCGACCAGCGGACCCACCGTGGGATCGAAGGCCCCGCCGGATCGGTCTGCGACGTCCAACGCCGCCTCGATCAGCTCCACCAGGTCCGGGTCGACCAGGATGGGCCCGGTCCCCCGGAAGGCCGTGAATCGCGACACATCCGACGCGGGGTCGTACGTGGACAGCAAACCTTCGAGTCGGGCCAGCTCTCCCTCCACGACCCGACCGAGGGGGGCGAGTGCCGGCGCCGTGCCGAGCGTCTCCACCGTCACCGAATACGACGTGCCCATCGTGGAGCCGGAGTACGACTCTACGGTGACCTGACCGTCGCACGCGGCGGACGCAATCAGGCACAGAGCCATGCAACCGGCGCGCGGCCGTCGTCTCCTGAGGCTCGCCATGTCTCGAAAGTAGTCCAGCGCGATACCTTTCCACATGACGAAGGACCGGGAAGGGGGGCCCACGCCCACAGGCGGAATCCGGCTCGGGTCCATCTTGGGCTTCGAGATTCGGATTGATCTCTCGTGGTTCGTGATCTTCTTCCTCGTCTTTTGGTCGCTGGCGGTGGCGGTCTTCCCGCAGCAGTACCCAGAGCTCTCGGGCCGAACGCACCTGCTGATGGGCTCGGCCGGGACGTTTCTTTTCTTCGCTTCGCTGCTGGCGCACGAGCTCTCCCACGCCGTGGTCTCCAGGGCGAAGGGGATTCCGGTCGCGGGCATCACGCTGTTCATGTTCGGGGGGATGGCGTGGGCGACCCGGGAGCCTGACCGGCCCAATGACGAGATCCTCATCGCCGGCGTCGGACCGGCCATGAGCTTCGCCCTGGCCGGGCTGTTCCAGGCGCTGTCGGTGGCCGCGACGGCTTATGGACTCGGTGACCCGGTGATCGGCGTCACCTCCTACTTGGGGTTCATCAACCTCGCACTCGCGATCTTCAACCTCGTTCCGGGCTTTCCGCTCGACGGGGGGCGTGTCCTCCGAGCTCTCGTGTGGAAGGCCACCGGAAACAAGGCGAAGGCCACCCGCTGGGCAGTCGGTGGTGGACGCGCATTCGGCGCCCTGCTCATGATCCTGGGCGGCCTCCAAGCCCTGGCCGGAGCACCGGTCAGTGGCCTATGGCTCGTGTTCATCGGGTGGTTCCTGCGCAACCTCGCCGGTGCATCTCTCCAGCAGCAGCTGCTTCGCGATCTGCTCGCCGGCTTCGTCGCCGCCGACCTGATGTCCCCCCAGCCGGAGGTGGTGTCGACCCGCATGCCCTTGGACGAGCTCGTGCGTGCTCACTTCATGCGGCTCCGATATGGCAGCTACCCGTGCGTGGACCAGGGCGAGCTCGTGGGGATGGTGACATTGGAGGACGTGAAGCGCGTTCCGCAGGAGCAGTGGAACCGACTGCAGGTAGCCGACGCCATGACCCCGCTCGCCGAATGCGCCGTCGTCGCTCCGAACACGACCGTCGAGCAGGCCCTTCAAGACATGAATCGCCCAAAGAGCGGTGGACGCGCGCTCGTAGTGGACCGGGGGCAGCTCATCGGCATCGTGTCGGCGAGCGACGTGACGCGTTGGATCCAGCGCCTTCGCGCGGTGGAGGGCCTCGTCGGGCGTGCTTCCTGAGGATCCGCAGGCCCTAAACCTGTCCCGGCGCAGCCACGAAGCACTTGGCGAGAGCTTCTCCGTAGAGCCAGAGACCGATTGGCACACGCTCGCCCCGGAGGAGGCGCTGGAGCTCGCCGGTAGCAGCAGCGACGGGATCGGGCCGGAGGAGGCAGGGAGGCGTCTCCTCCGATGGGGACCCAATCAGTTGTTTGCCAAGCCACGGGTCACGGCCCTGCACATCCTCCTCCGTCAGTTCGCCAGCGTCGTGGTCGCGCTGCTGTCGGTGGCGGCCGTCGTCGCGCTGCTGCTCGGGGACGTCCTCGAAGCCGTGGCCATCGGGGCGGTACTGGTCATCAATGCCGCGATCGGGTTCGCCGTGGAGCTTCGCGCTCGCAGAGCCATGGACGCGTTGCTCGCGTATCAGGTCCCCGTCGCCAAGGTCGTGAGGAACGGGCAAGTCCAGACGGTCTCGGCCGACAGCCTCGTGCCCGGTGACGTCATCGAGCTCGAAGAGGGGGACCGTGTCCCCGCGGATGCACGCCTCCTCACCGCCTCCGAGCTGCGGGTGAACGAGGCACCACTCACGGGCGAGTCGCTGCCGGTCAGCAAGCTCGCGGACTCCGTGCAGCCCCTCGACACGCCGCTCGCCGAGCGGCGCTCCATGGTCTTCTCGGGGACGTCGGCCTACACGGGTCGCGCGTCGGCCGTCGTCGTCGCCACGGGAGCCAGGACGCACTTGGGCCGCATCGGTGCGCTCGTGGCGCAGGTCGAGGAAGGAAAGACACCGCTCGAGGTGCGACTCGACGAGCTCGGTAGGCGGCTCGTGTGGCTGACCCTCGCAGTGGCGGCAATCGTGACGGCCGTCGGAATGCTCCAGGGATCGCCCATTGGGCGGATGATCGAGACGGGCATCGCCCTCGCCATCGCTGCCGTACCGGAGGGCCTTCCCGCCGTCGCCACCATCGCGCTCGCGGTCGGGCTCCGGCGGATGGCCCGGCGCAATGCGACGGTGCGACGTCTCGCAGCGGTCGAGGCGCTGGGCAGCACGACCGTCGTCTGCACGGACAAGACCGGGACACTGACCGCCGGCCAGATGACCGTGACCACGGTCTACGGCTCCGGAACCACCGTCGAGGTCACCGGCACCGGCTACAGCCCCACGGGCGAGTTCCGTGTCTCGGAGCAGGCGGTCGAACCCGCGGCTCTTCCTTGGCTCGCCCGCCTCCTCACGGCCGCCGTGCTCACCAGCCGGGCGACGCTCGACCCCGAACACGGAGGCGCCCTCGGGGACCCGACCGACGCGGCGCTGACCGTCCTCGGTCTGAAGGGCGGTGTGGACGCGGACCAGCTGCGTCGGACCCTGGCGCCGGTCGACGAGGTTCCGTTCTCGAGCGAACGCCGTTCGAGCTCTTCGACCCACCAGGGCCCGCGCGGCCGCGTCACGTTCGTAAAAGGGGCCCCGGCGACGGTTTTGGGGCAGTGCGCGCGCTGGGCCGTCGACGACGGAGAGCGCCCCCTGGGCGCGAGCGATCGCGCTGAGCTCCTGGAGGCGAACGAACGCCTCGCCGCCGCCGGGCTTCGCGTAATCGCACTCGCGTCCGTGGACGAGGGCGACCGGCAGGATGCCCTGACCTTCCTCGGGTTCGTCGGCATCTCGGATCCGCCCGCCGCGGGCGTGCGCGACACCATCGCGACCTTCAGGCGCGCCGGGATCCGAACGGTCGTGATCACGGGCGACCAGCGCGCGACAGCAGAAGCCATCGCCCGCCAACTCGGCGCGCTCGACGAGCGCCACCGCGCCGTGGACGGTCGTGAGCTCCAAGGCCTCGACGACGAGGAGATCGTCTCCGAGGAACGGCCCGTCGGGGTCTTCAGCCGTGTGACCCCAGAGGACAAGCTCCGCATCGTCTCGGCCCTTCAGAGTCACGGCGAAATCGTCGCGATGCTCGGGGACGGAGTGAACGACGCAGCGGCCCTCAAGAAGGCCGACGTCGGCGTGGCCATGGGGGTGCGTGGAACGGACGTGGCCAAGGAGACCGCGGACATCGTCCTAAACGACGATCGCTTCCTCACGGTCGGTGCCGCGGTAGAGGAGGGGCGGGTGATCTTCGAGAACATCCGCAAGTTCGTCTTCTACCTCTTCAGCTGTAATCTCGCCGAGGTTCTCGTCCTGCTGCTCGCGAGCCTTGCCGGGCTTCCGCTGCCACTACTGCCACTCCAGATCCTGTGGCTCAACCTGGTCACGGACACCTTCCCGGCCCTGGCGCTCGCCCTGGAGCCAGCCGAACCCGGCGTCATGGAACGGACGCCGAGGGACCCCGAGCGATCGATCTTATCGGGCCCGTTCGTGAAAGCCATGGCGTTCTACGCCGGCCTGATCACCGCCTCGACCTTGGCCGCCTACGGCTGGGGTCTCTCGTCGGGGGAGCCGGAACGGGCCATCACCATCGCGTTCATGACGCTCGCGTTGGCGCAGCTCTTCCATCTCGGAAACGCGAGGAGCCGAGGCCCGGTCCTCGGATGGCGGAGGATCACAGCCAATCCCTGGGCGCTCGGCGCCCTGGCCCTGGTGCTGGCGCTACAGGGTCTGGCCGTGTACTTCGCTCCGCTCGCCGCGGTGCTCCGCACGGTTCCCTTGGCGCCCCTGGACTGGCTGGTGGTGGTTCCGCTGGCCCTGGTGCCAGCGGTCGCCGGGCAGGTGGTTGAAGCGCTTCAGGCGCGACGCCGCGCGACGCCTTAGAAGGCGCTCAGTCCCGTGAGCGCCTGGCCGAGGACCAGAGAGTGGATGTCGTGCGTGCCCTCGTAGGTGTAGACCGACTCGAGGTTCGCCATGTGACGCATCGAGTGATACTCGACCAGGATACCGTTCCCGCCGAGTAGACGACGTGCTTCACGCGCCACGTTCGTGGCCATGTCGACGTTGGCCCGCTTGGCGAGCGACACCTGCTGGGGCGTCATCGTACCCTCGTCCTTCATGCGGCCGAGGCGGTAGCAGAGGAGCTGCCCCTGCGTGATGCCCGTCAGCATATCCGCCAAGCGTACCTGCTGAATCTGCTTCTGCCCGATGGGCGCATCGAACATGACGCGCTCCTTGGCGTAGGCGACCGCCTCGCTCAGGCACGCCATGGCCGCACCCACGGCACCCCAGGTGATGCCGTACCGCGCCTGAGTCAGACACATCAGTGGATGCTTCAGGCCGCCGGTCGACTCGGGCAGTACGGCATCCTCCGGAAGCTCGACGTCCTGGAAGACGAGCTCGCTGGTGTCCGACGCCAGCAGGGACAGCTTGCCCTTCTGGTCCTTGGCGCTGAAGCCCGGCGAGTCGGTCGGCACCACGAAACCCCGGATGCCCTTCACGTCACCGAGCTCGCCGGTCTGTGCCCATACGACGGCGACGTCCGCCATGGAGCCGTTGGTGATCCACATCTTGGCGCCGTTCAGGACCCACCCGTCGGATGTCTTCTTGGCCGTGGTGATCATGCCGGCCGGATTGGACCCGTAGTCCGGCTCCGTCAGGCCGAAGCAGCCGATCGCCTCGCCGGAAGCCAGCTTCGGCAGCCACGTCTCACGATGCGCCTCGGAGCCGAACGCGTAGATCGGGTACATGACGAGCGCGCCTTGCACCGAGGCGAACGAGCGGACGCCCGAGTCTCCCCGCTCCAGCTCCTGCATGATGAGCCCGTACGCGACGTTGTTCAGCTCGGCGCATCCGTACTTCTCGGGGAGGTTCGCCCCGAGGACGCCCAACTCGGCGAGCTCGGGGATGATCTCCCGCGGAAACTGCCGGCCGATGTACGCGTCGCCGATGATCGGCATGAGCCGGTCCTCGACCCAGGCACGGACGGTGTCTCGGACCATCCGCTCCTCCTCGGAGAGGAGCGAGTCGATGTCGTAGAAGTCGATGCCTTCGAACCTGGCCATCGGCGGGGACCTCGTGGTGTGGTGAGCAGGCTGGCTGCGGGCCGCGAAATCTAGGGCGTCGGGCCCTCTTGGGCAGTGTCGGGCGGCATGGCCTCGGCGGCGTGCACGTTGCGGATGCGCATGACGCCGTAGACGAGCTCACGCGCTACCTTGGAGCCGATCCAGACCGCCGCCACCACTGTGGCGATCCAGCCACCGACGACCAGATCCGTCGGCTGAATGACGCCCCAGATGTAGAGCGCAACACCGCCGCCGAAGAGCGCCCCACCCAGCCAGCCCATCCACGACGCGCGATTCCGCGCCAGCGCGCGGCAGCGGGTGCACCAGAGCAGCCGGTCGAGGTCGACCTGGTCGCGCAGTTGCAGGCAGCGCACGCAGGTCACTTCGTCCGGGTAACGATCTCGCCACGAGACCCGGCGCCGCTCCTCCGGCACCGCTACAGCGCCTCCACCAAGGCCCGCGTGTAGTCGGCCGTGCCCGCGTCGCCGCCCATGTCCACCGTGCGGACCTTGCCCGCCAGCACGACCGTATCGATCGCGGAGCGGATCCGCGTAGAGGTCTCGTCGTCACCCAGGTGCTCGAGCATGAGGCACGCCGAGAGTAGCAGCGCGGTCGGGTTCGCGACGCCCTGCCCCGCGATGTCGGGGGCGGAACCGTGCACGGCCTCGAACATCGCGGCATCCGTCCCGATGTTGCCCGCGGGAGCGAAACCCAGCCCACCGACGAGCCCTGCCATGAGGTCCGAGAGGATGTCTCCGAACATGTTCTCCATGACGAGCACGTCGAAGCGGTACGGGTCGAGCACGAGCTGCATCGCGGTGGCGTCGATGATGCGGTCTTCGGACTCGATGTCGGGGAAGTCCTTCGCGACCTCTTCCGCCACCTCCAGGAACAGGCCCTGGGTGTACTTCAGGATGTTCGCCTTGTGGGCGAGCGTGACCTTCTTCCGGCCGCGCGACCGGGCGTACTCGAACGCATACCTGAGAATGCGCTCGGCCCCGAACCGCGTCACGATCATCACCGACTCGGCCGCCGCGCGCGGATCGCCCTGCATGCCGATGTAGTGCTCCACACCGACGTACAGGCCCTCGGTGTTCTCGCGGATGAGCACGAGATCGATGTCCTCGTAGCGACCGCCCGGTTGGATGGTGCGCGCTGGCCGCACGTTCGCGTAGAGGTCGAAGACCTTCCGAAGCTGGACGTTGATGGAGCGGAAGCCCGACCCGGAGGGCGTGGTGAGCGGCCCCTTCAGGATGACTCGAGTGCGCTCCGCCGAGTCCATGGTCGCCTGAGGCAAGGGATTCCGTGCCTCTTTGAGGGCCGTGAGCCCCGCGAGCTGCGTGTCGTACTCGAGGTCCGCACCGGCCGCGTTCAGCACTTCCAGGGTGGCGTCGGTGACCTCGGGCCCGATGCCGTCGCCAGGAATTACCGTAATCGTTCGCGCCATTCGGGTTCGACTCCGTCGACTCAGCGCGGCACGTACCGCGGGTTGTATTCGAACTCGGTGTGGTCCTCGCCCCATTCGATGAGGTCTTCGAGGAGAGTAACGCGCTCGGTTCCGTCGCGCCTCGCCAGCCCGGCGATGTTCAGGGACCGACGCCAAAGCACGTCGGTCAGCTCATCACGGGCCAAGAGCGCGTTGGCGACCGTCGTTCCGTTGCTCGTCCGGGTGATAACGCGAACTCCAGCAAGGCCCGGGTGGTCCTCGAAGATCTTCCGTGTTTCGTCCGAGAAGATGTAGATGTACGGACCTACGCGTGCCCACAGGGAGCCACCGCGGCGGAGTTGATCCGTCGACTGACGGACCACCACGACCGCGACGTTGCCGCTCATCGATGCCTCATCGAGTCCGCTCACGGAGCCGAAATACTCCCGGACCTGCTGGTCCGAGGGCACGGTCAGATCGATGGGCTCCTGACACACGCCCGCCACCATGGAGAGGGTGAGCGCGGCGCCGAGGAAGCTCCGGCTCCGGGTCATGCGTGTTCTCCGTCCAGAAGACGAAAGGGTCATCCGCCGGCGTACCACAGCATCGTGCGGGCCAGCTCGTCGACGGCGGAGGCGAGCCCGCGCGGGTCCTCCGGCGGGAACGGCTGCCCGTCCAGCACCGAGAACCAAAGCATGCGCCCTGTTCTGGGCTCGATGAGGGCCGTCCAGAACCGGACCGTGGGACTCGGGCCCGCCCCGGCCTCGAGGGAGGTCTGCACCGGCAGCAGCACCGCGTCGGCGTCGACCAGCGCCGAAAGTCGACGCAGGTCGCCATAGAGCGGGTCGCCGACCCGTTGGACCTCCGCGACCAGGAACTGGCCGACCGGGAGGCCCCTCAGGCTGGAGGGTAGACCGGGAGACCGCGCCAACATCCGCTCGACCTCGGGCGGCAGGATCCACTCCACGCCGGGAGCGCGGTCGCGCAGGCCGAAGGCGACCTCGGCGTCCGGGTCCCCGCG
This sequence comes from Gemmatimonadota bacterium, assembly GCA_024638325.1. Lineage (GTDB taxonomy): Bacteria > Gemmatimonadota > Gemmatimonadetes > Longimicrobiales > Gaopeijiaceae > UBA2982. The sequence continues at coordinate 38,177 of JAHEKM010000007.1, read as the reverse complement.
CACGCCCAGATTCTGCTGCACGGGCAGCACGAGCACCCGCCGTCCGCGAAGATCCGGTGCCAGGCCGCTGGTCGTACCTGGTCCGGGAGGTGGGCGGCTTCCGCCACACGCCACGAGACCGGCCGACACGAGCACGACGAGGTGGCGGAGCGACCGCACTACTCGTCCTCCCCGGGCTCGAGCTCGAGGGCCACCGAGTTGATGCAGTAGCGGAGGCCGGTGGGCTGGGGACCGTCCGGGAAGACGTGCCCGAGATGTCCGTCACAGTTCGAGCACAGGACCTCGGTGCGGATCATCCCGTGGCTCCGGTCCCTCTCCTCCGTGATGGCGGCACCCTCGGCCGGCTGGTAGAACGCAGGCCAACCGCACCCCGAGTCGTACTTGGCGTCAGACGAGAAAAGCATCGCGCCACAGCCCTTGCAGCGGTACATGCCCTTCTTCGTTTCCTTGTCGTAGCGCCCGGTGAAGGGTCGCTCGGTCCCCTTCTGGCGCAGCACTCTGTAGGACTCGTCGTCGAGGATCTCCCGCCACTCCTCGTCGCTTCTGTCCCTGGCATCCGACATGGCCGCCTCCAGCCGACGGTGGTTTCGCGCGTCTCCAACCCCGGCGGCCCCCCGGGGATCCACTGCGATGCGGTGGGTCGGGCATTGACAGGGCGCGTGGCCGGGCGCCGATTGGCGTCCCCATCGACCGCGAAGGAGCATCAGAGAATGAGCGCACACGGGATCCGATTCTCGAAGTGGGACGACATCCCCCGGGAAACCGTGACGGACGGCATCGGGCGGCGGCTCTTCACGGGCGAGCGAATGATGCTCGCCCAGGTCTACATCGACGAGGGCGCCATCGTGCCGTGGCACTCGCACGAGAACGAACAACTCACGTGGGTCCTCTCGGGAGCGCTCCGCTTCGAGCTCGGCACCCAAGGGTCGGATGACGTGGAGGAGGTGGTGGTGCGCGCCGGCGACGTGCTCTACATCCCCTCCAACGTCCCGCACATGGCGGAGGCCTTAGAGGATACGCTGGACGTCGATATCTTCAGTCCCCCCCGTCAGGATTGGCTCGACGGGACGGACACCTATTTCAAGGATCGTTGAGGACGCGGGTCATGGCCAAAGTCACCATGCAGCAATCGGACTGGATATGGCACGACGGTGAGTATGTGCCATGGGGGGAGGCGAAGCTCCACTTGCTCGCCACCGCCGTACAGTTCGGGACTTCGGTCTTCGAGGGCATCCGCACGTACAACACCGCGAAGGGGCCGGCGATCTTCAGGCTGGACGCGCATGTCCGGCGACTCTTCGACTCCGCTCGCATCTACCGCATGGTGCCCGAGTACACGGAGGAGAAGATCGCGAAGGTGTGCCGTGAGACCGTCGCCAAGAACGGACTGACCGACTGCTACATCCGCCCGATGGTGCTGCGTGGGTACGGAGCGCCGGGGCTCAACCCCATGAACAGCCCCATCGAGACCTATGTCGCGGCCTGGCCGTGGGGCACGTACCTGGGCGAGGGTGCGCTCGAGGCCGGTGTCGACGTCTGTGTGACCTCTTGGCAGCGCGCGATGCCGAACACCTTCCCGGCGCGGGCCAAGGCCGGCGGTCAGTACGTGAACGCCCAGCTCATGCGCATGGAGGCGATCACCAATGGGTACACCGACGCCATCGCCCTAGGCCCCGGCGGCCTCGTGAGCGAAGGCACCGGCATGAACCTGTTCCTCGTCCGGGACGGGGCGATCGTGACTCCGGTGCTCGACGGCACCTCGCTCGTCGGCATCACGCGCGACGCCGTGATCCAGATGGCGAAGGACCTCGGCTACGAGGTCCGCGCCGAGCCGGTGCCGCGCGAGGCCCTCTACAATCAGGACGAGATGTTCTTCACGGGAACCGCGGCTGAGGTCACGCCCGTCACGAGCGTCGACCGCATCCAGATCGGTGACGGCAAGGCGGGCCCCACCACGCTCGCGCTGCAGAAGGAGTTCATGGCGACCGTGAAGGCGGAGAACGACGATCCGCACGGCTACCTCACCTACGTAGACGGGTGACGGCGGAGGAGGACCGCTACAACCGCGAAGGCGTTCTTGCCTACGCGGAGCAGTTCCCGTTCTTCAACCTGATCGGCCTGGAGGTGTTGGACGTGCGGCCCGGTTGGTCCAGGGCGCGGCTCCAGCACCGGCCCGACCTTACGCAGCCGGCCGGGGTCATGCATGGGGGCATCATCGCGTCACTCATCGACTCGGGTATCGCCCACGCCTTGCTGCTGACCGAGCGCTTTCAGGAACTGAGGGCCGAAGGGGGCGCGCTGGTGTCGGTGGACCTGAGGGTGAAGTTCTTCCGCCCGGTTTCGGATGGCGGGATCGTCTGCGAGTCGACGGTGACACGGCTCGGACGCCAAGTCATCCACGCCGAGTCCGTGGTCACGAATGAAGAAGGCAAAGAGGTCGCTCGCGGCGACGCGACCTACATGGCCATCACGAAGGCTCGGCTCACGCGGAGGTAGGCGCGACCAACGCCGGTTGGAAGCTTGCGCATCCTAAGGGCGTCTAGCCTACTACCTGTGAGGCACACCCGCAGCCGAGGACAAGTCATGTACGCCCCGCAAGCCCCGCGCCGTCGAGTCTGCTCGACCCTTCGAGTCGCCCTGACGCTCGCCTTGCTCTCTGGCCCTGCGGCCCTCGCCGCGCGGGCCGCCTCAGCACAGGTGGCGACCGCCGAGATCGAGCGAGTCGCGAGCATGGAAGGCATCACCGAGTATCGCCTGTCGAACGGACTCACCGTGCTGCTCTTCCCGGACGGAACCCAGTCGCAGGTCACCGTGAACGTGACCTACATGGTCGGCTCGAAGCACGAGGGCGTGGGTGAGACCGGCATGGCCCACCTCCTGGAGCACATGGTGTTCCAGGGCACGGACCGCCATCCGAACATCGCTCAGGAGATCAGCGAGCACGGCGGCCGCGCCAACGGCACCACGAGCTTCGAGCGGACGAACTACTTCCAGACCATGCGACCCACCGAGGAGAACCTCGCTTGGGCTCTCGACCTCGAGGCCGACCGCATGGTCAACAGTTGGATCCGCGCGGAGGACCTAGAGTCCGAGATGACCGTGGTGCGCAACGAGTGGGAGTCGGGCGAGAACTCGCCGGTGGGTGTGCTGCAGAAGCGGATATTGGCGACCGCGTTTCAGTGGCATGGCTACGGGCGGTCGCCCATCGGCGAACGATCGGACATCGAGGGCGTGCCGATCGACCGGCTCCAGGCGTTCTACCGGAAGTACTACCAGCCGGACAATGCCGTCCTGATCGTCGCCGGGCGATTCGACGAGGAGCGGGCACTTGAGCTGATCGAAGATACGTTCGGCGCGCTCCCACGCCCCGATCGCTCGCAGCCGGGGATGACGCTGTATCCCTCGTACACGCGCGAGCCCACACAGGACGGCGAGCGGCGCGTCGTGGTACGCCGCGTTGGGGACGTGCAGGTCGTGATGGCGGCGTACCACATGCCGGCGGGTAGCCACGAGGACGCAGTGGCGATGGGCCTTCTTGCCGACGTTCTCGGGAACTCACCCTCGGGTAGACTCTACCAGGCGCTGGTCGAGACCGAGCTCGCCAGCTCGGTCTCCGTCGGCGGTCTGGCGCAACGCGACGCCGGCCTGCTGCTCGCCATGGCCCAGGTCCGGCAGGACCGCTCCATCGAGGACGTCGAGCGCGTCATGATCGAGACCATCGACGACATCATCCAGAACCCACCCACGGAGGAAGAGGTCGAGCGCGCTCGCGCGTCCAACCTGAGGTCGGTGCGCCTGTCGCTCTCGAACGTGGAGGCGCTCGGGCGGAGCCTGTCCGAGTGGGAGGCCCTCGGCGACTGGCGCCTCCTGTTCCTCAACCGCGACAGGTTGGAGGCGGTGACGGTCGAGGACGTGGGCCGGGTGGCGGCCTCGTACCTGCTCCCGACCAATCGCACGGTCGGGCTCTTCCTGCCCGAGCAGTCGGCCCCGCTTCGCGCCGAGATGCCCGACGTTCCCGACGTGGAGGCGCTGGTCGCGGACTATGTGGGCCGAGAGTCGATGGCGGCCGCGGACGTGTTCGACCCGACGCCCGAGAACATCGAGGCGAGCACGAGGAGGGTCACGCTCCCGGGAGGGATGGAGGTCGCCTTCCTGCCGAAGCCGACTCGCGGCCAGGCAGTGGTCGGCACCCTGACCCTTCGACTCGGCAGCGAGGAGACGCTGTGGGGCCGGCGCACGCCCGGCTTCCTCGTCCCCTACATGCTCAGCAGAGGGACGGAGCAGCGGTCTCGTCAGCAGTTCAGTGACGAGCTCGCCCGGCTCCAGTCGACGCTCGGCGTGAACGGCAGCGAGACGAGTGCCACCGCGAGCTTCCAAACCACACGCGAGAACTTGCCCGACGTGCTGCGCCTGCTGGCCGAGATGCTGCAGGAGCCCGCCTTCGACCCCCAGGAATTCGAGACGCTCCGGCGGAGCCTGCTCGCGACGCTCGAGGGCCGACGCTCCGACCCGGGTGCACTCGGCAGCACGGCGCTCAGCCAGCAGCTCAGCCCGTACCCCGAAGGCCATCCTCATCACGTCCCGAGCAACGAGCAGCAGATCGAGTACCTGAACGCGGCGACCTTGGACGAGTTGCGGGACTTCCACCAAAACTTCTACGGCACCGGTCCCTCGACCACGCTCGCGGTGGTAGGCGACTTCGAGCCGGGCGAGATCGAGGGGCTCCTAACCCAGCTCTTCGGGAATTGGGCGCCAGAGACGCCACACACGAGGGTGGCTCAGATTCATGCCGAGCCGGATCCGGGCGAGCAGATCATCGCTACACCGGACCGCACGAACGCCTTCTTCTTTGCCGGTCTGACCGTGCCGCTGAGCGATGACGACCGTGACTATCCCGCCCTCCTGATCGCGAACTACCTCCTGGGCGGCGGGTTCCTGAGCTCGCGCCTGGCGGAGCGCGTCCGGCAGCAAGAGGGGCTCAGCTACGGCATCGCCTCGGGCCTCGACATCCCCGCGATCGACGAGGCGGGACGCTTCATGGTGCAGGCGATTTCGGCGCCGGAGAACGTCGAGGCGGTCGAGAGGGCCGTGCGTGAGGAGATCCAGAGAGTCCTGCAGGAGGGCTTCACGGAGGAGGAGACGCGAGCGGGCATCGAAGGCTGGCTGCAAGGGCGCGAAGTCGCCCGCGCGACCGACAATTTGTTGGCCAATCGGCTCAGCAGCGGCCTGTACCTGGACCGCACCCTGCTCTACGACGGGCAGCTCGAGCAACGCATCTCGCAGCTCACGGCGGCGGAGGTGTCGGACGCGGCGATTCGCTACATCGACCTCGACCGGCTGGTGGTGGTCAAGGCGGGAGACCTGCCGGCGGGGAACTAGCCGCGGGTCTCGGCCTGCCTGTTGATCAGGTAGCTGAGTCCGAGGAAGGCCGCGCCGAAGCCCATGAACAGCAGGATGCGCCACAGGAGGTCGACCTGGGCCATGTCGACGAGGAGGAGCTTGGCGGCGACGACGCCCAGGGTGGCGAGCCCCGCGAGCTGAACCCCGCGGTGACGAAGGCGCAGTGAGAGCAGAAGGAGCGCGATGCCGTAGACGCCCCACGACAGGGAGATCAACTCCTGGCCCCTGGCGAGCGGGGCGAACTGCGTCGCCAGCCACGCCATGAACGCGACGTGCGCACCGACCCTGTAGACGCGCTTCGCAAGCTCCGACTCCAGAACGAACGAGCTCGTAAAGGCGAGCGCGATCGCACCCAGCGCCCCGACCTCCTCGGGCCCGAACGGGGAGGTGTTCGCGATGCCGAGGCCGTCGAGTCGACCAATCAGGAAGAGCATGAGCTGGGCGAACACGACGTGCCCGAGCAAGGACACGCCGGGCAGCCCCCATCGCTGGTGGGCGGTGTGCATGCCCGCCGCCGCGACCGCCAACGGCAGCATGACCCGGTAGTCGAAGAGAAACAGCCAAATCGCGGCGACCAACAGGATCGCCGCGGTCTCCGCAGAAGCGTTCAGCGCCAACCGCGTATCGAAGAGGACGCGGCAGAGCGCCAGGTACAGCAGGAACGCTCCGCCGAAGAGGACCCCGTACGTCGGTCGCTCGAGCGTGAACAACCACCCCAGCTCGAACACGGCGAAGAACGCGCCCATCACGCACCCGATGCGCAGGAGCAGCAGCCCGACCCTACCCTCCGAGGCGACCTTGGCGATCCAGGCGGGAAGTGGCGGGTCGATCCATTGGCTCGGGTCGAGCCGGTGCAGGTGAGCGCGGAACAGCGGGAAGACGCCGAACAGGGCCCACGCGGTGGCGATACCCGCGACAGTCGCCAGGCCCTCCACCACCCCCGGTCCCGTCGTGGCCTCCACTGCGAACGCCATGACCGCGAAGCCGCCGAAACCCAGAACCAACAGGAGCCGTCGCCACCCACGCAGGAACTGGAGAGCACCGGCACCCACAAGGATGAGCATCGTGTAGGCGATGAGGCCGGGCACGTTCCCAGACCCCGTGTTCACCAGGAACGGAGTCGCCAGACCGCCCCCGGCCCCGATGACCGCGAGGGACGAGAGGCGCTGCCGCTCCGCCAGCACGAAGGCGAGCACGGTTACCGCGCACATGAACGCGAAGGCGACGACGAACGGTACCAGGGAGTACAGCTCGTACGCCGAGAAGCCCACGAGATAGTAGATCCCGATCGCCCCGCCGAGCAGGTACTGGCTATAGCGCTCCCGCTCGCCCTCCAGGCGTAGCCCGATCACGAGCATCGCCGTGGCGGCTCCGAAGCCCAGGACGAGCCGGAAGACCGGCCCGATCCAGCCCTGATCGAGCGCGTACCTGAACAGGAAGCCGAACGCGAGTACCATGAAGATCACGCCCACACGCCCCAGCCAGCGCTCGCCGTGGTCGGCGAGGTCGGCTTTGGCCTCGGTGGCGTGCGTCGCCCCCGCGGGCGGGACCTCGGTGGACGCGTCGGGCTCGCGCTGCCAGCTCCAGGTGTGGTCGCCTCTGCCGGGCTGCTCGGTCGGTGGCCGCTCCGGTGGGACTTCCGTCGAGGCACCGCCCGACGCCGCTCTCGCCACCAATCGCTCTACGAGTCGCTCGAGTCGGGCGACCCGCTGCTCGAGGCTCTGGGGATCCGGTCCGGGCATGGGCCAAGTTAGTGCCCGACGGACTCCGGTGCGAAGCTTTTCAGGCCCCGTCCAGCACCTCCACGCGCACCGAGACGTTCAGCGACTCGCCTCCCCCACCGACCTTGATGACCCCGGAGGTGGGCGTTCCGTCACGGTAATTGCGACCGACGGCCACGCGGATGTGGTCCATCATGACCGGCACCCCGTTCGTGGGGTCCAGACCCTTCCAGCCCTGCGACGGGAGGTAGACCTCGACCCACGCGTGTGAGGCTTCTGCCTGCAACTTGTTCTCGTAGTCGCCGCCTGTGTGCAGATAGCCGACGCGGTAGCGCGCCGGCACGCGCTCCAACCGAGCCAGACAGATCAGTAGGTTGGCGAAGTCCTGACACACGCCGCGGCGGTCCTTGAAGACCTCGAAGGGCGTCGTGTCCAGCGTCGTCACGCCCGGCACGTACTTGATGTCCTGGTAGAGCGTGCGCGTCATGTCGAGCAGCGACCCGACCAGGTCGTGTCCGTTGCCGTATACGAAGGTGCGCGCGTAGTCCGAAAGCTCGTACAGCTGGGATTGCTCCAACTCGGGCGGCAGCAGGTACGGCATCATCATCTGCGACTGCCAGGGCATCCAAGGTATGGGGATCGACGCCTCCGGCAGCGGGGACGGCCCGGCGAGACCCGCGCCGGCGTGGACCCGGACGACGGACTTGGCCTCGATCTCGAGCTCCGTGTACGGCTCGCTGATCTCGTAATGGACCGCGTGATTGCCGAAGACGTCCTCCAGCTCGCGTGACCGTCCGGGGACGGACACCCACAGCTTGTGGTCGAGCACCTCCTGGAACCGATCGTGGACGGGTCGCAATCGGAACGCGTGCGAACTCTCGTACACGGGCGCACTGTATCGATAGGTCGTGGTGTGCGTGACCGAGAACAGCCGTGAACCGGCCCCCAGCAGGGGTGCTGTCTCCTCAGTCGGCAGGGTGAGAGGGTCGCTCATGCCTCCCGTACCTCCGGCCACTCCGGTTCAGGCAGAACGGCGTAGAAGTACTCCTCGCCGATGGCCTTGGAGACTTCGGCGGTCTGGTCGACGATGTGCGTCAGCACGTCATGGATGTCCATCTCCACGGCCCGATCGACGTCCAGCCCCACGACACCCGCACGCACCTTTTGGAGCAGGTCCCTGGACCGCTGCCCGATGGGCGATCCTTGTGGCTTGATACGGTCGAGCGCTGCCTGGGCCATGGTCAATGCGTACGCGACTGAACTGGGGAACGCGGGCTCCTGAAGCAGAAATTTCGCCACCTCCGGTCCCGAGAGCGAGCCTTTTCGCTTCTTGAAGAACGGCTCGTACGCGTAGCGAGTCCGCAGGATGGCGATCCATTCGGCCGCGCCCAACGCCTCGGAGGGGACATCCCCGGAGCCCCGAAGCGCGTGGTGGTGCAGGTCGAGAATGCGGGCGGTCTGCCCCGCCCGCTCCAGATGGAGTCCCAGCCGCATGAAGTCGAACGGCTCCTCGTGGAGCATCGTCTTGTAGAAGATGCCGTTGAACAGCTGGCAGTAGTCGCTGACCCGCTCATAGAAGTCCTGGCGGTCGGCGTCGTACAGCCGCCGAGAGTCGTCTTCGTTCAGCCAGATCCAGCACCGATTCAGGCTGTTCCACATCTCCAGGCTGATGGTCTCGCGCATCGTCCGCGCATTCTCGCGTGCGTGCCGAACGGAACTGAAGATCGAGGCCGGATTGAGGTCGTCCCACGTCAGGTACTCCTGTACCTGCTCGCCGTCGGCCAGCGCGCGCGCTCCGAAGCGCTCCTCGAAGCTGGGCCCCTCGCCCGAAACGACCAGGAGCGGCTGCCAACGCCTGTGGTCGGGCAGGACGGTGTCGAGGACCATCCCGGTCTGGACGCGTAGCAGCCGCGCCGTGGTGTCGCAGCGCTCGGTGTAGCGCATGAGCCAGTAGCAGCTCTCGGCGACGCGGGAGATCACGTGCCCACCTCCCCCCCGGGACCCGCGAGGACCCACGTGTCCTTCGAGCCACCGCCCTGGCTGGAGTTGACCACGTAGGACCCTTCTCGCAACGCGACCCGGCTGAGGCCGCCTGGCAGCACCCAGCGCTCCTTACCCGACACGATGTACGGTCTCAGGTCCACGCGACGAGGTGCCGTCCCATCACCGACCCAAGTCGGGCTGGTCGAGAGCTCGATGCGGGGCTGCGCGATGTACTTCCGCGGGTGCGCCTTGATGCGCTGGCGGAACTCCTCGACCTCCTTCTGGGGCGCCGCGGGTCCAATGAGCATGCCGTAGCCGCCGGCCTCGTCCACGGCCTTCACCACCAGCTTGTTCAGGTTGGCGAGCACGTACTCGCACTCGTCCGGTCGGGCGCAGATGTACGTCTCCACCTGCCCGAGGATGGGCTCCTCGTCCAGGAAGAAGCGGATGAGGTCCGGCACGTAGGGGTAGACCGCCTTGTCGTCTGCTACGCCGTTCCCCACCCCGTTCGCGAGGGTCACGTTGCCCTTCGCGTAGGCCGACATGATGCCCGGCACCCCGAGGGCGGAGTCCTTGCGGAAGACCTCGGGGTCCATGAAGGCGTCGTCGATACGCCGGTAGATGACGTCCACGACCTGCGCACCCTTGGTCGTCTTGACCCACACACGGTCGTTCGCAACGAAGAGGTCCCGGCCCTCGACCAGCTCGCAGCCAGTGCGCCGAGCCAGGAAGCTGTGCTCGAAGTAGGCCGAGTTGAACGGGCCCGGGGTCAGGATCACCACCCTCGGCGACTCCTTGCCGCCCGGCGCCAGGCTGCTGAGCGCCTGCGCCAACCTCATGGGGTAGTCCGCGACCGAGCGCACCCGGGCCTCCTCGAAGATCCGGGGGAAGGTCCGCTTCATGATGGCCCGGTTCTCGAGCACGTACGACACGCCGGAGGGGGTGCGAATGTTGTCTTCCAGCACGAGGAAGCTGCCGTCGGGGTCCTGAATGATGTCGATGCCCGCCACGTGCACGCGGACACCGCCCGGCGGCTGCAGGCCCTTCATCTCCGGCAGATAGCCGGACGACTTCTCGACGATCTCCCTGGAAATGATCCCCTCGGACATGCACCGGCCCTCGCCGTACACGTCGGCCAGGAACGCCTCCAGGGCGTCGATGCGCTGGCGGAGTCCGGCTTCCATGGTCTCCCATGCGTCCGCCGCAATGATCCGGGGGATCAGGTCGAACGGGAAAACGCGCTCGACGCCGGCCTTCTCGTCGGAGTACACGGCGAACGTCACGCCGTGTCTGAGGAACGTCTCCTCGGCGAGATCTTTCCGCTTCTTGAACTCGCCGCTCGGCAAGGCATCGATCTCGTCGATGACCGCTTGGATGTTCGGGCGGACGGTGCCGTCCGGCTCGAACGCCTCGTCGAACGTGCCCGGGATGGGCTTATATCCTTCGAGCAGCCCCTTGGGGAGGTGTCGGGACGTGGCGGACCCAGCTTCGCTGCTGACCATCGGTGTCCTTCCGGAGAGTGAAGATCATGTCGCCGTCCACCGTCCCTACCAGTCCGGACCCTCGGCCTCGTCGAGCTGACGAAGCGCGTCGCGCAGGCGCTCGGTGTCCCTTTCGTCGAGCTGCCGCACCGGAGCCACGCGCGGCTCCGCCCGCCCGCGCGCTACCAAACCGATGAGCATCCCCGCCATCACGATGGCCACAGAGGGAAGAAGATAACCCACGAGGTTGAAGCCTTCGGCAGGAGGCGACATCAAGACGGTGCCTCCGAAGTCCGCGACGAACCCGGCCTCGATGGCCTCCGGAGACTCGCCCGCCTCGAGCTGGGCCATGATGCGCTGGGTCCAACCGGGCGACACGTCACACTGCATCTGGAACTGGCAGGAGTGCACGTCCAGGCCGCAGCTGCAGTTGCACCGCAGGTGGCGCTCGATCTGCAGGAGCACCTCACCGATCTCGCCCTCGTGATAGTGGCCTCCGGTCGGCGGCAGGCCACGCGTGCCAAACGCCGACTGGGCCGCGGTCGTGCTCGGTACCGCGAGCACAGCCAAGCACATCGCCATCAGGACGCCGAATCCGTTCGCGCGTCGCTTGATCATCTATGAATCACTCCGTCTCCTCGGGAGACCACGTCCTCTCTGGGATCCCAATAAACGCGAGGCCCACTGTCGTTCCCGGTGGGACCCGACGCAGGAACATGAGACGCGATTGCCAGCCCGGGTAGGGCCGGTTACTCATCTGCCCCCCCGAGCACGCTGGCGGACCGAGACGACTACGATGAAGAGACGAGACTTCCTTCGGAAGGCGAGCGTGGGCGCCACGGGTGCAGCCGCCCTGGGCGCGTGCGGCCCCAGCGGAGAGGGGACCGCAGGCACCGGCGGCATCGACGGCCCCAGGGTGAGCTGGCGCATGCAGACGAGCTTCACTCCCAACCTCGACCTCCTCCACGGCTCGGGAGACCGTATCGGCGAGCGGGTGGCGGCGCTCACCGACGGCAACTTCACCATCCGTGTGTACGGAGCTGGCGAGATCGTGCCCGGGCTCCAGGTCATGGACGCGGTGACGGCCGGCACGCTGCAGTGCGGGCTCACGTCGGGCTACTACTACATCGGTAAGCACCCCGGGCTGGCCTTCGACACGGCGATCCCGTTCGGTCTCACCACGCGTCAGACGCTGTCGTGGCTCCACTACGGCGGCGGTCTCGAGATGATCAATGAGGTCTACGCCGACTTCGGCATCGTCTCGATTCCCGCGAGCACGACCGGCGGACAGATGGGTGGTTGGTTCCGTAATCCGGTCAGGAGCCTGTCCGAGCTGGCCGGACAGCGCATGCGCATACCGGGCATCGGCGGAGAGATCATGGCCAGGCTGGGCGTCACCGTGCAGACGCTGGCCGCACCCGAGATCTACCCTGCCTTGGAGCGGGGTGCGATCGACGCGGTCGAGTGGGTCGGCCCCTACGACGACGAGCGCATGGAGCTGCACGAGATCGCCAAGAACTACTACTACCCTGGCTGGTGGGAGCCCGGCGTGACCATCGGACTGCTCGTGAACCTGGAGGAGTTCAACGCCCTGCCAACCTCGTACCAGGAGATCCTCCGCACGGTCTGCCACGAGACGTTCTGCGACCGCATGGCCGCCTACGACGCCGTGAATCCCGCTGCGTTGGAGCGGTTGGTGCGCGACCACGGCGTCGTGGTCAGCCCCTACGCGGACGACATCATGGAGGCCGCGTGGCGCGAATCGAACGCGTATCTGGCGGAGCTCTCGGCTCAGAACGCCGACTTCCGGCGCATGTACGAGTCGTACACGTCGTTCCGGAACAGCCAGTGGTCGTACGCGCGCGGCAACGACCTCACGTATCAGGAGTGGGTGATCCCGCGCATCGCCATCGGGTGAGGCCCGCGGGCGTCAGCGTTTGCGAGCGAGGGTCAGCCCGTCGCCGACGGGCACCAGGCTCAACGAGACCCTTTCGTCGTCCCGCAGCTTCAGGTTGAAGGCCCGGATCGCGTCCGTGTCGGGGTCGCTCACCTCGGGGTCGGCCACCTTGCCCTCCCAAAGCGTGTTGTCGACCGCGACGAGGCCGCCCGTTCGTAGGAGTTCGAGCACGAGCTCGTAGTACGTCCCGTAGCCCTCCTTGTCCGCGTCGATGAACGCGAAGTCGAACGACCCGGCGCCGCCTGCGGCGAGGAGCTCGCTCAGTGTCTGCTCGGCGGGAGCGAGCCGCAGATCGATCTTGTGGGCGACGCCTGCAGCCTCCCAGTGCCTTCGACCGATGGCGGTCCACTCTTCGCTGATGTCACACGCGACGACGCGCCCGTCGTCCGGAAGGGCGAGCGCCATCGCGAGTGCACTGTAGCCTGTGAAGGTCCCCACCTCGATGACGTTCCTCGCGTCGACGAGCTCCAGCAGCACGCTCATGAGCTGACCCTGATCGGGGCCGATCTGCATGTTGGACTCGGCCAGCTCGGCGGTCTCCTCGCGAAGTCGGCGCAGGACGTCGTGCTCGCGGAGCGATACGTCCAGCAGATAGCGGTAGAGCTCGTCGGTCAGCGGGTTGGTGCGGCGCGTCATGGCAGCTCGTTCTCGAGTGCTCGCCAGCAATAGAAGGCGGCCGCGCTCCTCCAGGGCCGATAGCGCTCGCCGAGGGGCTCGAGCTCCTTCGCGGCAGGCGAGTCCTCGAGGCCGTGGATCTTCGCGAAACCGGACCGGACGCCCAGGTCCAGCACGGGCCACACGTCGGGTCGGTGAAGGTGGAACATGAGGTACATCTGGGCCGTCCACGGTCCGATGCCCTTCACCAAGGTGAGTCGGCGGACGATCTCCTCGTCCGTCTGCTCCTCGAGATCGTCGATGACGACCTCACCGCTGCGCACCTTGGTCGCCAAATCACGAACCGCGCGCGCCTTCGCGGCCGACAGCCCGGCCTTTCGTAGCGTCGACTCGCGCACGCGTAGCGTCTTCGCTGGCGTCACCTCGCCTTTCAGGGCGTCCACGAAGCGCCCGTGGATGGTGCGCGCGGCGGCGCCCGCGAGCTGCTGGTAGATGATGGCGCGCGCCAGATAGAAGAACGGCCCGTCGTGCGACGCCGGCACCCTGATGGTTCCGACGTGGCGCACCCACGGCCCGAAGTCGGGGTCCTTGCGGAGCCTCCGTCCTCCCCCCGTCCACAACGTCACCAGCTCCATGTCCCCTCCCTCTGAGTCTTCCGCTACGGGATCGCCATCCAGATGATCCCGGTCAGCACCACCAGCTGGATCGCGATGAACGGGATCGCGCCCCGGTAGATCGCCGTCGTGCTGATCGCAGGTGGGGTGACCCCCCGTAGATAGAACAGGCTGAACCCGAAGGGCGGGGTCAAGAACGAGGTCTGCAGGTTCACCGCCAGCACGATCCCGAGCCAGGTGATGTCGACACCCAAGATCTCGGCGGCCGGAACGACCAGCGGCACGATAATGAAGGCGATCTCGAAGAAGTCGATGAAGAACCCCAGCAGGAAGACCACCAGGTTGACTACCACGAGAAAGCCGAGCGCACCCCCCGGAATGCCGGTCAGGAGGCCCTCGATCCAGAGGTCGCCGTCGAAGCCGCGAAAGACGAGCGCGAACGCGGTCGATCCGATCAGGAGGAAGATGACCATGATCGTCAGCCGACTGGTCTCCTCCATCGCCGAGCGGAGCGCGTCCAAGGAGAGCGACCGGTTGAGCATCGCCAGCACCATGGCGCCGACCGCACCGAGTGCGCCCGCCTCGGTCGGCGTGGCCACCCCGGCGAAGATGCTCCCGAGCACGACGACGATCAGCACCAGGGGCGGAACGAGCGATACGGCCACTCGGCGTACCAAGCGCAGGCCGCCGACCCGCATCTCTTCGGGCAATGCCGGGGCTACGTCGACCCGCACGAACGCGAGCACAGCGATGTACACCGCATAGGCACCGGTCAGCACGAGGCCCGGCAGTAGGGCAGCCCGAAAGAGGTCTCCGACGCTGACGCCCATCTGGTCGCCGAGCACGATGAGCACGATGGACGGCGGAATGATCTGGCCGAGCGTCCCTGACGCGGCGATCACTCCGAGGCTCAGCTCCCGCTGGTATCCGTTGCGCAGCATCACCGGTAGTGAGATCAGGCCCATGGCCGTCACGCTCGCCCCCACCACCCCCGTCGCGGCGGCGAGCAACGCACCGACCATGACCACCCCGATCGCGAGACCGCCCCGGAACCGCCCGAACAGGATCCCGATGGTCTCGAGCAGGTCCTCGGCGAGCTTGCTCTTCTCGAGCACCGCGCCCATGAAGATGAAGAACGGCACCGCGAGGAGTGTGGAGTTCGACATGGTGCCGAACGTGCGCTCGGGTAGCGCGTACAGGAGCACCAAGTCGAAGGCGCCCGTCGCCGATCCTACCAGCGCGAACAGGAGCGCCGTGCCACCGAGCGCGAACGCGACCGGGTAGCCGGTGAAGATCATGGCGAGCACGCCAAAGAACATCGCCGGGCCCCAGACGCTCATGTGGCCCCCTCCGACTCGCGAGAGCCGGCCGGGGATCCGTCGGGCTCGGCTTGCCCCCGGATGACGTCCACGTGCCGCACCATCTGGCTCGCCGCCTGCAGAAGGAGCAGGGCGAAGGAAACCAGTATGAGCGCCTTGATGGGATAGCGCGCGAGCCCCCCGGGGTCCGGCGACGTCTCGCGGATCTGCCAGGAGCTCAAGACGGCGGGAAACGCGACCCAGAGCATCATGACGGAGAACGGCACCAGGAAGAGCGCGGTGCCGACGAGGTCGATCCACGCGCGGGTCGCTGGACTCAGCCGCTCGTACAGGACGTCGACCCGAACGTGCACGCCGTGCCTCAACGCGTAGGCTGCACCCAGCAGGAAGACGGTACTGAACAGGTACCACTGGGCTTCGGCGACGGGCACGAGGTTGAGCGAGAGGCCCAGGCCGCGGGAGAGGTACCGTGCCACCGCGCTCCCCGCGCCCGTGAGCACCATGCACAGGACCAACCAGCGGATGAACGCCCCTACGCGATCGTTCAGGGAATCGATCCCGTCGGCGATTCGCCTCAGCGTCTGCATCGAGGGGTCGCTCTAGGGGACGTGTTGCGGGGCTTCGCCGCGGGCCACGTCAGAGGAGGTAGCCCCCGTCGACCGGGATCACCGCGCCCGTGATGTGGCGGGCCGCCTCGGAGCACAAGAAGAGGACGACACCCGCCACGTCCTGGGGGTCGCCCAGCCTGCCGAGCGCGGACTCCTCGCGCGCCCGGTCGAGCACGTCAGACGGCACGCCGTGGGTAAGACGCGGCGTGCGGATATAGCCCGGTGCCACCGCGTTCACGTTGATGTTTTTGGGACCGAGCTCGACGGCCGTGCTTTGGGTGAGGCCAATGAGCCCCGCCTTGGACGAAGCGTAGTTCGAGATGCCGAACACGGTCCGAAGGCCGTGGACCGAGCTCACGTTCACGATCTTCCCAAACTCCTGGGCCCTCATGAAGGGCGCGACGGACCGCGTAAAGAAGAACGCACCGTCCAGGTTGGTCTGGAGAACGGCTTCCCATTCGTGGTCCTCCATCTTCCACAGGGGCCGGTCACGACTGATGCCCGCGTTGTTGACCAGGATATGGAGGCCACCGAGCTCCTCCTGCGCCTCGCCCACGAAGCTGCGCACATCCCTGGAATGCCGGACGTCGCAGGCCCGGAAGTACATGCGCACCTCGAGCTGACGAAGTTGGCGCGCTGTCTCCTGAGCCTCCGCGCGGGACTTTCCTCCCGAGTCCAAGAAGCAGAAGGCGATGTGCGTCCCGCAGCGCGCGAGCTCGAGTGCGATGGCGCGGCCGATACCGCTCGAGGCGCCGGTGACGATGGCGACCTGCCCACGCAGGTTGTTCGCCTCGAAGAGGGGCTGGGGCTGTGTCTCCCCGACCTCGTCGAGGAGGGCTTCGACGACGTCCTGGACCTCTTCGTCCACCGCCGTATCGGTCCCGTTCGAGCCGGGGCTGTCCTGGCTCAGGGAACGAGCCTCGTCATGGGGCGACATGGCAGGACAGGCTACGGCCCGAAACAGTTGCTTCGCAACTTCGTGCAGCGTCGGAGCGGCCGCGTCGACCCTCGAGATCCTGGGCTCGGCGGACTCCGCCCCTCAGGCCGAACCGACCACGATCGAATGATCTGTGACCGAAAGGGCCCCGTCGAACGAGCTGACCTGTGCATGGGCTCCGATGATGGAGTCCCGCAGGCGAGCGTCCTTCAGGACCGCGCCCGCCCCCACCACCGCGTTCTCGATCTCGCACCGTTCCGCCGTCGCTCCGGCCTCGAGCGTGACGTTCGGACCAATGCGCCCTCCGCGGACGGTCACGTCGGCTTCGATGCGGACCGGCTCCACGACCTCGGCGTTCTCGACGGTGGCCGACGGGTCCACGCCACCACGCTGGCCCGCTACCAGGTGGCCATTCGTCTCCAGCAGCGTCTCCACCTTCCCCGCGTCCCACCAACCCTCCACCGGGGCGGTCAGGAGCGGACTGCCCTCGTCCACCATGTACTGGAAGGCGTCCGTCAGGTAGAACTCCCCACCAGGTCCCGGCTCGGAGGAGATGGCGTGCCGCACGCCCTCGAAAAGGAGCTCGTGATCCCGGATGTAGTACAGCCCGATGTTGGCCAGCTTGGAGATCGGCTCGGAGGGCTTCTCCACGATGCGTGCCATGGTGCCGTCGTCGTTGGTCACGATGACGCCGTAGCGCTGGTAGTCCTCGACTTCCTTGGCCCAGATCACCCCGCCGACGCCCTCGCGCAGGGACGCGACGACCCCGTAGTCGACCTCGAGCACCGCGTCCGGAAAGACGATCACCAGGTCCTCGTCCACGTAGGGCTCGGCGAGCGCGACCGCGCCGGCGGTGCCGTCCTGGACCTCCTGCAGCACATAGTGTGAGCGCAGGTCCGGGTAGTGCGCGTCGATCCACTCCTCGCACTCCTCCCTAAGGTGACCGACGATGAACACGATCTCGTCGACCCCCAGCTGGACCAGATCGTCGAGGATGTAGGCCAGGACCGGCTTCCCCGCGACCTTCAAGAGCGCCTTGGGGGTATGGTGCGTGTGAGGGCGGAGGCGCGTGCCCTTACCGGCGAGCGGTACGACGGCTTTCATGGGGTTCCCCTGGGAGCTCTGGGCGAAAAACGAGAGCCTGGCAAGCTTGGGACTGGAGCGCCACACTATAACCCGTTCGCGCGGACGAGCGGGAGACCGCTCGGACGCCATCCCCGACGACCATGACCAGACGACCCGGAACCGTTCTCGCACTGGCCTGCGCCCTCACAGCGTGCGCAGGTCCGCCGGCCGGAGGGCAGTCCACCTCCCGACCCATCTCCCCCAACATCTACGAGATCGCGCCCGAGCAGGTCGCTCCGGCGCAGGAGGCTCCAGCCTTCATCGAGGTGAACGGGAGCGCATCCGTCAGCGTGCCCGCCGACCAGGCCCAGGTGGCCTTCGCGATGGAGACCCAGGCACAGAACGCCGCCGCAGCCGCCTCGGCCAACGCGAGCGCGATGGACCGGGTGCTCACCGCGCTGCGGGCCGGGAATCTGCCGGGCCTGGAGCTCGAGACGTTCGGTTATCAGCTGAACCCCCAGTACGCGACGGACCAACAGCGCGTCCGCACCGTGGTCGGATACACCGCGTTCAACAACGTGCGCGCCACCATCACCGACGTCGACGCCGTCGGGCGACTGATCGACCTCGCGGTCGGCGCCGGCGCCAACCGGGTCGCCAGTATCGCGTTCAGCGCCTCCGACACGGACGAGGCACGGGCCCAAGCCATGGCGGACGCGGTGCGCAGCGCACGGGCCGAGGCCGAAATCATGGCTCGAGCGCTCGGCTACGGCCTGGGCGCTCCACTCGAGGTGCGCGGTGGCGCGCAGCGCCCGGGACCCGTGCCGATGGCGTTCAGCGCAGAGATGCGCGCGGTGCAGTCGGTCCCCACGCCCATCGAGGCAGGCGACCAGATGGTCACCGCCAACGTCTCGATCCGGTTCGCGCTGGGGCCGGCACTCACCGGACGTTGAGCGAGATCCTGCGAGGGCTCACCGAGCATCGGGCGGAGACGAGCCCGACGTCGGACGACGAGCGCCTCGTGGGCCGCACCTACGCGATCCCCTTCGAAGACGTGTGGCAGGCCGCGAAGCGGCTGGCTTCGGGTGAGCTGAAGGGGTGGACGCTGTGGGTCGCCGATGACCAGGAGGGCATCATGGAGGCGAGCCTTCGTCCCTTGCTGTTCTTGAAGGCGGCCGACGTGCGCATCACGGTCGGCCTCGACGAGAACGCGCAGACCCGTGTCGATCTCTCGGCGACGTCACGTACCGAGCGTGGTGATTTCGGCCGTTGCCGACGTGCGATCGGCCGGTTCGTGGATCGCCTGGATGCGCTCCTCGACCCCAAGCCCGGGCAGATTCTCGACCCCTCCCTGAGCCCGGCGTGGATGGAGCCCCAGTGAGCCGCCTCCGCACCCTCGCGTGCTCGCTCGTAGTGGTGATATTCGCCTGCGGGGGCTCCGAGCCCGCGCCCCTGGCGGAACCCGAGGGCGCTGGAACCACGGCGGACGGCGGCGCTCTGGAGGCCCCTTCGTTCGAGCAGCACTTCGTCTTCGCGAACGTGAGTGGGGACAGCGTCTTCCTGGTTCCATGGCTGGTGCGGATGACCTCGCGACCCGACGGGGTCGTGCGTGAAGCACGCGGCTGGCTGGCCCGTAGTGGCACCTGGGATGCGTTCTTCGCCGAGGAGTGGATGACCCCCCCGAGCCGCGCCCCCGCCAGGTTCCTACCGCACGGGAACCTGCAGCTTCTCGTACAGGAAGGGGACGTGGTGGACGGTATCATCTTCGAGGACGGCACGCGCAGCTTGGAGCTCACGCTCGGCGAGGCCCGCGCGAGTTGGGGCGGGCCGCGGGGCGAGACCGTGGAGCTCATGGAAGGGGCCGCCTTTCTCGGAGACGACCGGGTGGACGGTGTGGTGCTCCACATGACCAGGGCGTCGGCCGGCGCGGAGGTGCCGGGGGGCGATTGGGCGCTCGTGATGTCGGGCGACTCGGTGAGCTTCGTCTTCGCCGCAGATGCGGAGCACGACGACGCCACGGAGCCGCTGTACCGTGGCTGGGGCGACCTGGGCGATCGGCAGCTCCAGTGGCCGGAGATGCACATGGAGTGGACCGCCGCGCAGGCATTCCCGCCCGCGCGTCGCGACGTCCCCGCCTCGTGGAGGCTCTGGTCGGAGGACGCGACCATGGACGGGGAGCTACACGCAGTTTCGTCGGATATCCAGGCAGGCGCGGGCACGGGGCCGCTCCTGCCCGTGAGGGCGCTCTTCGAGGTGGTCGGGGAGGTATCGACGGACGCCGGCGACTTCCCGGTCCACGGCCTCGTCGTGCACGAGAGGCGCTAGTGAACACGGCCACTTCGGACGGGAAGCCCTAGGTGCCGGAAGAGCTCGTCCGAGCCCTCGTCACCATCGGGTTCGGCGCCCTGGCGGGCGGACTCACCAACTCGGTGGCCATTTGGATGCTGTTCCATCCCTATGAGCCCCCGCGCCTGTTCGGGCGCTGGCGTATCGGGTTCTTCCAGGGCGCCGTGCCCAAGAACCAACCGCGCCTGGCCGCCGCCATCGGTCGCACGGTCGGTAGCCGCCTGCTCACGCCCGACGACCTGACCAGCACCTTCGCCCAGGGCGAATTCAGGGAGGCGTTCGACCAGCGGCTCGCGCACGTCGTGGACGAAGTGCTGAACCGGGAGCGAGGCTCGCTGCGCGACCTGATTCCCGAACGGGTAATGGGCGACCTGGAGATGCTCCTCGACGAAGCGCTCGCCAAAGGCTTGGCGCAGCTCGACGAGTACGTCGACTCGGAGCGCTTCGCGGAAGCCGTGGCCCGACGCACGGACGACATCGTGGAGGCGGTCTCCGACGAGCCGATCGCGGGCCTGCTCACGCCCTCGCGGGGCACGGCCGTCGAATCGGTCATCGACGAGTGGCTGCAGAACGCAGTGGAGACCGACGACTTCGCGGCCGCCGTGGACGACTACCTGGAACGCGCGGCCCAGAAGCTCCTGGAGCCCGGCCGCACATTCGAGGAGATCCTGCCCCTGGGGCTCGTCGGCTCGGTCGAGAAGGCCATCGCCAGCTACCTGCCGCTCGCGGCCGAACGACTGGGCGGACTGCTCGAGGACCCCAAGGCGCGCGCGCGGTTCGAGTCGACCATTCGCGACCTCCTCCACCGCTTCCTTGGGGACCTCAAGTTCCACCAGCGTGTCGTCGCCCGCCTGGTCATGACGGAGGACACGGTCGACAAGGTCCTCGACACCATCGAAAGCGAAGGGGCCGAGCGGTTGTCGGAGATCCTCCGTGATCAGGCGGTCCAGGACGCGATGGCTCGCGGAGTGAACGAGGCCATCGTCGACTTCCTCAGGCGGCCCGTGGCGGCCGTCCTCGGCGACCCGGACGACCCGAGCGTGAAGGAAGCGAAGGCGACGCTCGTCGGCTGGGTCGTAGGCATGGCGCGCGACCCGGCCACGCGGGAGTTCGTCGTCGAGAAGCTACACGCCGGCCTCGAGCGAGCCGGGGACCGCACGTGGGGTCAGGTCCTCGAGCGGGTACCGCGGGAACGCATTACGGAGGCGCTCGTGACCGCGGCGCGCACCGACGGCGCCCGCCGGGCCGTGGACGCCGGAGCGCGGCGCCTCCTCACACGCGTCCTGGAACGGCCCATCGGCACGCCGGCGCGGTGGCTCCCGGACGAGGGGCCTCGCCGCATCGAGGCCGCGCTGAGTGACCCGATCTGGGAATGGCTGCAGACACAGGTGCCGGCCGTGGTCGAGCGGATCGACGTCGCCAGGCGAGTCGAGGAGAAGGTTCTCGACTTCCCGACGCCGAGAATGGAGGAGATCGTACGCCGCGTGACCCACAGAGAGCTGAAGCTCATCGTGCGGCTCGGCTACCTCCTGGGCGCGGTGATCGGGGGCGTGCTGGTGCTCTTCGACACGCTCGCCCGCTAGCGCCCCACTCCGGTCGAGGAGCTCCTCTAGTCGCGTTCGTCCGGTGACTCGAGCTTGAAGCCCTTGCGTCCTGAAGGTCTGCTGCGGGAGGGCCGCGCGTCCGCCTTGCGCTGCATCCAGGCGAACGGGTTGATCGAGCGCTTTCCCCGCCGACGTCGGGCCGCCGCGCCACCCTTGTCCAGGGCGCGATCGATGTCGTCGATGCTCGGGCGATCACGCCCGGGTAGGCCCAACCAGAGGCCCAGCGCCAGTCCGATGACGGCGACGATCGCGAGCGGAACCAGCCCCGCGGTCATTTCTGCTGGGCGGCGGTCTCCACGACGAGCAGGCCCAGACCGATCGACAGAATGATCGCGACTGCGTTGGTGCCGACCGCGACGAGGCCCACCACCGTCCAGAAGATCATGTGGGTGAAGATGAAGCCGCCCGGAACGAGGTCGCCCATGGTCGTCGCTGTTTGAGGTCGGGTCTGTGGAGCCCAAATATGCCCGAGCACGGCGGTGGTGTCACCCCCGGGCTGGCGAGGCGGTCGACCGGGGCACGGCTCAGTCGACGCCGCGCTTCGCCTCCTCCATGCGCCGCTTCGCCTCGGAGAGGTACCCGGCCTCCAGCTTCAGGAGGTTGAAGATCTTGCGCATGAGGTAGTCCTCCTTGGTGGCGAGCTCGCCGTCGGCGTACACCAGGCCCCACATGATCTCCGCGAGCACCATCTTCTGGCCGGTCGAGTAGTTGTCGGCAATCAGCTTCGTGAACTGCCAGAGATCGACCGCCTGGGTGCGCTCTGCCTCGGCGAGCTCGAGCAGGCGCTCCGCCTCGGCCCCGTCGACGCCGAACTGTCGGCGAATGGCCGACTCCAGGTGCTGCCGCTCGTCGTCCGTGAACTCGGTGTCGGCGTGAGCGATCTCCAGCAGAAGCGCACACGCGGCCAGGCGCAGGTCCTTGCCCTCCTTGGCCGCCTCGGGATCGTCGGGAGGACTCATCGACGAGCCGAAGAACTTCTTGATCGCGTCGATCATGAGCCGCTCGCTACAGCTCGGTCGATCGAACCCTGGCCACGCCTGCCTTGAGCGGTGCCCAAATGGCCAGAAGGGTGATCGCGCTCGCGCCCGACACGCCCAGCACGACCGGCATGACGCTCACGGTCGCCTGCTCGCTGGCGAGCCTGGAGTTCAGATAGAGAAAGACCGGCCAGCCCTCTAGGATGATGACGCCCGCCAAGTAACTGATCGCGCACATCATGAAGAGGAGTCCGCCGAAGGACGTGGGAATCTCGGCGACGTTCTCCGTCTCGTAGTTCGGGTACAGCGCGCCGAAGCCCAGCGCGAGCGCCGTGAGCGCGAACGTCACGCCGATCATCGTCAGCGAGGTGAGGATCAGTATGAAGGTCGACGCTTCCAGCACGATGTTCGTGATGACGATGAGCGGAATCGCGATCGCCAGGAGCGGCACGGTCCCCACCCAGTACTTCGACCAGAAGAGCTCCCGCACGTCCAAGGGCGACGACTTGAGCAGCCACATCATGCGACCCTCGATCGACATGGCAGGGAAGACGAAGCGAGCGGCGATGGCGGCTACGACGAAGCCCGCGAGCCCGAGGTTCAGGAACGAGACCACGTTGATGAGCAGGAAGCTCACCTGCTCACCCGTATAGAGTGGGAGCACCGTGATGTTGTACACATAGACCGCCACGAGCACACCCAGAAGGATCAGCTGGGACCACTGCGTGGTGTCTCTGAAGAAGACGCGAATCTCCTTGGCCACCAGGCTGCGCGTGCTCGGCTGGGCACCTCGGAACAGCGCTTCGACGACCGTCGAGCGCTCGCGGCCTGCCTTCCGTTCCGCACCTTCCTGCGCCCGGCTGAAGCCCGCCTCGTAGTACCTCCTGTGGAGCCAAGCGCCGAGCACGACGCTCGCGCCCGCCGTCGCCCAGAGGAAGGCGAAGGGAAACCACTGGAAGAAGCCCCCGAGGTACGACATCAGGGCGTCGGCGGCCCATTGGCTGGGCAGCCACGGAGACGTCGGCGTGCGTAGCACCGCCATGAAGTCGACCAGGTCGCGGAATTCCTCCGGGCGCATGAGCCGCTCGGGCCGAAGGAAGCGGAAGAGTGCGACCACGCCGGCGGCGGCGAACAAGCCGATCAGCGCGAGAAGGTCCCGGGTCCGGCGCGCCGGGAAGATGTTGACCAGGATCAGCGTGGCGGCCGTGCCCAGCACCGCGGGAATGACCAGGAAAGGGATGAGCGTCCCGACGGCCAGCAGGTAGTACCAGGGGTCCGCGGCGTAGACGACTCCGTACGCAGCGAGCAGCGGGACCGCGAGCAATGCAACCATCCAGGACGAGTCGACGATGGTCTCGAACAGCCGCGCGCCGTAGACCGTCTCAGCCTCGACGGGGGCGGCGACCACCAACTCCAGGTCCTCCGACAGAAAGAACGTCGAGAGCGCGGTGATGACGTTCGACAGGACCAGAATCATCAGGAAGGTCACGAACGCCAGGCCGAGCAACTTACTCGAGAGCAGATCCCCGATGCCCTGCGTGCCCCGGAAGTAGATCAGCATCCGGAAGATTACCGCGAAGATCAGGGACCAGAAGAAGAACCCGATGAAGCCGAGCAGGAACGTCTTGAAGACGCGCCCCTCGTCGGTCCGCGCCCGGTTGATCTTGGTGCGGAGCTTGGGGCCCAGCAGCCAGAACAGTCCGGGCCGCTTCGCGGTGACTCCGTTCACTTGGCGATCGCGTCGCGTAGGCCGGCGATGACGTCGGCGATGGCGTCGCCTCCGGTCACCTTGAGGAAGATCTCCTCGAGGTGCGCTCCGCCCGCGTGAGCCTGAGCGCGCAGCTCGTCCATGGTGCCGAGCGCGATGATGTCCCCTTCGCTCAGGATCGCGATGCGGTCGCAGAGCACCTCGGCCACCTCGAGCGTATGCGTCGACAGGAAGACCGTCCCTCCGTTCGCGACGAAGGTGCGGAAGAGATCCTTGAGCAGACGAGCCGAGCGCGGGTCGAGGCCCACCATGGGCTCATCGACCACGATGAGCTCCGGCTGATGGATGAGCGCCGAGCTGATGAGCAGCTTCTGGCGCATCCCGTGCGAATAGCTCTCGATGAGCTCGTCCTTCCAGGGTGCGAGCTGGAAGAGCGTCAGAAGGCGATCCATGCGGGCCTCGACGACGTCGCCTTCGCGCCCCCACAACCCTGCCACGAAGCGGAGGAACTCACCGCCCGAGAGCTTCTCGTACAGATAAGGTCGGTCCGGGATGTAGCCGATGCGGGCCTTCGCGGCCTCCGGGTTGTCCGCCAAGCTCTCGCCCCCGACCAGCACCTCACCCGCGGTCGGCTTGAGCACGCCCGCGACCATGCGAATGGTGGTGGTCTTCCCCGCGCCGTTCGGTCCCAGGAAGCCGAAGATCTCACCACGATGCACCGCGAGGTCGACCCCCTTCACCGCCGTGAACTTCCCGTAGCGCTTCACCACCCCGCGGAGCTCGAGGATCTCCGAACCGGCACTCCCGGAGCCGTCACTTGGCGTGAGTACCGCGGTGTCGGACTGACCTTCGTTCATTCCGCCTCCCTCCCGGGCAAGTCGAGGACCTCGATGTCGAGGTTGCCGATGAGCCGCACGATCTCCACCTGCTGCGCCAAGCCACCGATGACGAAGCGAATGTGCGATGCGTCCGCGGGGATCTGACCGAAGGTCGGGTCCACCGCGACCCACTCTCCCAACCAGACCTCGGGCCAGGCGTGGTAGAAGAACGCCCCGTTCACGTAGACGAGCCCCACGGCGGTGCGCGCCGGCAGGCCCAGTGAACGCGCCATCGCCACGAAGAGGACCGTGTGCTCGTTGCAGTCCCCTCGGCGCGTCTCGAGCACCTGCACCGCATTCGGCACCGAGAACGTGATGCTCTTCTCGAGCATGTTGTATACAGATCGGTTCAGCTGACGTGCGACTTCCTTGGGGTCCTGTCGCCACGATGCGCGTGCCACCGTGATGGATCGCGCCTGATCCCGGATGCGAGCGTCGTCGCTCTGGATCAGCGGTTCGGGCTCCAGCGCTTCCCGTAGGTCCATGAAGCTGTACGGCAGCGAGTAGTCAGGATCGATCTGGTCCCAGTTCTCGCGCCGGATGGTGAGCGTATCGCCCCTGAGCGTCTGGCGTCCGCCGTCGAGCTGGAAGCCCGACAGGTCGACGCCCGTCAGCCGGAAGCGCAGCTCGTCGTGCTGCTCGACATCGGCGAAGTCGACATTGCTCTGAACGGCCGTCGACAGAATCACGTCATCGTCGATGGGCGACGTGTCGACGAGCCGAGCGTCCTCCTGCGCCTGACGGGCGAGCTCGTACTCTGTTCGTTCCATCGCGAAACCGAGCGGACTCGACGAGCGCAGGATGCGTCCGTCCGCGTCGACCCAGCTCTCCACCCGCACGCCTCCGAACACCTCGGCGATCCGCCACGCCGGAACGGAGTCCACGTGTGCGACCTGCCATCGACCGGTCTCCTGATTGAGCATCACGGAGTCGGTCACGACCAGCGTGTCGTGCTCGATGACCTCCACCTCGACCGTTCGCGTGCTCAGACTCGTGGGGTCGAACACGGGAAGCCGGATGGTCTCACCGACCTCTAGCGCACCGCCCATCGCGATGCGGATGGGCACCACGTTCGACATGACCGGCGGCTGCGGGAGCCGGAAGCTCACGTTCTGCTCGCTGCCGGCGGAGCGGATGGACACGTGTAGCGTGGTATCCGGGCCCAGCGTGCCCGAAGCCTCGAAGCGCCCGACCTCGCTGTCGAGGGTGAAATCGAAGGCCTCCATGACGAGCGAGGGGCTGAGCTTCACGCTGGTTCGAGCGACGGCCACGCCGGTCTGGCCCAGCGCCGGCAGCTCGAGATTCATGACGTCCTCGAGCCGGAACCCGTCGGGGAGCGTATCGAGACGGGACGTGGCCTGACCGACGGTTCTGTCCCCCATGGTCAGCGTGTAGAAGCTCACGCCAGGGGCGAGCCCCAGGGCGGCCTCGGCCAAACGGGTGAGCTCGGGCTGGAAGTACTCGCGGCGTACCTGCCACCCCACCATGCCGAGCCACACGAGCACGATGGTGACCGCAAGCGCTCGTTTACGCATCCATCCTCCCCCCTTAGGAGTCCGTCTTCTGGGAGTCCGAGTCCCGGGAGTCCTCATCAAGATGGTCCAACTCGACCGAGGATGACCAGGCTCGTGTTCGCTAGCGACCCTCCAGGAGTCGATTGAAGAGCTCCCGTTCGAAGTCGGACGCCACGACGATCGTCAGCTCGCTCGGCGGGACGTCTTCGTCGACGTGGTTCAGCAGGACCTCGACGAGCACCCTCGCCGGCGCGTCCGTGTCCATGCTGCCCGCCCCAAGCCCGAGCGGCGGCACGGCGAGCGATTCGAGGCCCCAATCCGACGCACGGCGCAGTCCGTTTCTCAGCGCGCGCTGGATGGAGTAGGACGACTGCGGCTCGTCGTCCGACATCACCACGACGTGAATGAGGTACTCGGCGACGAGCGAGCCGGCAGGAGTCAGCACCGCTCCGCCGACCGGCAGCATACCGATGCGCTCGAGGCGTTCCTCCAGATCGGTGCCCGCGGCCGCGACCAGGTCGCGCGCGCGCGCGTTGGCCGGCGCCAAGTCGGAGCTGACCGGTCGCACAATGCCCTGCACGGCGAACGTCGTCAGGTCGGCCACCTCGATCCTGATCATCGGGATTGGAGCTGACGAGCCCGCCGATACATCTCCGCGGCATCCTCCAAGCGGTTCTGCCGGTCGTAGAGGTGCCCTAGTGTGTAGTAGGGGCGCGGGTCGTCTGGAATGAGCTCGACGGCTCTCGTGAGCTCGGCCGCGGCCTCGTCGAACCGCCCGAGTCGGTTGAGCGCCTCACCACGGTAGTAGTGCGCGCTCCCGTTCTCGTCATCGATGCCCAGAACCCAGCGCAACTCGACCTCGGCCTGGCCGTAGAGGCCGCGCCGAAAGTGGAGGATGCCGATGCCCAGTCGGGCCCGCACATCCTCGCCTGCGAGCCGCTGCGCCCGCCCCAGCAGCTCCTCCGCCTGCTCGTAACGGGCGAGTGACGTGAGCGTGGAGGCGTAGTTCACGAGCACCTCGACGTTCTCCGGAGCCAGCCGCTCGGCGGCCTCGAAGTGCTCCAACGCGGCTTCGAACTGCTTCAGCTCGTCGAGGAGAACACCGAGGTTGTTGTGTGCCTTGAGGTTCGACGGATTGACGGTCAGGATGCCCAGGTAGAGCTCGATGGCTTCCTGGACGCGCCCTCGCTGAACGAGGTCGCGGGCTCGGGCGAGGGGCTCGCCAGCCGGACGCACGGGGACCGCCCCGTGGTCGTGCGCCGACGAGCCCGAGTCGGCCCTGTGTTCCCTGTCGGCGGGCGTTGCTTCCGCCGCGTCAGCTTGCTTCTCGGTCGCGCCCGCGGGGCGGGCGGGCTTGACCTGGCCGACCGCCTTCGCCCAACGGTCGCCCGATCCGCTCGCGTCCGGGGCGCCCTCCTTCGGAGTGGCAGGCCGCGGGGGCTCCTGGCTCTCGGCGGGGTCGACCGGGACGGACTCGGGCGCGGACCCCTGGGCGTCCTCCAACAGGTCGACCTGCAAGGACTCCGCCTGCGCCTTCTTCTTTCGTTTTCGCTTCCTGGCCATCATGCGCCGCCTACTTCCGCGCGGACCCAGTCCAAGTAGGGCACGTGGCCGTCCCGCACGTCCAGCACCAGCACCTCGGGCACCTCATAGGGGTGGAGCTCCACCAGCCGTTCGCGTAGTTCCTCGATGCGGGTCAGCGTGCTCTTGATCACCATGAGTACTTCCGCCTCGCGGGCGATCGCTCCCTGCCAACGATAGATCGAGGTGACTCCCTCGATCACGTTCACACAAGCGGCGAGGCGCTCCTCGACCAGAGGGCCGGCGATGCGATCGGCGACGTCGCGGCTCGGCGCCGTGCTGAGCAACGCGACCACCGCGGCAGAGGGATCGGCGCTCAATACGTGGTTTCCGCAGCCGGTTCGGCATACAGCGAGTCGATGAGGTCGGCGAACCGCTCATCGACCACGCGGCGCTTCACCTTCAGACTGGGTGTGAGGAAGCCGTTCTCCTCGGTCAGCTCCTCGGGCAACAGCGCGAACTTCTTGGGCGTCTCGAATGAGGCCAGATGGCCGAGCATCCCCATGGCTTCGTTTTGGACGTGGTCCACGACACGGGAGTCTGCCACCAGCTCCTCGCGACTCGTCCACTGGATCCCAGCACCACGGGCCCAGGTCTCGAGGGGGTCGAACGCCGGCACCACCAGCATGACGCAGTAGCGGCGGCGGTCGCCGATCATGATCGCCTGCTCCACGAGGGGGTGCGTCTTGAGGAGATTTTCTATGGGCTGGGGCGCCACGTTCTTGCCCCCAGCCGTGACGATGAGGTCCTTCTTTCGGTCGGTGATGGTGAGGAAAGCTTCGGCGTCGAGCTCGCCGATGTCGCCGGTCGCGAACCAGCCCTCGGCGTCGATGCACGCAGCCGTCGCGTCCGGGTTGTTGTAGTAGCCTTTCATGACCTGAGGGCCACGGACGAGGATCTCGCCGTCGTCGGCGATTCGGATCTCGGTCGAGGGCACCGGCTTCCCCACCGTGCCGATGCGGAAGTCGTCCATGGTGTTCACGTTCGTCACCGGGCTGGTCTCGGTGAGCCCGTATCCTTCGAGAATCGTGAGCCCAATGGAGTAGAAGAATCGGTTCAGGGCCGGAGCGAGCGGCCCGCCACCGCTTACGAAGAACCGCAGTCGCCCTCCCACCGCTCGCTTCACCTTCGAGAACACGAGCTTGTCGGCAATGGCGTACTGGAGCCCGAGCAGACCGCGGGGCTCCTTGCCGGCCAGTCGCAACTCGGCGGCCTGATCCGCGACGCGCACCGCCCAACCGATGAGCACCTTCTTGAGCCCGTGCGCGTTCATGACGCCGTTGTAGATCTTCTCGTAGATCCTGGGCACCGAGACGACGATCGTCGGCCGGATGACTTTGAGATCGTCGATGAGCGTCTTGATGGAGCGGGGATACGCGATGGTGCACCCCAGCCAGAAGAACAAGTAGTCGACCATCCTCTGCAGGATGTGCGACAGCGGCAGGAAGCTGACCGTGTTGTCCTCCGCAGAGATGTCGAAGGCGATGGCCGAGGCGCGGACGTTGGAGGCCACGTTGTTGTGCGTGAGCATGACCCCCTTGGGGTCACCTGTCGTGCCCGACGTGTACAGGAGCGTGGCGACGTCGTCGGGCTGTGCGCGGGACGCGGCCTGCCGGAAGTCGTCGTCGCTCCAGGCGTCGGCACGTGCCTTCCCGGAGTCGAGGAAGGCCTGCCACGACACCACCCCCTTTGGCAGCGTCGGCGGCGGGTCGAACACCACCACCTCGATCCCCACCCCGGACTCCGCGATCGCCTCCAGGGCCTTCTCCATCTGCTCACCGGTCGACACGAAGACCAATCGGGCTCCCGAGTCCCGGAGGAGGTAGGCCACCTGCGCCGGCGTCAACGTGGCATAGATCGGCACGTCGAGTACGCCCGCGCAGAGGCAGCCGTAGTCGGCCAGGGCCCACTCCGGTCGGTTCTCCGACATGATGGCGACCCGCTCACCGCGCAGGATGCCGCGCCCTTCGAGCGCCGCGACGACCTGCTTGACCACCACCAGCACGTCCTCGTAGAGGATGTCCGACAGCGTGGTCTCGGTGAGCATGCCTTGGAGCGCGACGAGTCCGCGGTGGCGCTCTACCGCATCGAAGAAGAGGTCGACCAGCGTGGAGCGCGGGACCTGGATGTCGTTCTTGGCGTGGATGAGCGTTGTCACGTGAGCCCTTCGGTCCGCTAGACCCGGTTCACCTTCAACTCGATCTCCATGTTCGGATCGAGTGAGTGCAGCACACTGCAGTACTTGTCTCGAGACAGGTCGAGCGCACGTTGCAGCTTCGCCTCGTGCTCCTCCTCCGGACCACGCAGATGATACGTCAACGTGATCTTCAGGAAGCGACGCGGCGCCTCGGGGGCTCGGACGCCGACCGCCTCGACCTCGATGGACTCCAGGGGTACGCGCGACTTCTCCAGGATCATCTTCACGTCGACGCCCATGCACCCGGCCAGCGAAGTCAGGAGCAAGTGCGTGGGGGACAGCCCCTTCTCCAAATCGCTGTCGACGACGATGGAGGGACCGCCGTCCGGACCGCCCTCGAAGGCGAGGCCCTCGCCGGTCCACCGGATGCGGACCTGACGAATATTCGGATCAGTCATCGGACCTGTGGGTCTAGAACGGGGATTCCTGCGACGGGTCGTGCGTCCCGGCCCTCAGCTGTGCCAGGGTCATGCGGGCATGCTCGACGTGTGCGCTCGCGTCCGGCCCCTGCGGAGGGTTCGCCAAGAACGCTTCGAGGTGGGGAATCGACTGTTCGGGCTGCTCGCCTCTGGCGAGAATGAACGCCAGCCCGTAGTGAGCCCCGGCGGCGCTGGGGTTCTTCTGCAGGACGTGCCGATAGGTCTTGGCGGCGTCGTCGACGAGTCCGATGCGCGTGTAACACATGGCGATCTGCTGGAGGACCACGGCGTCGCCCGGGGCCTCCTTCAGGGCGAGCCGGAACGAAGTCAGCGCGTCGTGGAACTTGCCGGCCTTCAAGAGGTCGACGCCCTCTTGGTAGTAGTCGACCGCCTTCGGGTCGTCACTGCCGATCAGCTTCTTCCAGAACGCCATGAAACCCTTGGATGGAGGCCGCTGGAAGCCCGCCGGGGCGGGCCCTTCCGAGGGCCGTGCGAGGTCCGGCAAGGTAGACGAGCGCCGGTACGCCACGCAACGCTCAACCCCTTGTGGCAACGACCGTTTCGGCCTCCGAAGCCAGCACCTCGAGTCCGGCTGAGAGCAACACGTCCTCGGTTCCGATCGGGGCGTGTACGACGACGACCCGGCCTCGGGGCACCGCCGCTCGGATGGCCTCTTCGACCCAGGTAACGCCCAGCCGTCCATCGACGGCGATGGCGCGTAGGGAGGCATCGAAGAACGGGAGTCCGGGGGCCGCCATCATCCGGCTGATGCGTGGCCGTTCCGGCCACGCTCGCAGGTCCGGGTCTACGCCCACGACGTGGATCTCTTCGCTCGCCGCGGCAACCGCCTCGGATTGACGTGCCGGCGCGCCGACGAGTGCGACGGTGCCCGGTCCGCCCACGACCCCCAGCAGGGCGGGAAGCCTCTCGGCCCTCTCGTCGTCACGTGGGTCCACTCGAGTCGGGAGGCCCGCCCAGCCCTCGGGCGGCGCGCCCCGAGGTGGCGCGCGGAGGTCCGCGAATCCGTCGGCGACGAGAAAAGTGTCGCGACAGTTGGGGCAGCCGAGCTCACCCTCCGTGACCGCACGGTCGCTCATGCGCCGGGCCAGGAGAATGAGGCCGAACGTAGGTCCGCATCGCGGGCAGGTCAGCCGGTCGGTCAGCAGGAGGTGCATGACGCCTCAACCAGCCGATCGGCTGATCGCCGTCATGCGGACCGCGGCACCCGGCCCTCGATCACAGCGGGCGGTGGTCGCTCGTCGTCAGGCGCAGGAACTCGTCGCGCGTGCGCTGGTCCGAGAGGAAGAGACCCCGCATGGCCGACGTGATCGTCTTCGAGTTCTGCTTCTCCACGCCGCGCATCATCATGCAGAGGTGATAGGCCTCCACGACCACCGCTACGCCCTGTGGCTCCGTGGTGTCCCAGAGCGCCTGCGCGATCTGCTCCGTGAGCCGCTCCTGCACCTGGAACCGCCGTGCGAAGACCTCCACGAGGCGCGCGACTTTCGAGAGCCCGACGATCTTGGCGCCCGGGATGTAGGCTACGTGCGCCTTGCCGAAGAAGGGCAGCAGATGGTGCTCGCAGAGCGAGTAGAGCTCGATGTCCTTCACGAGCACCATGTTGTTGTGCGTCTCCGCGAACAGCGCGTCGCCCAGCACCACGAGTGGCGTCTCGTCGTATCCCTTGGTGAGAAAGCGCATCGACTCGGCCACGCGCTGGGGCGTCTTGATCATGCCGGGCCGCTCCGGGTCGTCCCCCAGTCGACGGATCATCTCCGCCACGAGGTCCTCGAAGGAGGTGCCCGACAGGTCCACACCCGAGGGGGATCCCACAGCCACGTCACTCATCGTCTACTCTCCCGTGTACTCGACCCAGTTTCTCGGGGTCTCCCTCAGTAGGACCTTGGCGAGCCGGATACCGTCCGGCAGGCCGTCGGCGAGTCTGTCCCAGATCGCGACGGCCACGTTCTCCGTGGACGGGTTCAGTCCCTCGAGCCACGCGACCTCAGTGTTGAGGTTCTTGTGGTCGACGTCGGACACGACCCGGCGCTCGACCAGATCCTTGAGCGCCTTCAGGTCCATGACGAACCCAGTCTCCGGATCGACCGGCCCCTCGACGGTCACCTCGACCTCATAGTTGTGACCGTGCCAGTTCGGGTTGGCGCAGTCGCCGAAGACCTCGGCGTTCTGCTCGTCCGACCAGTCCTCTCGATACAGCCGGTGCGCGGCGCTGAAATGCACCAAGCGGGTGGCTCGTACGACCGCCATGTCGATTCCCATTGCTTCGGGCCCTCGCGCTCGGAGCGCGACGACCGGTCTCCAAGAAGCGAAGGGCCGGCGCCCGCACCACAACGTGGTGGGAAGGCGTCGGCCCCCGCATACACACCGAAGGGGAATTATTGAAGCCCGGGATGAACATCTGGTGACCTCCCCGAGAGTTGCCGCTTTCCCCTCGGTGGGGGCTTAGCGTCGTTCCCAGGAGTCAGTCCCGGCTTCGGTTTGTTGGCTCAATAAACGAGCCCTCCGATGTGCCAACCGAATATAGACGCTCGCCCAAGCGCGGGACAGGCCAACGGTCGGGCGTGCTCAGCCCGAAGCCCGAAAGCCGCGCAGCAGTTCCAGGTTGGCCGTGTCCGCGGCGACCGGATCGTCCCCCTTCGGCGTCTCCAAGACCTTGGGCACGTTCCGCAGCCGGTCGTCGGTCATGAGCCGCCGGAACGGTTCCGCGCCGAGCGTGCCCTCTCCGATCGTCTCGTGCCGGTCCTTGTGCGAACCGAGCGGATGCTTGGAGTCGTTCAGGTGGATCAGGCCCAGAAGGTCGAGGCCGATCACGGAGTCGAATCGCGTCCACACCCCGTCGTAGTCATCGACCAGATCGTATCCGGCGCTGTACGCGTGACACGTATCGAAGCACACACCCACACGTCCGCGCTGCTCCTGCGGGATCGCGTCCAGGATCGCGCGGAGGTTCTCGAAGGAGCCACCGACACTCGTGCCCGCCCCGGCGGTCAGCTCCAGAAGCACGCGCGCGGGACCCTCGACGGCCTCCAGGCACTCGCTGATGCCGTCCGCGTTGCGGGCGATGCCAGCATCGATGTCGCCGTCGGTGGCGTTTCCCGGGTGCGTCACCAGGAAGTCCAAGCCCAGGGCCGCACAGCGCTCCAGCTCGGACGCGAACGAGCGCTGTGACATCCGCCAAAGCCTGCGGTCGGGCGACGACAGGTTGATGAGGTACGAGTCGTGAGCGCCCGCGACGACGATGCCGTGACGCTTGCGCTCCTTCGAGAAGGAGGCGGCCGACTCGGCGTCCACCCTGGGATCCGCCCAGCGGCTCGGTTGCTTGGTGAAGAGCTGGAGCACGACGGCGTCGATGGCCTTGGCTCGGCCAGGGGCGTGCTGAACGCCGCCCTCGGCGGAGACGTGGGCTCCGAGCTCGTCCTTCTGGGCCTGGGGAGTCATGCCGGCAAGCTGGGTAAACTTTGCCAACCCTGGAAGTTTTGTAGCCGATTCCGGCGCCAGTGGGAACGTTTGTTTCGTCGGTCGCGTGCTGTCACGTCGTTGATTTGCAAGCACTTACGTGACCGCACTCTCGCGAACACCGGCGATGGCCCACCCGGCACAGGACTTGTCCCTAGTACGCCTCGGTAACGCCCCCCAATGGAGCGTGAGACTACGCGGAGGACGAGATGCGTGTTGCGGCAGACGGATATCTGGACATCAGTGATGGCCGACGGGTTCGCACTCCCGGCTACCACGATCATCGGCTGGACCCCGTGCCGGAAGAGGAGGCGATCGCCTTCCTTCTCTCGCACAACTTCCGCGGTCACCGCAGGATCGTTCGGCCGCTGTCGGTGCAGGACCGCAAGCGAATTCGTTTGGCTCTGTGGGCCGACTCGGTCTCCGAGCGGATGACGCTCGTGGACCGCGTATGGCGCTCGATCACGGAGGCCGTGATGCCGCCCGTGGGCGGTAACGGTGAGCCGGTGCTGGTGCAGGTGGTTCGCTACGGAAGCTGGGCGTATCCCCTCTATCTGGACGGCGATTCGACCCGGGTGATTCCGCTGAGCGGCATGCCTATTGCTGAGGTACCCGACGAGCCGGCCGTCGAGTTCGACGCGGAGAGGAAGACGGCCTGACAAAACTTCGTGCCGGTGTGGTTCGACTTCGGTCGTCCCGCCGGCACAAAGTCCCACGCCTGGATGGGTGGGCAACACGCCCTGGGGGGGCGTGCCAAGAGCGGCGGTAGGTGCTTGCACCTGCCGTCGCTCGCTTTTTGTGCCCTGTGAGCTCGTGGACGGTCGTGGGGCGGGCGCCGTCCCTTCGCTCTAGCGGACGCCTCGATACGCACCCTCGCGTGATTCAAGGCGACGTCCGATGGCGCTGCGGGACGACGCCCACCCTCCGACCCCGACCGGGGCTTCCGGGGCGCCAAGGTCGGCGCGACGGGTGGTGCCGCGAGCTTCGCCGCGGGCACGGCGAGGTCTTCGGGGCAGACCGGGTAGCGGGGGTCGCGTAGTGGGGCTCAATTAGTCGGGCAGCGTGTAGAGGTGGTTGGTGGGCTGGGCGAGAATCCAACAAGCGGATCGACGAGCTTGGATACCTTGGGCGAGCGGGCGAACTGGCGAGGAGTGCGGGGCGCGGTGGCGCTCGGCATGGTCTCGTTGCAGCTGGTCGCCGGGGCGGCGCTCCCTTCCGCCGACGCGTTGCTCGAGGCGGAGCGCATCGGGCTTCCCACGCACGTCGAGTCGCCGCACACCGAGGACTGTCCGGCCGCCCACGACCACCTCTTCTGCCAGGTGGTCCGCTCGCTGGGTTCGGCTTCGGCGAGCCGCAGGGTGGCCACGCTCGCTCACACGGCCCCCTCGCTGTCTGCGGAATCGGTGCTCGCTGAGCGCGACGGGCCGGCCCGCCGGCCTTCGCTGCGCGGACCCACGACCCCAAGGCCGCCCCCCATCGGCTGATTCGTCCGGAGCGCGCGCTCCGGAGCAGCGTAGTTCTGCCATTGCGCCGTCGCGGCCGCTCCCAGAGCGGCCGTCACTCCCGACGACCTCACGACCGGGAGCGGCGCTCGAACATTCGGGGGGAGTATTCATGAAGTTCTTTGATCGACTCAGTGGAGCGGTCTCCGTTCTCGCGATCGCGGGGACGGCCGCCTTCAGCGGACCCGCTGGGCTCCGCGCCCAGGTGCCCGAGCACGAGGTGGGCGAGATCGAGGGGGTCGTCGTCGACGCAGACGACGGTCGCGCGCTCGCCGGCGCCGAAGTGAACATCCTCGGACTAAGGCAGCGTGCCACCACACACGGCGACGGTACCTTCCATCTGCCCGGCATGCGGCCGGGTAACTACCTGATTTCCGTCGCCCGCCTCGGTTACGCCACCGAAGCCGTACTCGTTACCCTGACGGACGAAACCGCTTACCTGACGATTCGTCTCGATGCGAGGCCGTTCGAGATTCCCGGCTTGGTCGTGACAGGCGCGCTCATGGAACGGGTGAGCCAGGACGTGCTTCGACCGGTCAACGTCGTGTCGGGCGACGAGCTGCAGAGGCAACTCCAGTCCACCGTCGCCTCGACCCTCAGGGCCGAGCCCGGCGTCTCGATGACCAGCGTCGGGCCAGCCACCGCTCGGCCCGTCATCCGCGGCCTCAGCGGCGACCGTGTGCTCATGCTCGAGGACGGCGCCCGGGTCGGTGACGTCTCCAACGCGGGCGCAGACCACGCGACGGCGCTCGATCCCGCGTCCGCCCGCCGTATCGAGGTCGTGCGCGGACCGGCTGCGCTGCTCTACGGGAGCAACGCGCTCGGCGGCGTCATCAACGTGATCCGCGACGAGGTGCCGTCGATCATCCCCCACCACGTCACGGGATCGGCCACGTTGCAGACCCAGACCGTGAGCAACGCGTATGCAGGGAGCGCGTCGATCCTGGTTCCGGTCACCGAGCACGTGCCGTTCCGACTCGAGGTCAGCGGACGAGACGCCGGCGACCTCGATACACCTTCCGGGTGGCTCGCGAATACCCAGACCCAGACGTACAGCGCGAGCGCCGGGGCCGCCTACGTCGGCGAAAGCGGCTACCTGGGTGCCTCGGTGCGCGCGTACCGGAACGACTACGGCATTCCTGGCGACGAGGCCGCCTTCGAGGAGGGCGTGCTCATCGAGATGGAGCGCACCGCCGCAAAGCTCAAGGGGTCGATCGAGCGCGACTTCGGACCGTTCCACACGCTGGAGGCCGACGCCGCGTTCACGTCCTACGAGCACCGTGAGATCGAGCCGCCGGAGGAGCCGGAGACCGCCTTCCAGTTGGAGACACTCAGTGGCGACGTCCTCGCCCGTCACGGCTCGCTGGGCCCGTTTTCGTCGGGTGCCGTCGGAGCGCGCGGATCGTTCGAGGACTACGGCTTCGGCGGCGAGGTAGAGACCCCGGACGCGAGGCGCTACACCGCGGCGGTCTACCTCTTCGAGGAGATCGATCTGAATCCAGTCCGTATCGAGGCGGGGCTTCGGTACGACTGGGTGAGCGTGGTGCCGCTCGAGGTGGACCCTAGCGCGACCATCGGTACGATCCGGGATCGGACCTTCCACGCCGCATCCGGCTCGCTTGGGCTCCTGTACGACGTGGGTGCCGGGGTCAGGGTGGGCACCAGCGTCGCCCGGGCGTTCCGAACACCGGACATCATCGAGCTTTTTTCGGAGGGAGCCCACCTGGCCGCTTACGCGTTCGAGCTGGGCAATCCGTCCCTCGACACCGAGGTGGGTACGGGCGTGGACGTGTTCGCGCGCTGGGGAACGGAAACGGTCAGCGCCGAGCTCACCGGCTTCTACAACACCATCTCAGGCTACGTCTTCGGGGAGGACACCGGAGCGACGACTGCCGAGGGTCTGGCCGTCTATCAGTATCAGGGCAACGACGCTCGGCTGATCGGCTTCGAGGGCGGGCTCGACTGGACCGTCGTCGGAGACCTCGTAGCGCACGGCAGCCTCTCGTACGTGCGAGGAACGCTAGCGGACACCGACGAGCCACTGCCCCTCATGCCCCCCCTTTCGGGCACGCTGGGCCTCGAGTACGCGCCCACCACCTGGTTCGTTCGAGGCGAGGCCGAGCTAGCTTCGGAGCAGGATCGGCTGGGAGCATTCGAGACCACCACGGACGGCTACACCGTGTTCAACGCCTCCGCCGGGGTGCGCGTAACCCTGGGTGGTCGTCTCAACGTTCTCACGCTCACGCTCGAGAACATCACCGACGAGGAGTACCG
>JAHEKM010000186.1 GCA_024638325.1 Gemmatimonadota bacterium | reverse complement strand
TGCCCCATCTGCCACTCGGCCGAGACGCGCGGCTCAGGCGTGGGCTGCGCGGTGATCACGTTGATGGCGCCGCCGATCGCCGTGCGTCCGTAGAGCGCAGAGTTCGGCCCGTGAACGACCTCCACCGCATCGGCGTTGTCGATCGGCAGGTTGATGACGCGTGCGCTGTTGCGCGAGTCGGTCTGCGGCACCCCATCGATGAGGAGGAGGGTCGTCTCGAACTCGTTACCCCCGCGGGGCATCCCACGAAGCTCGATCGACTCGAAGGACCCTGCCTGCGCCGTATGCATGACACCCGTGGCGTTCTCGAGCACGTCGACGAGCTCGGGGTCGCCTCTCGCCTCGATCTCCTCGCGATCGACCACGGTAGTGAACGCCGTGACCTCGAGCGCGTTGCGCGCCGCCTTGTTCGCCGTAACGACGAGCCGCGCCACACGCAGGGGCTCCGCACGCAGCGTGAGGACCGCGCGGGTCTCCCCGCCGGCCACCGACAGGGTCGTGGTGAGTGTCTCGTAGCCGAGAGCGCTCACCTCGAGCGAGCGGGTGCCCGCCGCGACGCCAGCGATGCTGAACTGACCCATGGCGTTGGTCAGCGCGGACTGCTCCGAGCCCACGACACGGACGAGCGCGTACGGGATCGGTTGGGACGATCCTGTCTCCGCGACGGTGCCGGTGACGGTGCCCTGGGCGAAGAGGTGCACAGGCGCTCCGCCGAGACCCAGCGCGAGCGCGAGGGAGATCGCTCCCCAGCGCGCCGCACGCGTGACGCGTGATCGATGCGTAGACACCCCGTCCTCCGTGTGTGTAGCGAGGCGCGATTCTAGGGATGCCCGACCGGTACGGAAACCCCGCTGAAGGCGCTGCACCCTTGCCCCGCGTCGCTCGCGCGCGGAGGTACTCCGCCACGTATGTTGTCGCTTTCCGTACTCGACTACCCAGGTCCTGGAGGGCCCCATGAGCGCTTCGGCTCGCAAGTTGGCTTTCGCGATCGCGGTCCCGTGTGCTCTCGTCGGCGGCCAAATCGCTCTCGTCGCGGCCACGGCCCCCGAGGTCGTCCAGGAAGCACCAGGATGCCCGGGCGAGCAGATGGGCGTACAGGCGACCGGCATCTACCAGAGCCGTCCCGTACCGGATGTGGTCATCAACGGTGAGCCCTGGGCCGGTGCGTATTGGGAGGCCGGGATGCGCTCCTATTGGCATTGTCATGCGGGGGGCCAGCTGCTCGTGGTCTGGGAGGGCGAGGGCCGCATCCAGAAGCGGGGCGAGCGGATGCGCACCCTGTATCCAGGACAGAGCGACCTCGCACGTCCCTGGGAGGAGCACTGGCACGGCGCCGCGCCCCACACATCCGCGCAGTACCTACAGGTCTCGGTGCTGCCGACCGGTACCTACTGGATGGAGGAGGTCGCCGACGTCGACTACCTCGGCAACGCGATCGGCATGGAGACGCGAGCGGCCTTCCTTCGCACCGGCGTCCGGGAGCAGCAGCGGGGGCGAGACTAGCCGCTCAAGGAGCGAAGCCCCGGGGCAGGACCCATCCGAAGCCGGCCGAGATCCCGAAGACGTCGCGACTCGGCCAGCACGGAGCGTCGGCGGCACAATCGCTCGCGAAGACGCGGTCGTAGTGGAGCGCCAACTCGGGGCGTAGCCCCAGGACGAGGGGCCTGAGCCTCAAGTGCGCGGCCGCGGCGATCCCCAGATCCTGTCCGCCGGGGCCGATCGAAGTCTTTTCCCCGGTCTGCACGTGACGCAGGCGCTCGATCTGGCGATTGACGGTCCCGCTGAAGACGAGCGTGAGCCAGACGTCGGTCGCGTTCACGAAATCGTACGACAACCCGAGGCCCAGCGTCTGCAACTCATGAGTCTGTTCGAAGGGCCCGGCGACGCAGCTGGAGAAGTTGCACTGCTGGGGCACGATGCCACCCGGCTCGGAGACGCCGCGCAGGGACACCTGCCAGCCAACGGGGCCCCACAGCCGCAGCACCCCCGCCGTGATCAGAAAGCCGTTCGGCGAAGGGAGCGGCTCGTGCGACGTGAAGGATTGGTCGAAGGACACATCGACCGACCAGGCCTGCGCCGATGCTTCGGCCGCCGGAGCGAGCCCAGCCATTACCGCGCCGACGGCGACGGCTCGGTGAATGGGGTTCATCATTCGCGCCCTCCCTGTCGCAGTGCCCTCTCAATCGATAAGTACGTTCCAGACGCCACGGATGTGACGCTCTTCGCGACGTAATCGGGGAGGACGAAAATGACGTATAGGGGTCGCTGGACCGCGGCGCTCCTCATCGGCGCGGCGTTCGCCGCCACCGAGGCGGGCGCCCAGTCGTCCACCACCAACCCATACCGGGCGACGTACGGCTGGGAGCGGCTGCCCGCGGGCCGCACGTTGGGTGTCGTCAGCGGCGTGATTCCCGATCCCGACGGCCGCCACCTCTGGGTCTTGGACCGCTGCGGCGGCAACCAGTGCGCGGGCACGGACCTCGATCCGATCCTCAAGCTCGACCTCGACGGCAATCTGGTGGACAGCTTCGGGGCGGGGCTGTTCGCCTTCCCGCACGGCTTCTACCTAGACGACGAAGGCTTCCTCTGGGTCACGGAGGGAGGCTCGCACGGCGACGACCGCGCAGAGCTCGGCGAGCAGATGGGGATAGGCCACCAGGTGCTCAAGCTCACCCGAGAGGGCCAGGTCGTCCTGCGGCTGGGCGAAGCCGGCGTGTGGGGTGACGACGAGCGCCATTTCAACGGGCCCTCGGGCGTCGCGGTATCGAGCAACGGCGACATCTGGATCGCCGACGGTCACCGCGGGGGCAACAACAGGCTGGTGCGCTATACACGCGATGGGCGCTTCGTGTCGGCGGTTGGCGGCGGGGTGGGCTCCGAGAGCAAGGAGGCCGCGCGCTTCAGCGACCCACACGACGTGAAGGTCGACTCGCGCGGAAGGGTGTACGTGGCGGACCGCGGCAACAGCCGCATCCAGGTCTTCGACCCCAACGGCAATCTCCTCTATATCTGGACCCACTACGGGAAGCCGAGCGGGCTCTTCATCGACCGCGACGACATCCTCTACGCGGGTGACGGCCTGTCGGGCATGACGCGCACCGGCCCTCCGGACAACTGGCGCAGCAACTTCGGCTGGGAGAAGGGAATCCGGATCGGGGATCTGAAGACCGAGCAAGCCTGGGTCGTGCACTTCATTCCTCAGGCCGACGAGGACGTGGGCGCGGGCATCGAGTTCCTCGGCGTCGACTTCGGCGGCAACATCTACGCGGGTGAGGTCTCGCGAGAGCGGCTCGTGCGCTACGTGCCCTTCCGGCCACCCCTCGTGGGAGACGGGCGCTGAGCGGCCATCCTCAGGCGGCGCGAAGTCACTCCCCGTGGCGGATGGCTTCGATCTCTTCCCTGCACTCCATGAAGGCATCCAGCACGTCGGGGTCGAAGTGCTCTCCGCGCGCCTCGGCCATCATCTTCACGACCTGATCCACGGGCACG
>JAHEKM010000185.1:2924-3493 GCA_024638325.1 Gemmatimonadota bacterium | reverse complement strand
TGGAGACCGGCGAGCGCCTCTCCGCCTACGTGGCGGGGGAGCTGGACACGGACGAGACCCGCGCCCTCGAGGCCGAGCTCGCCCGTGACCCTGCGCTGCGCACCCGGCTGGCGCGGATCCGCCAGCTCGAGGACGAGCTCGGCGGGCTGCCCGACGTCACCCCCTCGGCCGACTTCTCGGCGCGCCTGCGTGGCGCGCTCCAGGACGAGCTCGACGCGACCCCGCTGCCGGGAGACGAGCTGGGCCGGCGCCGTGCCGCGAAGAGGGAGCGGCCGGGACTGCCGCAGTGGTTCCCCGTCGCCGCCGGCGCGGCCGCCGCCCTCGCGCTGGTCGTCGGCGGCGTCAGCGTCTTCTCCGACGTGTTCAGCGGCGGAGGTGAGGACTCCGCGGCGACGCTCTCCGAGGCAGGGGACATGGCCGGCGAGAGCGCGATGACCGAGGCCGCCCCTGCCGAGCTGGACGCGGCGAACACGGCGGCCGGGCCCGTCATCGTCGTGGGCGGTGTCGACTACGACGAGCAGGCCCTGCAGGCACTGCCCTCGGCGGAGCTCTTCCAGGGGATCGTGAAC
>JAHEKM010000185.1:0-2914 GCA_024638325.1 Gemmatimonadota bacterium | reverse complement strand
CGCTCCGCGCCGCCGACGGCAGCGAGGAGGGCGCCGCCGAGTCCGCCGAGAGTGGCGGTGAGACCTCGGCCCTGCCTCCGGCCTCCGGTGGCAACCCGGCCGACCTCCAGACCTACGGCGGCCCGCTCGACGACGCGGCGCTGGAGGACATCGGGCGCTGCCTCCCCGAGATCCTCGCCTCGGCCGACACGCTCATCCCGGTGTACGTCGAGCTCGCGACCTTCCAGGGCGAGGACGTCGTCGTCTACGGCTTCGCGTCGCTCGACTGGGACTCCGGCGAGTACACCCGGATCGAGGTCTGGGCGGTCTCCCGCGTCGACTGCGCGCAGCTGTTCTTCAGCCAGCAGGACCGCTGAACGCACGTCCGCATGGCCGTCCGGCCGGGGCCACGGCACGCGACCGTCATGTCGGCGACAGCTCGACCGGTCCGGTGGGAATGGGAGGGGCCCGGCCCCCCGTTAGGCTTCTTCCAGAGACCGTGACCAGTCCGATCGCGGTCGACCACGCAGTCACAGGAGCCTCCCCCAGATGTCCGACGCAGAGATGACGCAGACCCACGACGTCGTGATCATCGGCTCCGGCCCCGCCGGCCTCACGGCCGCCGTCTACGCCGCGCGAGCCAACCTCGAGCCCATCGTGATCGAGGGCATGGTCGAGGGTGGTCCGACCGGTGGCCAACTGACGCTGACGACCGAGGTCGAGAACTACCCCGGGTTCCCCGAGGGGATCATGGGCCCGCAGCTCATCATGGACATGCGCGCCCAGGCCGAGCGCTTCGGGACCCGCTTCGTCACCGAGGACGTCGTCAAGGCCGACCTCGAGACCAAGCCGGTCCGGCTCGAGACGGCGAGTGGCAAGGAGATCTTCGCCAACTCGCTGATCATCGCCACGGGCGCGAAGCCGCGGCGC
Organism: Gemmatimonadota bacterium; assembly: GCA_024638325.1. Lineage (GTDB taxonomy): Bacteria > Gemmatimonadota > Gemmatimonadetes > Longimicrobiales > Gaopeijiaceae > UBA2982. Next base: position 2,005 of record JAHEKM010000185.1, on the reverse strand, counting down.
CTCGAGGTGCCCGGCGAGGACGAGCTGTGGGGCGGCGGCGTGTCCGCCTGCGCCACCTGCGACGGCTTCTTCTTCAAGGACAAGCACGTCGTCGTGGTCGGCGGTGGCGACTCCGCCATGGAGGAGGCGACGTTCCTGACGAAGTTCGCCTCCAAGGTGTCCGTCGTGCACCGTCGCTCGGAGCTCCGCGCCTCCAAGATCATGCAGGAGCGGGCCTTCAAGAACGACAAGATCGAGTTCATCTGGAACGCCACGATCAGCGAGATCAAGGGCGACAACGGTCAGGTGACCTCGGTCGTCCTCGAGGACACCGAGTCCGGCGACACGCGTGACTTCGCCGCGGAAGGCGTGTTCCTGGCCATCGGCCACATCCCGAACACGTGGCTGTTCGAGGGGCAGCTCGACCTCGACGACGAGGGCTACCTGCTCGTCGACGAGCCCACCACCCGCACCAACGTCCCCGGCGTCTTCGCCTGCGGTGACGTCATGGACCACATCTACCGGCAGGCCGTCACCGCGGCCGGCACGGGGTGCATGGCGGCGATCGACGCCGAGCGCTACCTGGCCGAGCACACCGACGCCGCCCCGGACATGCCGCGCGGCTGACGCCGCCTGGTCCGGGCCCCCACGCGCCGGACCTACCCTCGGTCGGCGCGCACCCGCGGGAAGACCGCCGACCTCCGCGACGTTGCCCCGCACGACCCCCAGACATCCCGACCCCATCCAGATACCCAGGAGGACGCCATGGGCGCGACCCCCGTCACCGATGACAAGTGGGCCACCGAGGTCCTCGAATCCGACAAGCCCGTCCTCGTCGACTTCTGGGCCGAGTGGTGCGGCCCCTGCCGCATGGTCGGCCCGGTCGTGGACGAGATCGCCGACGAGAACGGCGACAGCCTCAAGGTGCTGAAGCTCAACGTGGACGAGAACCCGTTCACCGCGCGCCAGTACGGGATCATGTCGATCCCGACGCTGCTCGTGTTCAAGAACGGCGAGATCGACAAGCGCATCGTCGGCGCCAAGGGCAAGGCGCAGCTGCTGCAGGACCTCAACGCCTACGTCTGACCACACGGCCGAGGGCGGCCTGACGCCCCCGTCGGCCACACTGGTGAGCGCCCCGGCCCCGCGCCGGGGCGCACCCATGTGCCCGCCGGCCTCCCCCCGCCGGCATCTCCCGAGACCCGTGAAGGCCTGACCCGTGGACGCCTCGCTCGTACTCCAGATCGTGGGGTACATCGGCAGCGCGCTGATCGCCATCTCCATGATGATGCGGTCGGTGCTGCGCCTGCGGCTGTTCAACCTCGCCGGCGCGATCATCCTGACGGTCTACGCCCTGCTCATCGCGGCGTGGCCGATCGTCGTCCTCGATGGCCTCATCACGATCGTGAACTCGGTGCAGATCTGGCGTCTGCTCCGTGAGCGGAAGGCCCACAGCGAGTTCGACATCCTCGAGGTCGACATCGACTCGCGCTACCTACGCCAGTTCGTGATCCAGTACCGCGACGACATCAAGGCGTTCCAGCCCCACTTCGAGGGGGTCGTGAACACCGCCCGGGCCTTCTTCATCCTCAAGGACGCCCTCGTCGCCGGCGTCGTGCTGGTCCGCCCGACCGCGGAGGACCCCTGTGTGGGCTACGTCGAGCTCGACTACATCCTCCCGTGGCATCGTGACCTGCAGCCGGCGCGCTACGTGTACGAGGACACCGGTCTGCTCCACTGGGTCGGGTTCGAGAAGGTCGTGACCCGGGCCGGGAGCCGCAAGCACCGCGAGTACCTCGACCGGGTCGGCTACCGGCCCGCCGGGGACCTGTACGAGCTGGAGTTGAGCTGATGGAGACCTCGTTCGTGATCGAGATGATCGGCTACGTGGCGTCGGCGCTGATCGTGCTGTCGCTGATGATGCGGTCGCTCTTGCGGCTGCGGGTGATCAACCTGATCGGGGCCGTGGTCTTCACCGCCTACGGGCTGCTCATCGACGCCCCGCCGGTGTGGTTGGTCAACGGCG
>JAHEKM010000086.1 GCA_024638325.1 Gemmatimonadota bacterium | reverse complement strand
CGCCAGTACACGGCGCAGGAAGCGTACGACATGGGCATGGTGAACAAGGTCGTGCCGCTCGAACAGCTCGAGGCCGAGGGCTGGGAGTGGGCGCAGGAGATCCTGCAGAAGAGCCCGCTCGCGATCCGGCTGCTCAAGAGCGCGATGAATGCCGACGTGGACGGGCAGGCCGGCCTACAGGAGCTCGCCGGCAACGCCACGCTCCTCTTCTACATGACCGAACAAGGTCAGGAGGGGAGAAACGCCTACGTCGAGAAGCGGAAGCCCGACTTCCGGAAGTACCCCTGGCTGCCCTGGTAGAGAGGAACCCGATGCATCGCTTCACTTCCGGCCGTATCGCCACGATGGCGTCCCTCCTCTGGATCGGGGCGTGCGCGTCGAGCTCGCCGCTCTACGACCCGACGCCCGAGATGCTCGAAGCCACGGCGCCCGACTCGTTCGTGGTCGAGATGGAAACCAGCGAGGGCACCTTCTACGTCCAGATGACCCGGGCGTGGTCGCCGCTGGGCGTCGACCGCGCGTACCACCTCATGGCCAACGACTACTACGCCGGGGCGCGCTTCTACCGGGTCGTGCCCGGCTTCGTTGCGCAGTGGGGCTTTTCGGGGGACCCGGTGCTCGACTCCGTCTGGCAGGAGCACCCCCTCGAGGACGAGCCGACCGTGGCGAGCAACGTGCGTGGCACGGTGAGCTTCGCCAGAGCCGGGGCACGGACTCGGTCCTACACGATGTTCATCAACCTGGTCGACAACGTCCGGCTCGACGACCAGGTATCGGGTGGCGTCGCGGGCTATCCGCCCATCGGGCGCATCATCGACGGACTCGAAGTCGTCGACGGGTTCTACGCCGCGTACACCGAGGATCCGCCCCGACAGGACCTCATCTCCGACCAGGGGAACGAGTATCTGCGCAGCAGCTACCCGCAGCTCGACTCGATCGTGGCGACTCGGGTGATCGTCGAGTGGCCCTGAGGGCCTGGGTCCTCGCAGCCAGGCCCAAGACGCTCACCGCGGCGGCGGCGCCCGTCCTCGTCGGCACGGGCCTCGCCGCACACCTGGCGGAGGTGGCCTGGCTTCCAGCTGCTGCCGCGCTGCTCGGAGCGCTGCTCATCCAGATCGGCACGAACCTCGCGAACGACTACTACGACTTCGTGCGCGGGGGCGACACCGACGAGCGCGTCGGCCCCGTGCGCGTGACCCAGGCGGGGCTGTTGCCGCCCGAAGCTGTGAGACGCGGCATGATCGCCGTGCTGGGTCTCGCCGTGCTCGTTGGCGTCTATCTCGTCTCGGTCGGGGGCTGGCCTATCGTGCTCATCGGCCTGACCTCGGTCGCCTGTGCCGTCCTCTACACGGGTGGGCCGTACCCGCTCGCCTATCACGGCCTGGGCGACGTCTTCGTCTTCGTCTTCTTCGGCCTCGTGGCCGTGGGGGGCACGTACTACGTGCAGGCCCTGGCGTGGCCGCCGGACGCGCTGGTGGCCGGCGGGGGAATCGGAGCGCTCAGCACCGCGCTCCTGGTCGTGAACAACCTGCGCGACATCGAGACCGACGCGAAGGCCGGCAAGCGCACGCTCGCGGTCCGGCTCGGCCCGGCCGGCACCAGAACCGAGTACGTCGCGCTCCTCGTCGTGGCCGCCGCGGTGCCCGCGGTGGGCGTCACCCTGCTCGGCTGGCCCGCCGCAGCCCTCGCCGCGCTGCTCGTCGCGCCGCTGTGCTGGACGCCGCTCCGAACCGTGTACGGGTACCAGGAGCCGCGCGAGCTCATTCCCGCGCTCGGGGCGACCGCGCGGGTCACCGCCGTCTACGGCGTCCTGCTCACGCTCGGGCTCGGGCTCGGCTGACGCGCCGGCGCGACCACCCATGGTCATCGATCTGCTCGACGGCGCCGGAGGAGCCCGCGACACGCTCGCGCTGGTCGGTGACGACGCCTCGTGGACGTACGCCGACCTCGACCTGGCGGTGCACGAGCGAGCCGAGTCGCTGAGGTCGGAGGGCGTCGTCGGCGGTCATACGGTCCCGCTGACGATGGATGCCACCCCGGACGCGGTCGTCCTGCTCCTGGCGCTTTGGCGTCTCGGCGCGACCCCGGCCCCGCTCAACTCGAAGCTGACGAAGACCGAGCGGGACGCGGCCCACTCCGCGCTGGCGGGTGAGCCCTCGAACGCTCAGGTCGTGCTCTGGACCTCGGGCACGGCCGGTCGGCCGAGGGGGGTGGCCGTCTCGTACCGGAACCTCGCAGCCAACGCCCACGCTTCGCGGCTCCGGCTCGATCTCGGTCCGGACGACGTCTGGTTGGCGTCGCTCTCGCCCGCGCACGTGGGAGGCCTGGTGCTGATCGCCCGAGCGCTCCTTCTCGGTAGCTGCCTCGTTGCCACGGGTGTGTTCGAGGCCGGGCAGGCGCTGGCGCTCATCGACGGGGCGGCCACAGCCATCGGTGGGGGGGATCGTTCGTCGCGCCCGGTCACGCACGTGTCCCTCGTTCCCACGCAGCTCCTTCGCATGCTCGACCTCCGCGAGGACGTTCCACCGCCCAGCAGCTTCCGCTGTGCGCTCGTCGGTGGGTCGAAAGCACCGTCCTCGCTGGTCGCCCGCGCACTGGAGGCCGGCTGGCCACTCGCCCTGACCTACGGGCTGACCGAAGCGACGTCCCAGGTCACGACCGCGCCCCCGGCGCTGACGGCGAGAAAGCCCGGCACGGTCGGGGAGGCGTTGGAGGGTGTGGAAGTCCGCGTCGACGACTCGGGAGAGATCCTGGTGCGAGGAGCGACTCTCGCGAGCGGCTACGTCGGGGTCGAAGGCGCCGCCGTCGTCGCGGCGGATGGCTGGCTGCATACGGGCGATATCGGCGCCATGGACGAAGAGGGACACCTCTGGATCACCGGGCGGCGCTCCGACCGCATCGTCTCCGGGGGCGTGACCGTCGACGCCGCGGAGGTGGAGGAAGCCCTCAGGGCTGATCCGTCCGTCGCCGACGCCTGCGTCGTCGGCCTTCCGGACGAGGAGTGGGGCGAGCGCGTAGCCGCCTGGGTCGTTCCGGCGGGAGACACGCTGGATACCAGCGCACTTCTCGGGTCGCTCCGAGCGCGGCTGGCTCCGGCGAAGCTACCCCGCGTGGTGCACGTGTCCTCGGAGGCGCCTCCGAGGAACCCGAACGGAAAGGTTGACCGCGCCGCCGTCCGCGCGGCGCTGGCCCCAACAGTTTAGGGACCGCTTGACGCGAGATCGCCGTGCGCTAGGCTCAGCTAGGTTACAGACCCGTGCCCGGCCAAGGGGGACCCCGTGAGTGACGAGCGACTGCGACCACCGCCCATTGAGCGGTTCGCCGGTGACAGCCACCTCTTTTCGCTCTTCGACGCCCTCCGCGATCTGAGGGCTGAGGATCACCCTGCGCGGCAGGGTCATCGGCAGATCACCCTCCTCCACAGGGGGCCGGTCACGCAGGTGCTGTTTTCGTTCGAAGCTGGAGGTCAGCTGGATCGGCACTCGACCCCCGGGCTCGTCACCATCCACGTGCTCGAGGGCAGGCTCAACGTCGGCGCGGACGGTTCCGACCATGAGCTGGGTGCGGGCGACGTCCTCATCCTCGATGCGGACGTTCCCCACGACGTACGGGCCAGCGAGCAGTCCGCGATGCTACTCACGGTGGCGCTCGGCAGCTGACCCCACGTCGGATTCCCGAAACAAGCCTCGACCCGCGGGCGGTTCACCGACCCGGGGGATAATGACCGGTCCGAACTGGATCGGATCCCCGCGCCGCGGGCGAAGTCGAGCTGCTAGCCTCCCACGCCCACCGAGACGCCGAACCGGAAGGTCATCAGGTTCGCCTCGCTCCGGTTCGGAAAGAGCGTGATGGACCCGTCCGGGTTGTCGAGGATGTCGCCCTCGGTGAGGAAGTTGGCGATTCCGTTCTGGTGCTTCTCGACACCGAAGTCGAGCGAGACCGGGTGCCGGCCGCGGTGGACCCTCACCCGCGCGCCGCCACCGAAGCGGAAGGCCATGACGATGTCGTCGTAGTTCGTGGTGTCGAAGTAGTCGCGGTACTCGTCGGGCCCGCTCAGCGATGAGATGGTCGCGAAGTACGAGAGGCCTACGGTGCCGAAGACGTACGGCTCGAAGGCACCGGTCGCGAAGGCGTACTCGGGGCCGACCCCCGCGAAGAAGATGTTGTTCGTCGTGGTCAAGTCGACGCCGATGCGGCAGCCGACCGGATGGCACATACCGATGCGCTCGTGACCGTAGATCAGGACGCCCAGGTCGGTCCTTAGCCGCAGTCGTCTGTCGTCGCTCATCGGCCAGGTGCCCTCGAGCTCGAAGCCGAAGCTCTGGTCGAAGAAGCCGTCGAGCTCACCCAGCGGGTTGCCGGCCACGAAGCTCACGCCGATGAAGCCCGCCGGTTCGCGGTGCTCCTGCGCTTCCAACGCGACGGATGGGACAAGGGCGCCCGCGAGGGCCAGCGTCGTCCACCACCTGCCGTATCCCATGGTGCCACTCCGTTGAAGAACGTATTCAACCAGAGCTAATGGCAGGAGGCATGCCAAGGGATGCTAGAATGGTAAAAGACGGTGGCCCAACGAGTTGGGCCGATGTCATCCTGGCGCTCTCACGCCTGGATCGTCCCCAGCAGGGGACATGGCCCGGGCGTTTTCGGGGTCAGCCCCGCATCACGCGCTCGTGCAGGGCTTCCACGGAGCGCCACGCGGCATGGACGGCCCCCTCGAGCCAAGCAGGATCCTCGCTGGCGCCCGCGCAGCCGATGTACAGCCGTCCGTCGGCCCGACCGAGTCGGGTGAGCAGATCGTCCGAGGGGCCCCGGCCGTACGCGCCCTCGCTGTACTCGATCTTCTCCCACCAGACGGCGTACGCGTGCTCGAACTCCTCGCGCATCTGCGGGTGGACCTTGCTGGCCTGGGTCAGCACGTGCTCGATGCGGCCTCGGACCGGCAGTTGGTCGAGGCCCGCCTGACGGCTGCTCCCGTAGTACCCCAAAAGCACGCCCTTCTGGGCGAAGTAGTCGTAGCACGGGTACGAGAACTCTCCGAGCTGCAGGCTCCGGGACCACAGGTGGCCGCCGAAGATGCCTTCGTCCTCCTCCCAGAAGCGGCGGGCCATCTGCAAGCCCATCTTCGCGACCGCTGCGTGTCCCGTCTCGCTCACCGCCTGCGCCATCTCCGGCGAGAAGTTGACGTCGATCTTCTGCAGGATCGACATGGGCAGGCAGCAGACGACGTAGTCCGCGACCTCCTCGCGCTCTTCTCCGGTGCGCGTGTCACGGACGACGACGCGCACGTCGTCTTCGCCCTGCCGCACGGTGCGCACCTCGGAGTTGAACTCGAGCCTGTCACCGAGCTCGCGCTCGAACGCGAACGCGATCTGTTGCATCCCGCCGATCGGCTGGAAGAGCGGTGCCGGTCCGCCGGTCTCCTGATTGAGCGAGCGGGCGCGCGCCCAGAAGCCCGACTGGAGCAGCGCGCCGAGGTCGTGTCGTCCTTCGGATCGACGGGCCGCCGGCGGACTGTACACGTAGTCTTCCGAGTCGAGATAGCCCGAGCGAACCAGGAACTGCGTGAGCCGTTCGAGGTCGTCGCCCGAGAGCGGCACGTCGATGTCACCCTGGTTCATGGCTTTGGCCAGGAGCTCGGTCGTGGAGCCCCACATGTCCGCCTTCACTTCCGCCAGCCGCACGCGCTGGCCGGAGAGCGGTCCCAGGTCGGGGTTCTCCTCGTAGAAGAAGTTCGCGTCGGACGCGTTGATGAAGACCTGCAGCTCGACGCCGAGCTCTCTGCAATAGCCGATGATGCCCTCGTCGGAGTGCGGGATCCGCCAGGCTCCGGCGTTGATGTAGTGCCCCTCGTCGAAGTCGCAGACCTGACGCTCGCCCGTGTCCATCTCCGTATGTCGGTCGCCTCGCTGGACCGTCCACGTGAGGCCGCCGGCCCAGTCCCGCGCTTCAAGGACCCGCACGTCGTAGTTCAGCTTGCGGAGCTCGTGGCCGGCGATGAGGCCCGAGATGCCTCCCCCCAGCACGAGCACACGCGTACTCGGCTGAGTCCCCCGCAGCTGCGGACGCGGCCCGGCCGGCGCACCCTTGAGTTCCCAGGCATCCATGGCCCCGAGCATGAGCGACGTGCCGCCGAGCAGACCGAAGGTCTTGAGGACTTGGCGGCGAGAAAGGGGGTTCGGGGACATGCACGACTCCAGACGCTTCTTGGGAAGGATGCCGCGGAATCTACGAGTCGATCCGGATCGCGACAGGCCGCCGTTTTGGGCTGGCGGCGAGTCGGGTCGAGAGACGGAGGCGGGAGTTGGCTTGAGACGCCCGTGTTTCATCCTCGGGGCTCACACTGCATTATGCCCGACCCCAACCAGCCGAGGTGAAGCGATGACTGACCAGCCGTCGGGCGGCCAGACACCCCAGCGAGAGTCGCTGAGCGACCCCGAAGTCGCGGCACGACACACGGAGTACTGGCGGCGGAACGTCCGGTATATGGGCATCCTCCTGACCATCTGGTTCGTAGTGTCCTATGGCTTCGGGATTCTGCTGCGTGAGCCGCTGGACGCGATCACGATCCCGGGAACCGGATTCCCGCTCGGGTTCTGGTTCGCGCACCAGGGAGCGATCTACGTGTTCGTCGTCCTGGTCTTCGTATACGTGCGGCTCATGAACGGGCTCGACCGGGAGTTCGGGGTCGATGAAGGGGAGGCGGCATGACCGTCCAATCTTGGACCTTCCTCCTCGTCGCGGCGTCGTTCGCGCTCTATATCGGCATCGCCGTCTGGTCGCGTGCCAGCTCCACGAAGGACTTCTACGTCGCTGGCGGGGGTGTGTCGCCACTGGCGAACGGAATGGCGACCGCAGCCGACTGGATGAGCGCCGCTTCGTTCATCTCGATGGCAGGGCTCATCTCGTTCATGGGATACGACGGTACCGTCTACCTCATGGGTTGGACGGGTGGCTATGTATTACTGGCGCTCTGTCTGGCGCCTTATCTGCGAAAGTATGGGGCCTTCACGGTTCCCGATTTCGTTGGCGACCGGTACTACTCCCAAGTGGCGCGCATCGTAGCCGTGATCTGTGCGATCTTCGTCTCGTTCACGTACGTGGCGGGCCAGATGCGCGGCGTCGGTATCGTGTTCGGCCGCTTCCTGGAAGTGGACATCAACACCGGCGTCTACATCGGCATGGCGATCGTCTTCTTCTACGCCGTGCTCGGCGGAATGAAGGGCATCACGTACACGCAGGTCGCGCAGTATTGCGTGCTGATCTTCGCGTACCTCGTGCCGGCGATCTTCTTGTCGATGCTCATCGCCGGGAACCCCATCCCGCAGCTGGGCTTCGGCGGAACGGACGTGGAGTCGGGCGTGGCGCTCCTGGAACGGCTCAACGGCTTGCATCAGGAGTTGGGTTTCGCGGCCTATACGGACGGGACCAAGTCGACGCTCGACGTCTTCTTCATCACGGCGGCGCTCATGGTCGGCACGGCCGGTCTCCCCCACGTGATCATCCGCTTCTACACGGTGCCCCGTGTGCGGGATGCGCGTCTCTCGGTCGGATTCGCACTCATCTTCATATCGATCCTCTACACGACCGCTCCGGCGGTCGCAGTCTTCGCCCGTACGAACCTCATCAACAGCGTATCCGACCAGCCCTACTCGGAGGTGCCCGAGTGGTTCACGAACTGGGAGGCCACCGGGCTACTCGCGTTCGACGACGCCAACGGGGACGGTCGCATCCAGTTCACAGGGCCGGATTCGCCCGTTCCGAACGAGCTCACGGTCGACCGCGACATCATGGTGCTGGCCAACCCCGAGATCGCTGGCCTACCCGACTGGGTGGTGGGGCTCGTGGCCGCCGGAGGCCTGGCCGCGGCGCTCTCGACGGCGGCGGGTCTTCTCCTCGTCGTCTCGTCCGCCGTGAGTCACGACCTGCTGAAGCGATCGTTCATGCCCGGTATCACCGAGAAGGGCGAGCTCCTTGCGGCCCGCATCTCGGCAGGCGTGGCGGTCGTTATCGCGGGGTACTTCGGCATCAATCCACCGGGCTTCGTGGCGCAGGTCGTGGCGTTCGCGTTCGGCTTAGCCGCGTCTTCGTTCTTCCCCGTCATCATTCTGGGGATCTTCTCGAGACGAACGACTCGCGAAGGTGCGATCCTCGGCATGATCACAGGCGTGTCGATCACGGCGGCGTACATCGTGTGGTTCACGCTCATGCACCCCGAGCTGAACAACGCCGACAACTGGTGGTTCGGCATCAGCCCCGAAGGCTTCGGCACCGTGGGGATGGCCGTGAACTTCCTCATCACCGCGACCGTGTCGCGCTTCACGCCGGAGCCGCCACAACACGTGCGGGTCCTGGTGGAGCTCATCCGCATCCCGAAGGGCGCGGGGGAGGCGCACGAGATCAACGCCTGACGTCGGGGTAGAGCGGAGCCCTTGCCCACCCGATGGTCGTCTTTATATTTCGATGAATATCGAAATACAGGGTGCGACCCATGGCTCCCGACGAAACCACTATCCAGTTCTTCAAGGCATTGGCCGACGCCAATCGCCTGCGTGTGATCGGCCTGCTCGCGCATCGCCCGCACTCCGTCGAGGAGTTGACGGCCGTGCTCGAGCTGCGGCCTTCCACGGTGTCCCATCACCTCTCCAGGCTCTCAGCGGCCGGCCTGGTGGAGAGCGAAGCCCAGGGGCACTACCACGTGTACTCGCTGAACGCGAAGGCGGTGCACGAGCACGCGCGCGTGCTGTCGTCCCACGACGAGTTGCGCGAGCTCGCCGACGTCGAGGGAGTCGAGGATCCGTTCGATCGCAAGGTGCTGTCGACCTTCCTAGACAAGGACGGTCGGATCAGCCAGTTCCCGGTGAAGCGGAAGAAGTTCGAGTCGGTGCTGCGCTATGCCATCGCCCAGTTCGAGGACGACGGCCCGTGGGACGAAGCCGAGGTGAACCGGCGACTCGAGACGCTGAGCGACGACACGGCGACGCTTCGGCGAGGGTTCATCGACCACGGCCTGATGACACGGAGCCGTGGCGGAAAGGAGTATCGGAGAGTCTAGGCCGTCGCTACTCGTGCCACGTCCACCCGCGTAGCTCGTAGTACCGCCGCCTCGGCGTTGCCCGAATGGGGTGAATCCCGTTCTTCCGGCACCACCAGAGATGGAAACCGGCACCCGCGCCCGCGAACGCCACCGGGACCAGGGCGGCCCCGTGGCCCAGCGGTCCGTACAAGACGATCGTCAGCCCCACGATCAGGGACCACTTGAGCAACTTCCTCCACGCCGGCGTCTCGACCTCGAAGGGCGCGAACACGGACATGCCAACGAGCACGAGGCCGAGCAGCACCGCCAACTCCAGTTCGATACCCACGGCCTACCTCCCGCGAAGGGCCGGGTGGCGTTGCGCCTACTCCACGCGCTGCCCCGCCACGTACACCTGCTCGATCGTGCGGCTCGCCTGGATGTCTCTCAGTGGATCCTCGGACAGGACGACGAAGTCCGCCCACTTCCCCGGCTCGAGCGTGCCGACGTCGTCGAGCTCGAGGCAGCCGGCGGCCACGCTCGTGGCCGACAGCAGAATCTGCTCGGGCGTGAGGCCTGCCTCGGCCATGAGGCTCAGCTCCTCGTGCTCGAAGAAGCCCGGAAAGCGGGCCGCAGGGCCGGCGTCGGTGCCCATGGCGATGCGGACGCCCGCGTCCTGCAGGACCTTCAGGTTGCGCTGCGCCTGACCGAGCCCGACCCGGTACGCCGCGGCCGAACGGCTGTTCGCCGTGCGTTCCATGAAGCCCGCCTCGGAGACGCGCTCGACCTCGTCCATGTCCGCGTGCTCGAGGAAGAACGGGTCGTCGAACCAGTCGGGGCGCTCCGCGTACACGAAGGTGCTGACCTCGCGGACGAGCGTCGGCACGTAGCAGACGTCCCGCTCGAGGAGGCTGTCGATGAGCTCCTGGTCCACGTCGGTGTCACGCACGGAGTGCGCCAACATGCCCGATCCGAGCTCGAGCAGGCGCTTGGCGTCTTCCAGGTAGAACAGGTGCGTAGCCACGGGGATGTCGCGCGCGCGACCCACCTCCATCACGGCTGCGACCGCGTCCCACGGCATCTTGGTCGAGGCGCCGAGGTTGTCGTCGACCCGAAGCTTGAGCCAGTCGACGCCGAGGTCGGCGTTGCGGACGGCATCGGCTCGGACCGCCGCCGGATCGCTGCCCGCGATGACCGCCCCCGCGGCCAGCACCCGTGCGTGAGGATCGGTGGGCGACGCCGCGTCGCGCACCGCCAGCACGGTCTCGTCGTCGCCGAGGCTGTTCACCGTCGTGACGCCATACTGTGCATAGAGCAGGAGGTCGCCGCGGACGCGATCCTCGGGTGAGGTCACGTCGTCCGGTGCCCAGGCGCCACTCACGTGGGCGTGAGCCTCGACGAGCCCCGGGATCACGTACATGCCGTCCAACGCCACGGTCTCGGCCACAGGAGGAACGTCCGATGCCGGTACGACGGCGACCACGCGTCCGCCGTCGACAATGAGCGCGGCGTCCTGGATGGCGGGCGCGCCCGTGCCGTCCCACAGCGTGACGCCGGTATAGGCGGTGCCTGTGCCGGCGGTCGTGCCGGAGCAGGCGGAGAGGACGGCACAAAGGCCGAAGATCACCGAGTCTCGTATCGATCGCTTGGTCATGTCAGAAGTCCAGGCCCTCGGCCCGCCTCAAGAGGTTCATGTGGTACTCGGCTTGGGCGAGGCCGCCCTCACCCTCTTCCCAACTCACCACCCCGTCGCGATCCGCGTCGCGACCCCACAGCAGTGCCTCGCACGCGGCCTCGAGCTGCCGGACCAGCGGCCGGGCCGCCTGAACGGACGGGGCGACCAGGATGTCTTCGGCCAATGCGACGGCGCGGTCCGCGTGCTGGAGCGCGCTCCGGAGCGCGGAGTGGATACGTGGTATCCGCAGCGCGACGTTCTGCGTGACACTGTCGACGGCCAGAATCAGCTCGATGTGCTCCACGGCATCGCGCGTGGCTTGCCTGACGCCGTAGCCGAGTCCCGGCCCCGCTCCGGAACCGAGCGCGGGATCGAGCGCGTGCAGTACATGTCCGGCGTGCAGGCGCCACACGACCAGGCTCACCGAATCCGCCGCTGCCAGGCGAGCGTGGCGTTCGGCCGTCTCGGCCTCGGCCAACGCCGCGGGCAGTAGCCCCATGCCGGTCGGCGCGCCGCCGAATGCGACGGAGACGTGACCGACGTGCGTGTACACGTCGGCCTGGGCGTGGGCCTCGGCGCCGGTAAGGAAGAAGGCGAGCGCGAGCGCGAGCCCCCGCGGTACGGTCGTGGCTGCTATGGAGGCACCTCGAGATGCGGGAAGGTCACGTCCGAAATAGGGTCACCGATTCCGCCGGGCAAGACGACCCTGTCAGGCCGACGCGAGCCTGCGACGGTGGCTCGCGGCCTTAGCCCGGTTCCCGCATTCGGCCATGGAGCACCACTTCCGCCTTCCGCCCTTGCTGGTGTCGAGGAACCAGCGGTGACAGGACGGGGACGCGCACTGACGGATGCGCTCTGGGTCGGCGCTCGACATCAGGTCCGCCGCGGCGTGGGCCACGGGCACGAGCACCGTCCGGAGCGAGGCGCCGGTCTCGCGCTCGACGAGCCGAAGCCCCTGGTCGCCGAACTGGAGTGACTTGGACCTGCAACTGGTGGTGAGCACGCGATTGATGCCGAAGACATCGTGCGGGAGCGGAGCCTTGCCGCCCACGAGGGCGTCAACGATCCGAGCGACGTGCCCTCGGAGCTGCCGCGCCTCGTCCAACAGGCGACGCCATCCGGGCGGGGAGGTGGGCGCGAGGCCCCGCGAGGGGGCAGCGGTGAGAGGCGTCGCGTCCAACCAGCCCGCCAGATCGGTCGGACTCTGGAGCTGGTCGGGCTGGTCTTCAGCGGTGTCGGCTTCGGTGTTCAGGAGGTCCAGGGCGAGGTTGCCCGACTCCCGAAAAAAGCTTTGCTGCGATGCCATGTAACTGAATAAGCATCATTTTATAGGTGCTGTGCAATATTAACCATATAAAAGTATGTTATATGGTTATGAGCCCGTGGTCTGTAGTGAGTTGACCCCGAGCGCTCATGGCCACCCAAAGCGATCGAGGGCGATGCGGCCGCGTGCGTCGAACTCGACGCCCTCGGCCTCGAGGAGGGTGCGCTGGAGCCGCTCGTACCCGAGGGCCGCGGAGCGGGGGCTCACTTCGCCGCGCGCATTGACGACCCTCTGCCACGGGACATCGTGTCCGTCGGGGAGCGCGGCCAGCGCGTAACCGACCTGTCTGGCGCGACCCGGCGATCCGGCTTCTCTTGCGACCGTCCCGTACGTGGCCACGCGGCCGCGCGGGATGCGACGAATCACCTCGTAGTAGGCCTGGTAGGTGGACATGAACACGCAGCCTGGGCGAGCCGAGCCCGAAACGAAAGGAGCCGCACGACGAAATGAACGATGTCAGATACCCTATTGGACGCTTGTCACCCGTTGGACGGCCGTTGACCGACGATGAACGCGCCTCCTTGATCGACAGCATCGAGGGCCATCCGGTGCGCATGCGCGCGGCCGTGGACGGTCTCTCGGACGAGCAGCTCGATACGCGCTACCGGGACGAGGGCTGGACGCTTCGTCAGGTCGTGCACCACGTGGTGGACTCGCACGTGAACGCCTACGTCCGCTTCAAGCTGGCGCTCACCGAAGACAACCCCACGATCCGAACGTACGAGGAGCACATCTGGGCCGAGCTCCCGGATGGGAAGACGGCGCCGGTGGAGGGCTCGCTCGCGATCCTGGACACATTGCACGCCCGTTGGGTCTCGTGCCTCAGGAACATGAGCGCCGGGGACTTCAGACGGCCTCTGCACTATCCGGGGATGGGTGATGTCCACGTGGACCTGCTGTTGGAGATCTACGGGTGGCACGGTCCGCACCACGAGGCGCACATCACGACGACTCGAGAGCGGATGGGCTGGTAGGCGGGCTTGACCCCCAAAGGTCCGGGAGTACCCTTCCCGGACCATGACAACGGCACGATCCACGACCTCCCTGGTCGACGAGCTGAAGCGGCGGAGCCTCCTGCACGACATTACGGAGGGCGCGGCGGAGCATCTCGCCGAGTCGCCGAGGACCGTCTACATCGGCTTCGACCCGACCGGTAGGAGTTTGCACATCGGCAATCTGTTGCCGGTGATGGGGCTGATGCATGCCCAGCGCTCCGGTCACACGCCCATCGCGCTCGTGGGTGGCGCCACCGGGCTGATCGGTGATCCTTCGGGCAAGTCCGCCGAGCGCCAGCTGCTGTCCAAGGAGGATGCCGCCGAGAACGCCGAGGCGATCCGGAAGCAGCTCGAGCACTTCCTCGACTTCGGCGCGGTCTCCAACGCCGCACGGATGCGCAACAACCTGGACTGGATCGGCGATATCCCCCTGGTCGATTTCCTTCGCGACGTCGGCAAGCACTTCTCGGTGAACCAGATGCTCGCCAAGGAGTCGGTCAAGCGTCGCGTCGAGGGGTCGGAGGAGGGTATCTCGTTCACCGAGTTCTCGTACGCCCTGCTCCAGTCCTACGACTTCCTCGAGCTCTACCGCAGCGAAGGCTGCACGGTGCAGATGGGTGGGAGCGACCAATGGGGCAACATCACCACGGGCATCGACCTCGTGCGGCGGGTAGAGAGCGCCCGCGCCTACGGCGTGGTCTTTCCGCTCATCACCCAGGCTTCGGGCGCGAAATTCGGTAAGACGGAACAGGGTGCCGTCTGGCTCGACCCGGAGATGACGTCTCCGTTCCGGTTCTACCAGTACTGGATCAACGTGGAAGACGCCGACGTGGTCCGCCTCCTGTCCTACTTCACGCTCTTCGACGCCGAGGAGATCGCCGATCTCGCGCACCAGGTCGAGACCGAGCCGCACACCCGCGCGGCCCAACGTGCGCTCGCCGAGGACGTCACACGACGACTGCACGGCGAGACGGGCCTCGCCAAGGCCGCGGCCGCGACCCAGGCGCTCTTCGGGGGGGACGTCACGGGCCTGGGTGCCGACGAGATCGCCGATGTCTTCGCGGACGTGCCGTCGTCGGAGATCGCGAAGGAGGCGCTCAGCGGGGACGGAACGTCTCTGGTCGACCTCATGGCCGAGTCGGGCGTCGCTTCGTCGAAGGGCGACGCCCGTCGCTCCATAGACGGTGGTGGCGTCTACGTGAACAACGTG
>JAHEKM010000085.1 GCA_024638325.1 Gemmatimonadota bacterium | reverse complement strand
CGCGCTCGAGTGCCACGAGAGCCTGCTTCAGCGTGCCGAAGAGGAGCCCGACAAGGGAAATTTCTCCACGGCGCTCACCCTCTTTCTAGGGCTCTGGCCCCACGCGTACATCCTTCAGGTGGGCGACACCCGGGCATACGTCTACCAGAAGGGTCAGCTCAGCCAGATCACCCGGGACCAGACCTGGGCCCAAGACCTCATCGACGCCGGAACCCTATCTCAAACCAAGGCGCAAGCGAGCCGCTGGGCCAACGTGCTCTCCAGCTCGATCGGAGGTCAGGAGACCACTCCGGTCGTGACCCGCATCGAGCGTACGTGGGGTACGATTCTCCTGTTCTGCTCGGACGGCCTGACGAAGCACGTCAGTGACGACGTCATCGAGGCGCGCATGGCTTCGATGACCTCCGCGCGCCAGCTCGCCGAGGATCTCCTCCAGGACGCCCTCGACGGGGGCGGCACGGACAACATCACGATGGTCGTCGGGCGGACGCTCCAACCAGAGGATGACTGAGTCGCCGTCCATGAGGGTCCTCCTGACCGGCTCGGCCGGGTTCATCGGTTCACACGTCGCGTCCTCGCTCCGGGCGCGCGGTGACGAGGTCGTCGGAGTGGACCCTCGCGCCTCCGTGCCGACGACCTTCGACGACGCCCTTCGCGACGGAGTGGACCGTGTCGTGCATCTCGGCGCCATCTCCTCGACGCTCGAGGAGGACGACGCGCTCCTGCGGAGCGTGAACGTAGAACTCTCGCAGAGGATATGGCGCTGGTGCGCCGACGAGGGTGTGCCCCTGGTGTATGCGTCCTCTGCGGCGGTCTACGGTGCCGGCGCGGACGGCTTCGACGAAGAGGCCCCCTGTGAGCCGCTCAACGCCTACGCAGGCAGCAAGCTGGCGTTCGACGAGTGGGCTCTGGCGCAGGACAGCGGTCCTCCACGCTGGGCCGGCTGCAGGTACTTCAACGTCTACGGGCCGGGTGAGGAGCACAAAGGCATCATGGCGTCGCTCGTCTCGAAGGCCCGCTGGGACATCGACGCCGGTCGACCGACGAGGCTCTTCCGGTGGGGACGTCAGCAGCGCGACTTCGTGTGGGTGGGCGACGTGGTAGACGCGACCCTTTGGCTGCTCGAGGCCGATGTAGAGGGGATCTTCAACGTCGGCACGGGCCGCGCCGCAACGTTCGAGGATGCGGTCTCCGCGGTGTGGCGGCGGGAGGGGCTCGAGCCGCGTATCGAGTGGGTCGAAATGCCACCCCACCTCCGCGAGCGCTACCAGGCCTACACACGAGCGGACGTGCGAAAGCTGCGGAGCGTCGGGTACGAGCCGCCGTTCCTGTCCCCCGACCAGGGCGTCGCCGCGTTCGCGCGCAGCACACCGGTGGGCGCGACATGATCCGCGTCGTGCTCCTGTCACGGGCTTGGCTGATGGCGGCCGCGAGTGCCGGTACGGTCGTCTTGGCGTCGGCTGCGCCCAATACAGGAGCGGCCGACCCCGAGCCGGCGGCCCAGGCGTACGGTGAGGTCTATCCGTACGACGGGGCGTGGACGTTCGTGCGCATCCGGACGGCGTCGCGCTACGGCGGCGGCTTCAGGCGGCGCGGTGGGGGTTGGTCTCACGACTACCCGTCGGCCGACATCAACATGTCGACCATCGTGAGGGAGATGACCTACCTCGACTCCCGCGTCCGCCCGATGGGAGGAAACGTGCTCACCTTCGACGATCCGCGGCTGATGCAGTATCCGTTCGCGTATGTCTCCGAGCCGGACGAGTGGTCCGTCACCGAGAGCGAGGCCGTGGCGCTGCGGGAGTACCTGCTCAAGGGTGGGTTCGTCGTGTTCGACGATTTCTTCGGTTACGAGATGGAGAACCTGCACCGACAGATGCGCTTCGTGTTTCCGGAGCTGAGCTACATCCGTCTCGATGGCACGGAGGAGATCTGGGACACCTTCTTCAGGCTCGACGCGCCCAACATCTACCTGAGAGGTCCGAACAAGAACGGAACGCCCGAGTTCTGGGGGCTGTTCGAGGACAACGACAAGAGCAAGCGCATGCTATCCATCGCAAATGCACAGGCGGACATCGGCGACCTGTGGGAGTGGGCCGCGGAGGGCTTCTATCCGCTGGATCCGACCAACGACGCGTTCAAGATGGGCGTGAACTACATCGTCTACTCCATGACGCACTAGGCGCGCCCGTGCGATCCCCTTGTGTCCGCATCGCTGCTGGGCTGGTCGTCCTGGCCGCGGTGGCGTCTCCGGCGGCGGGCCAGCAACCACGCATGGTGGCCGGGCTGGTCGGAGGCTACTCGGTCACCGAACACGACTGGAGCCCGAACTCGGACGTGTCGAGCGTCGGTGGCCTCACCGTGGGCGGCTTCGTCGACGTGCAGACCCCGCTCCCGTGGCTCACCGTCGGCGTGGAGCTCGCCTACGTGCAACGCGGCTCCGACGTCGTGCTCGACGTGGGCGGCACCCCGACACCGGGCGGCGTTCGCACGGACTATCTCGCGTTCGCCATCCGGGTACGCGCGGTGCTCGGCCTCGGACCGGCCCGCTTCCACCTGGTCGCGGGACCGACCAGCGATTTCGTCATCCGGAGCCGTCTGGACCCCTTGCTCGTCCAGGTACTCGACGAGGAGAGCCCTGCTCCCTTCGGTGTCGTGGCCGGTGCCGGCATCGGCTTCTGGGTCCGCCCGGACGTCGTCGTCGAGGTGGAAGGACGCCTCGCCGAGGGCCTGCAGTCGTCCTACGCGGGTGACCTCGTCTCGGCGCGCAACCGGTCCCGGCAGCTGGTGCTCCGACTCGGCATGCTGGTCGGTCAGTAGCTGAAGGTCAGTCCCGTGCGGAGACGCGTGTCCAGGTCAGCGATGCCGTCCGGCGGCTCGCTGTCGTAGCGAAGGTCGAAGGTGATGGTCAGCGCCAGCCGGTCGGTCAGCGAGGCCCCCACGCTCAGGTTCTCGATGACGCGCATGTCGTCGAGACCGTCGGCGAGCGAGGGCTGCAGGTAGGCCGTCGAACTCACCACGAGGCTCTCCCCGCCCACGAGGCGCAGCGTGACGAACGTGCTGTTCCTCCACGTCGATGTGCGCTCAGGGTGGATCGCCGAAGGGGGTAGGTCGAGTCGCTCGTCCTCGATCATGAACGAGATGCCCGCACCGAGGCCGCCCCACCCGCCGTTCGCGACCCGGAGCCGGACCCCGGCCCCCGCCAGCGCCCGGAAGTCCAGCAGCTGTGGTCGGTCGTAGTTGATCTGACCGTAGCCCTCGGCAGCGACTCGGTCATTCAGCCAACGCGTCTCACGCAGGTGCAGTAGGGCCGACGAGGAGAAGCGCGATCCGGCCAGGAAGCCCAAGCCGCCGTTGGCGATCAGCAGGGTCGTCGAGGCACCGCGCACCCAATTCGCGCGTCCGTCGACTCCGAGCTGCACGAAGTCGGTATTGCCGGTCTGCACGGCGAGGTTGCCCCCGAGTGTCCCGGACAGCCCGGCGTCGGCATCGGCGGTTCGCAGCGACTCGATGTTGACCTGTGCGTGGAGGGGGGCGGCGAATACGGCGATTGCGGCGGCCAGCGCCAGGGGTGTCGTGCTGCCATGCCCCACTCCTGAACCGATCGGTGGCATTTCGTTCGCTGTCTGAGGATGGACGGGCGAGGAAAAGGTAGTCGATCACACGTGCCGGCCGGGCGGTGCCATCCGGCTGGCGCCGACGGGCGGTAGGGGCTGGCCCGGTGGGGGTCGTGTGGCGAGCATTTTCCATGTCAGGCAACACTCCGCCGCATCCGGTCGGCCCCTCGGTCGAGCTCCTGGAGCTTCGCAAGAGCTACGAGGAGGGCGACCGCGTGCACGTGGTGCTCGACGGCGCTTCCGCCACCATTTCCGGGGGCGATCGCGTGGCGATCCTGGGGCCATCGGGCTCCGGCAAGTCGACCCTGCTCAATCTGATTTCGGGGACGGACCTCCCCGACTCGGGCACGGTGCGCGTCGATGGAGCGGACGTGACGGCGATGAGCGAGCTCGAGCGCACGCTGTTTCGCCGTCGGCACGTGGGCTTCGTCTTCCAGTTCTTCAACCTGCTGCCGACGCTCACGGTTCTCGAGAATCTCCTCCTGCCGCTCGAGCTGACCGGAGCGAGGGACGCCGCCGGTGAGGCTCGAGCGCGGGAGCTGCTCGAGCGCGTCGGATTGGTCGACCGCGCCGGCACGTTCCCCGATCGGCTTTCGGGTGGCGAGCAGCAACGCGTCGCGCTGGCCCGCGCGCTCGTGCACGGCCCGGGCCTCCTCCTCGCGGACGAGCCCACCGGCAACCTGGACCAGGACCTCGCGGACCACGTGGGTGGACTACTCGAGGAGTTGGCGGCGAGCCACGGGACGACGCTGGTGGTCGTGACCCATTCGCGTGAGCTCGCGGCCCGCATGGACAGGACGCTCCGCGTCGATCACGGTCGGCTGGTGGAGTCCGCGCCGTGAAGCTCCTCTCGCAGGCGAGCGCGCGGTACCTGCTTCAGCACCGGGTCCAGCTGTTCCTGTCCGTTCTCGGGGTGTCGCTCGGTGTGGCCGTCGTCCTGTCGATCGACGTCGCGACGGAAAGCTCTCGCGAGGCATTTCGCATCTCCGCCGAGACCGTTTCGGGGCGGGCGACGCACCAGATCGTCAGCGACGTCGCACCGCTCGACGAGGGTCTCCTCTCGCGGCTCCGCATCGAGTTGGGACTCCGAGAGTCGGCCCCGGTCGTGGAGGGGTATGCTTCGTCGGCTGCGCTCCCGGGCCAGGCCCTTCGGGTCCTGGGCGTCGACCCGTTCTCCGAGGGCCCGTTCCGCCCGTTCGTCGTCGGCGGAGGTCTCGGCGTCGACGTGGCGGACTTCCTCACCACGCAGCGTGCCGTCGTGATGTCGCGCGCCCTCGCCGAGCGCGCCGGACTGACCGTGGGCGACTCGCTGCCCGTCCAGGTGTCCGGGGACTCGTGGAGCCTCCAACTCGTGGGCACCGTCGACCCGACCGACGAGCTTGCCCGCGCGGGGCTCGCGGACGTGTTGCTGATGGACATCGCCGGGGCACAGGAGGTGCTCGGGCTCGTCGGCGGACTGACCCGCATCGACCTGCGCCTCCCCGGCGGCCCGGAAGGCGAGGCGCTCGCCGGAGGGGTGCGCACGGTCTTGGCGCCTGGGGAGTCCCTCGTGACGGCGGGCACGCGGGCCGATGCCATGAGCGGCATGATCGACGCGTTCGACGTGAATCTGACGGCGCTCAGCCTGCTGGCGCTCGTGTTCGGGATGTTCCTCATCTACAACGCGGCGACGTTCTCGGTGGTCCAACGCCGGGCGCTGATCGGTCGCCTGCGCGCCATCGGTGTGACGCGAGGAGAGGTACTGCGGCTGATCTTGGCCGAGGCGGCCTGGATCGGGGTGGCGGGCTCGGCGGTAGGCATCGCCCTGGGGCTAGTGCTGGCGCGCGGACTGGTGCGCCTCGTCACTCGCACCATCAACGACCTCTACTTCTCGGTGTCCGTCGAGAGCGTGCCGGTCGAGCCGGCCCTGCTCATGAAGGCCGCGGCGCTCGGGCTGGGCGCCACGGTGCTGGCGGCGCTCCCGCCCGCGCTGGAAGCGGCGGGGGTGAGGCCGCGGGTCGCCGGCCTGCGATCGGTCGCGGAGTCGCGAATGCGCTACCTGGTGCCCAGGGCGGCCGTGGTCGGACTGGTGGCGGCCCTCCTCGGCGGCGCCGTTCTGGCGCTGCCCACGGTGGGGCTGACGGTCAGCTTCGTGGGCCTCTTCTTCGTGGTGGCCGGGTTGGCGCTCACGACGCCAGCGGGCACCCTCGTGCTCGTGCGGGTGCTGAGACCGCTGCTTCACGGCGTCGGCGGAACCCTCGGACTCCTGGCGTCGCGGGGCGTCGCCGGGGCACTCAGTCGCACCGCGCCGGCCATCGCCGCCCTGGTCGTGGCGGTCTCTGTCACGGTCGGGCTCGGCGTCATGATCCAGAGCTTCCGTGGGACGCTCGAGCGGTGGCTCGACGGAACGCTACGGGCGGACATCTACGTGTCGTTGCCCGGCGTGACCGCGTCGCGTGCGACGGGGACGCTGTGGCCCGATCTCATCGACGACTTCGTGTCCCACCCCGACGTGGTCGGGCACAGCACCTATCGCGGCGTCGACCTCCTGGAGGGCGGCGGCGGCTACCGGCTGGTCGCGCTCGACCTCGATCCACGCGGTCAGGAGGCCTTCGACTTCATCGACGCGGACGAAGCGGAAGTCATGCGGGCGTTCACGGCAGACCAGGGCGTGATCGTGTCCGAGCCCTTCGCGTTTCGGCGGGGCGTCCAGCGCGGCGACGCGATCGAAATCCCTACCCCGGACGGTCCGCAGAACCTGGAGGTGCTGGGCGTCTTCTACGACTATGGCTCGGACCAGGGCGCCGTCATGATGAGCCGCGGGCTCTACGACCGTTTCTTCGACGATCCCGGCGTGACCTCGCTCGCCCTCTTCGTGGGGCCGGGCGTCGATTCGGAGCAGGTCGTTCGTGAGCTGGTGGCTGGGGTCGCTCCCGACCGGACCGTCGTCGCCAGGACGAACGACACGCTGCGCTCTGCTTCGCTCGACGTGTTCGACCGCACGTTCCAGGTCACCGCGGTACTTCGCTTGCTCGCCTTCATCGTCGCGTTCGTCGGGGTGCTGAGCGCGCTCATGGCGATCGAGTTGGAGCGCTCGAGGGAGTTCGGCGTCATGAGGGCATGGGGGCTCACGCCTGCCCAGCTCTGGAAGCTCGTCGTGACGCAGACGGGGCTGATGGGCCTGGTGTCGGGCGTGCTCGCTGTTCCCATGGGCATCGCCCTGTCGGTCGTCATGATCTTCGTCATCAACAAGCGCGCGTTCGGCTGGACGCTCGACATGCAGCTCGGACCCGCGGTGCTGGCCCAGGCGATCGGTCTCGCGCTCCTCGGAGCACTCGTCGCGGGCATCTACCCGGCCTGGCGCATGGCAAGGACGCGTCCGGCGGTCGCACTGAGGGGCGAATGAGGGCGCAGCGGGCCTTCGTGTTGCTGTTCGGACTCACGGCCTGCTCGGGCCCGGAGCCCGCCGCCGAGGTCGAGGGCGCGCGCCTGTCGCTCGTCGAGACGCTGAGCGGGTCCGACACCGTCGGGTACGCCCGGGCGCTCGAACCCCGCGCGTTCGGCTTCCCCGTGGACCACGGCCCCCACCCCGATTTCCGCACCGAGTGGTGGTACGTGACCGGCAATCTGACCTCGGAATCCGGCCGGGACTTCGGCTTCCAGTTCACCATCTTCCGGAACGCCCTCGCCCCGACTCTTCCCGGGGGCCCGTCGGCGTGGGCTACGAACCAGGCATACATGGGCCACTTCGCGCTCGCCGATGTCGGCGTCGGGCGCTTTCATGCGTTCGAGCGATTCGCTCGAGGCGCCGCGGGTCTCGCCGGGGCGGAGGCCGAGCCCCTCAGGGTCTGGCTAGAGGATTGGACGCTGGAGGCAACGTCGGATGAGACGTTTCCGCTCAGCCTCGCGGCCTCCGACGGCGACGTGGCGATCCGACTCGAGCTGGCCGAGGGAAAGCCCGTCGTCTACCAGGGCGATCGCGGGCTCAGCCAGAAGGGACCCGAGCCCGGCAACGCATCGTTCTACTACGCGCACACGCGCATGCCGGCCGCCGGGAGGGTCGTGGTGGGGGAGGAGTCGTTCGACGTACGCGGCCTGGCCTGGCTGGACCGTGAGTGGAGCACCTCGGCCTTGGCCGAAGGCCAGGTCGGGTGGGACTGGTTCGCGCTCCAGCTGGATGATGGCTGGGAGATGATGATCTACAGACTCCGGCGTACGGACGGCTCCGCCGACCCCCTGAGCGACGGTGTCCTCATCGACCCCGATGGGCTGCGCGTGCCCCTCGAGTGGGGGACTGACGTGTTCATGGACGCCACGGGCTCATGGACGTCGCCGATCGACGGTACGGTCTACCCATCCGGCTGGCGCATCACGGTGCCCGAGCGAGGGTGGGACCTGTCGGTCGAGCCGCGCCTCGGTGCGCAGGAGTTGGACGTGTCGTTCCGGTATTGGGAGGGCGCCGTCTCGGTGTCGGGCAACGGAGAGGGCGGGGCCGGCGTCGAAGGTCGCGGATACGTCGAGTTGACCGGATACGCCGGCTTCGCGCCCTGATACGGAACATGGGGGCGACCCATTACGTCCCATATGGGTACCCAAGCGGTCCGACCTCGGGAGCCCTCGCGCTCCCGATTCTCGCCGCGTGGTGGCCAGACTGCCCCGCGGCCTCGAAACGAACGGAAGAGGTTGATTCGTGACCCGATCCCTGACCCTCCTTCTGGTGAGTGTGGCCACAGCCGTATCGGCGGTGCCCGCCATGGCCCAAGTCTCCTTCGGCGCCGCGGTCGCGGTCGGTGACGGCGAGGCCTTCATCGGTGAGCCCGGCCATCAGCTTCGCCCGGGAATCCTTTATGTAGTCGCGCGCGGCGCGGACGGCTCGTGGAGCACGAGCCAGGTGCTCGAGGCGCCGGACGGGACCGCCGGCGACGAGTTCGGCGCCGCTGTGGCGGTCGACGGCGATCGCTTGCTGGTGGCCGCGCCCGGGGCCGAGGACGGCGCGGGCGCCGTATACGCGTACCGGCGCGGTGCAAGCGAATGGGAGTCGGCTGGCCGCCTGTCGCTCGAGGCCGGAGAGGAGTTCGGCCCGGAAGCCCTGGCCATCGATGGGGAGTGGGCCATGATCGGTGCCCCGATCCAATACGGGTCGCGTGGCAGCGTCCACGCTTTCCGCTGGGACGGCAACGCCTGGTCGTACCACTCGGAGCTCGCGGCCGGGGACCTGGTGGCCGACGACCTCTTCGGTGCCGCGCTGGCGCTGAGCGGCGAGCAGGTCTTCGTCGGCGCGCCCAACAAGCAGGGGGCGACGGGAGCGATCTACGCGTTCGGTTATGACGCGGCGTCCGATCAGTGGTCCGAGACGAGCCGTGTCGGGAACGAGGTGCGCACGCAGCGGGCGGCGCTCGGAAGCGCCATTGCCGTGATGGGCGAACAGATCATCGCGTCCGGACCGGGACTCGGAGGCGGCGCGCTCGTGGGCTTCCGTCCCGTCGATCCGGGCGGCCCCTACACGCTCTCGACCGTCCTCTATCCGTTCGACGGCTCGGTGGCCGGCTTCGGAACCACGCTTGCCGTGGCAGACAACGAGCTCTGGGTGGGCGTAGCCAACGCCGGGCAGGGCCAGGGTCGCACCTTCGTGTACCGCGCCGACGCCGAGACCGGTGAATGGCTCGGGTCCGAAAAGACGTGGCCGGCCGACGTCGCTCCCGGAGACGGGTTCGGCATCGTGGTCGACGCCGCGAACGGCGTCATGATCGCCTCCGCTCTGGGTCAGGACTTCGGCGCCGGCGGCGCGTACGTCTTCGAGAACGACGGAAGCGGCTGGAGCGAGTCGGGCTACCTGACGGGAGGGATGTACGGGCCCGCCGCAATCACCGGTGGGGAAGTCACGTGCTCGGAAGATGGCGAGGCGGCGCTCTTCGGCTGCGCGGGCGTCGACCTGCTGTCGTTCGTGCCCCTCGCCGACATGGAGGCCAACCGCGGCGTCGAGATCAACGACGTCTGGGGCTGGACCGACCCCGAGACGGGTCGCGAGATCGTCATTGCGGGCATGTACGACCAGTCGGTCTTCCTGGATGTGAGCGACCCGCTCCGGCCGGCGTACCTCGGCAGGCTGCCCATGACCGAGGGTGCGAGCGCGGACGTGTGGCGCGACATGAAGGTCTATCAGGACCACGTGTTCATCGTGGCGGACGGCTCGGGCGAGCACGGCATGCAGGTCTTCGACCTGACGCGTCTCCGCGGGCTGGACGGTTCAGCGCCGGTGACCTTCGAGGCCGACGCCCACTACGACCGCATCCACGAGGCGCACAACATCGTCATCAACGAGGACACCGGCTTCGCCTACATCGTAGGTGCCGGTGGTGGTGGCGAGACGTGTGGCGGCGGTCTGCACATGGTCGACATCCGCAGTCCGCTGTCGCCGACGTTCGCCGGGTGCTTCGCCCAGGCGGGGACCGGTCGTAGCGGCACCGGCTACACGCACGACGCGCAGTGCGTGATCTACCGGGGGCCCGACGAGCGCTACCAGGGCCGCGAGGTCTGCTTCGCCGCCAACGAGACCGCGCTGTCCATCGCCGACGTGACGGACAAGGGCAACCCGCTGGCCATCGGGACCGCGACCTACCCCAACGTCGGCTACACGCATCAGGGGTGGCTTAGCGAGGATCAGCGCTACTTCTTCAGCAACGACGAGACGGACGAGACCGGCGGGCAGGTCCAGTCGACGCGTACGCTCATCTGGGACATCCAGGAGCTCGACGACCCGATTCTCGCCCGCGAGTACTTCTCGGAGAACAGGTCCAGCGACCACAACCTCTACGTGGTGGGCACCACCATGTATCAGTCGAACTACCTGAGTGGATTGCGGGTGTTCGACGTTTCGGACCCGGAGAACCCGGTGCCGGTCGGACACTTCGACACCGTGCCGTACGGCGAGGACGTGCCGGCGATGGATGGCTCGTGGTCGAACTACCCCTTCTTCGAGAGCGGTATCGTGGTCGTGACGAGCGGTCGCGAGGGTCTCTTCATCGTGAGACCCCAACCTCGGATCGTGTCCTGACGTGGACCGGGGCTCGCCGGTGACGCGACGGGTCCTGGAAGTCTTTGCCGCCAGCGCGGTCGCGCTGGCGACGCAGGCGTGTGCCACCACCGGGCAGGCCATGCTGGGGCCGGACGACCCGCGCGAGTTCGTCTACGTGGCGAGCCAGGGTGCGGCGACCGCCACGATCCTCGACGCGCGGGACGGGTCCTTTGTGGAGACCCTCGACTTCGAGGCGCTCGGGTACGGAGCGAACGCGCGGCCGCATGACGTGCTCGCCGACCCGGACGGCGGCCATTGGTACGTCTCGCTCATCGGGGCGGGCAGGGTGCTCCGGATCGACGCCTACCACAGGGTCATCGACGAGGCCGCCTTCGAGGCCGCGGGGATGCTCGCGCTCGACCCGAACAGCGAGTGGCTCTACGTCGGCCGCTCCATGGCCGCCGTGAACCCACCGCATTGGATCGGGCTCCTGCGCCGATCCACCATGGGGCTGAGTCAGGTCGACGTGTTCATACCCAGGCCGCATGCGCTCGCAGTGGACCCGCGTGGTAGCCGGGTCTTCTCCGGCAGCCTCGCGGAGAACCGCATGGCGGTGGCCCCCGTCGCCTCGGAGGACGTGGAGCTCGTCGATTTCCCCGGTGCGCACCAGATGATCGTCCAGTTCGCCGTGTCACCGGACGGGCAGTGGTTGGTGGGGGGCGGACAGATGACCGGCGACCTCCTGGTGTGGGGGCTCGGTGGGGACGAGCCGGAGCTCGTCGAGACCGTTCGCATCGGTGGTCAGCCTTGGCACCCGACGTTCACACGCGACGGATCCGAGCTGTGGATCCCGAATCTCACGGCCAACACGGTGACCGTGGTCGAGACGTCGAGTTGGCGCGTGGTCGACACCGTTACGCACCCGGCGCTCGTCGAGCCGCACGGCAGCGCGGTGAGCAACGACGGCCGCACGATGTTCGTCTCCGCCCGCAACACCGCCGGCACCTATGGCACCGGAGCACCAGGCACCGTGGTGGCGATCGACGTCGCGAGCCGCACCGTGCGTTGGGTGGCCGAGGTAGGTGCGTACGCCGCCGGAATCGACGTGCGCGTGAGACCGTGAGGGTTCAGCGCCCGACTCGATGGTCGCGTCCCGTCTTCGCATGGGGCGCTTCGCTTCTTTTGGCGGCCTGCGCGAGCTCGGGGGGGAGCGGCGGCGGTGCCGAAGTCCCGGGCGGTGAGTGGCTGCGCCACGTGGCGCCGTTCCCCGTCACGGGCCCGGACGGGACCGTCTTCCCGGAACCCTTCCTGGGCGGCTTCAACGTGCCCAGGCCCCAGTTCGTCGACATCGACGGCGACGGAGACGACGACCTCATGGCACAGGAGTTCACGGGCAGCGTCATGTACTTCGAGCACGTGGACGGCGGCGGCTACGAGTGGCGCACCGATCGGTACCAGGACCTCGAGGTCGGCGAGTGGTACCGCTTCGTGGACTTCGACTTCGACGGGGACGTGGATCTGCTCGCCGAGGAGCCGTTCAGCTACATCCGCTACTACAGGAACGACGGCGGCCCTTCTGAGCCTCGCTTCACGCTGGTAGCGGATACACTACGCGACACGGCGGGAGACCCCATCTTCGCCGATCGCCAGAGCATTCCGAACGCGTCGGACCTGGACTGTGACGGCGCGATCGATCTGCTGGTCGGCCGTCTGTCGGGCACCATCTCGCACTTCGAGATGGACGGAACCGGGCTCGGAGGCGCGCCGCGTTTTCGCCTGGTCACCGACCGCTTCGAGGACATCGAGATCGTCACGCAGCTCGGCAGCGCGCACGGCGCCAACACCATGGCCCTCGGCGACGTGGACTCGGACGGGGACGAGGACCTCTTCTGGGGCGACTTCTTCGAGCAGGGCCTGCTCTACATCGAGAATCAGGGCGGGTGCGCCGCGCCCTCCTTCCGCGCGGAGCCCACGCGGTTCCCGCTCGACGAGCCCCTACTCACGAGCGGCTACAACGCGCCCACCGTGGGCGACCCGGACGCCGACGGCGACATCGACCTGCTGGTCGGCGTGCTCGGCGGCGCCTACAACCCGAACACCACGCTCGTCGAGAACCTGTTCTGGCTGGAGCACGGCGCGGACGGTGGTTTCCAGGCCCGCACCGCGCGCTTCATCGCAACCGTCGACGTCGGCAGTGAGAGCGTCCCGGTGCCGGTAGACCTGGACGGGGACGGCGATGTCGATCTGCTGGTCGGGAACCGAATTCAACCGGACGACCCCCAGAACGGTGGAGTGCATCAGTTCGTGAACCGCGGCACCCCGACGTCACCGGCCTTCGAGCAGGATGGCGTGCTCGAGGGGGTCGGCACCGGCTACCATCGCATTCCGGCGTTCGGCGACCTGGACGGCGACGGCGACCTGGACGCCGTCGTCGGCACGTGGGACGACGAGCTCCTCTTCTACCGCAACGTCGCCAACGGGGCCGGGATCGAGCTGGAGCTCGTGGATCCGACGGCCGCGACGCTCACCCGCGGTCGCAATGCCTCGCCCGCCCTCGGCGACGTGGACGGTGACGGTGATCTCGACCTCGTGGTAGGAGAGTCCTCCGGTCAGCTCGCCTACTACCGCAACGACGGTGGACCCGGCGGCCCTCGCTTCACGCTCGTGGCCGACGGTTGGCTCGACATCGACGTGGGTCGCCGCAGCTTCCCGGTGCTGGAGGACCTGGACGGCGACGGCGACCTGGATCTGCTGGTGGGGTCTGAGGACGAGGGAGTGCGCGTGTACATGAACGTTGGGACGCGGACCGAGCCGGACTTCGCCGCGACCGCGTCCACGCTCCCGCTGGCGACCTTCGGCTTCGCGGCGCCCGCGTTCGCGGACCTGGACGGCGACGGCGACCAGGATCTGGTTCTGGGCGGTGCCGCAGGCGGGCTGAGGTACTTCGAGCGGCGCTAGGGGGCGGCGCCACAGCACCCCGACGGGGACCGAGCGGGAACCTCCCTGAGCGCTCGTGTCACCAAAGCATCAAGTACCACCCGAAGGGGCGGTGTGCCCTCCTCCCTCCCACCGCATCCGCGCCCCTTCTCCCTGCCAAAGCGTAACTTGATGTGCGGCGGTCGAAGTCTGGCATAGAGCGGCTCACAGCGCTCGCCCTGGCGAGCGGGGTCGTCCTGTCATCGACACTTGGCGGGCTCCCGGGAACGGGGGTCCACCAGGCGATGGGGCACCACGCCCAGAGTCACGGACCGGCTCTCGTATTCGAGGGCGGGACGGGAGCGCCCGCGCACCATCACGCGCCCAGCGGTCCGAGCTCTTCGGACTCGGCGCCGGACGAATGTCCGTGTGTGGGCGGAGTGTGCGTTCTGTCGGTTCACGCGGGCCCCGCGGAGCGTGACGGAGCTTCCCAGCTCGACTTGGGCGTGCGCGCCTCCGTGTCACTCCTGTCGGCGTCATCCGCCGCGGCCGCCGCTCCTGAGCGCTACCTGCAGCCGCCCGGCACCGGCCCTCCGACGGTCGTCTGAAAAGAAGCAGTCGTTTCCGGCCCGAGCCCACAGTGCACTGGTCCCGATTTCAGACACCTGGAGAAATTCCATGATGCCGGTCTTCCATAAGG
>JAHEKM010000084.1 GCA_024638325.1 Gemmatimonadota bacterium | reverse complement strand
GTGGAACGGGCAGGGCCGAGGCTCCGCCGTCCAGGTAGCAGTGAACCTCGACCGATGGGTGGCGACGCTGCCAGTCGGCCAGTAGCGCTCCGTATCCGGGGTTCAGCGCGTAGGCGAGCAAGTAGCCGCCGTCTCGCACGTCGAGTCGATCGAGTCCGGGGCGGAGGAGGGGAGGTGCGACGACGAAGTCCGCCTCCTTCCCCGCTCCGTCGGGTGCGAAGGCCAGGGCGACGCGTACCGACGAGCCGAGGGAGGTGGCGCGCACGTATGTCAGGACGGCCGCGCGTGTGGCGGCGGGTCCGGGAAGGCCCTTCAGGCCCCGTTGCAGGAAGAGGTAGTTGTGGGCGACCGCGACGGAGGGCGGGGCGCGTCCGGGAAGGGCACGCGCAAAGCCGCCCATGAGGTCGAGGAAGTTCACCACCACGTCCGCTTCGGCCGTCGCCGACCGGATGCGGCGGATGGAACGCACGAAGTCGGGGAGGCGTCGGGCGACGTCCACTGCGGTGGCTCCCGCGGAGGCCCCCCGTCTGTCTCGGTCCGGCACCTGCGTGGGCGCCTCGAACGTTTCGAGCGGGGCGTCGATCTGGTCGGCGAAGTAACCAGGGGGTGACCGGTGGGGGCTGGTTCCCAGGAGGACTCGGGTCACGCTGTGACCCGAGGAGCGCAGGAAGCCCGCGAGGGATAGGGCCTGGGTCAGGTGGCCCCTGCCCTCGCCCTGCACCACGAACGCCGCGTTCAGGGCATGCCCCACGCGCGCGTGGTCGGACAACGGCCGCCGCCGGCCGGGGCGGCCGAAACCGGCGACCGGTCAACCTTTACCCCCCACTCGGGCCCCTCTACCTTCGGTGACTCATTCAAGGTTGGCATTTCGTGGGGCTTCGGCCCTTTCGTCATACAGAGAGGATCCGCGTGGCAGGCAAGACCCAGACCGGCTTCGACCTCATCATCGTAGGGAGTGGGCCGGGCGGCTACGTAGCCGCGATTCGAGCGACCCAGCTGGGCATGAGCGTGGCGTGCGTGGAGGCCGAGGCGCTCGGTGGTGTGTGCCTCAACATCGGCTGTATTCCGACCAAGGCGATGCTCACGAGCGCGCTGCTCGTCAACGAGGTCCAGGACGCCGAGAAGCACGGGATCTCCATGAAGGACGTGACCTTCGATCTCGGTCCCGCACAGGAGCGTAGCCGCAAGGTCGCTGACCAGATGCGCAACGGCGTGGGGCACCTCTTCAAGAAAAACGGCATCACGCATGTCGAGGGCTTCGGTCGGCTGAAGGGACCCGGGAAGGTCGAGGTGGAAGGTGCGGACGGCAACAAGACCGTCTACGAGGCTCCGCACGTCATCATCGCCACCGGCTCGCGGCCGCGTGACCTCCCCACGCTGAAAATCGACGAGGACCGGATCTGGTCATCGACCGGCGCGCTCATGCAGTCCGAGGCGCCCGCTTCGCTCTTCATCGTAGGAGCGGGTGCGATCGGCATGGAGTTCGCCGACGTGTACGCTTCGTACGGCACCGAAGTCACCGTCGTCGAGGCGCTCGACCGCATCCTGCCGCTCGAGGATGCCGAGGTCTCCAAGTTCATGGAGCGCATCTACAAGAAGCGCGGCATGGACATCCACACAGGGGCCCGTTTCCAGGAGGCCAAGGTCTCCAAGAGTGGAGTGCAGGTCACGTTCACGGACAGCAAGGGCGAGTCGCACACGAAGGACGTCGACTACGTGCTGTCCGCAGTGGGTCGGGTGCCGAACTCCGGTGATTTGGGGCTCGACTCGGCGGGCGTCGCGGTCGATGACCGTGGCTTCATCGTCGTCGACGAGGCGATGCGCACGAACGTGGCGGGTGTCTACGCCATCGGTGATGTGGCGGGGCGCCAACTCCTGGCGCACAAGGCGAGCCACGAGGGCATCGTCTGCGTCGAGCACATCGCGGGCCAGGGCCACGGCACGGTCGACTACGGCAACGTTCCGAACTGCACGTACTGCCACCCGGAGGTCGCGTCGGTGGGCCTCACGGAGGAGCAGGCGAAGGAGCAGGGCTACGACATCCAGGTGTCCAAATTCCCCTGGGTCGGAATCGGGCGCGCAGTTGCCGCTGGACACACCGACGGCTTCGTGAAGATCGTGCGCGACAAGAAGTACTCGGAGATCTTGGGCGCCCACATCGTCGGCCCGAACGCGACGGAGCTGATCGCCGAGTTCGTGCTCGGCCGCCATCTGGAATCGACGGTCGAAGAACTCGAGAAGGCCATGCATCCGCACCCCACCCTCTCGGAGGGTGTTTCCGAGTCCGCGCTCGCGGCCCTCGGCCGTCCGATACACATCTAGTCTTCTCGAAAAGCGACGCGATGAGCGAGCTCCAACAGGCGACCGACAACGTGTCGCTCGGGCCACGCGACTGGCCCGACAGTCAGCGGGTGGCGTTGGGGTTGTGGGTCGTGCTCGCTCGGAGCTACTCCACCTTCTCGAAAGCGATCTCCCAGAAGGTGCAGGAGTACGACTTGACGGTACCGCAGTTCGGGACGCTGGAGGCGCTGTACCACCTCGGTCCCCTGAGTCTCGGTGCGCTCGCCGACAAGCTTCTGGTTACCGGTGGGAACGTGACGTACGTCATGGATCGGCTCGAGGGCCGAGGTCTGGTTGAGCGTTATCGGTCACCCGAGGACCGCCGCGTGGTCTACGCCCGACTCACACCCGCGGGACGGGACCTCGTAGCCTCGGTCTTCCCCGGACACGCCGAGTACGTCGAACATCTCTGTCGGCATCTCAGCGCGCGCGATCAGGAAGACCTGCGCCGGCTTCTGAAGGACCTGGGGAAAGGGATCGCGGGAAGCGACCTTGGCACCTGAGGACGCGCTAAACTCGGCGGTCAGCCGAGAAGGTTGTCGCCGCTGGCTTCGGCGAGGTCCGGCTCGATGCCGCGGATAGCCAGAATCCGAAGGAGCGCTTCGCCGATCTTGTTGTTCGGCGTCGACGCTCCGGCGGTGATGCCCAGCTCGAACTGACCCGCCGGGAGCCACTCGGTCTCCAGCAGCTCGGCGGCGGTGGGGTCCAGTTCCGGCTTGTGCCGGATCGCTCCCGTGTCGACATCGATGCACTCCGCGTCCTCGACGTGGAAGGTCCGCGTGTGCTGCCGGCAGAGGTGCGCGAGGTGGTTCGTGTTCGACGAGTTGTAGCCGCCGATCACGAGCATGATGTCCGGCGGATCCTCCATCATCGCGGCGACCGCGTCCTGCCGCTCCTGGGTGGCCGAGCAGATGGTGCCGAAGGAGCGGTAATGGTCCTTCACGGCCTCCTCCCCGTACCGCTCGATCATCGCCTCACAGACCTTCATGCCGATGGCGATCGACTCGTTCGCGAGCATGGTCGTCTGGTTCGCCACGCCGACCTGCACCAGGTGGAGGTCCGGGTCGAAGCCTGGCGAGGTCTTCGACTCGAAGCGCGCGAGGAACTCCGAACGCGTGAGCGCGCCGGGCCGCTCGGCGATGTAGTCGCAAACGAGTTGGGCCTCGTCCATGTCGCGCACGATGATGTACTTGCCGCCCTCGTGCTTGCTGACCTGAGACGCGGTCGCGCGGGACTCCTCGTGCGTGTATTTGCCGTGGATGACCGCGGTGAACCCGTCCCGGGCGTAGCTCTCGACGCGCTTCCAGACGTGCAGCACAGAGCCGCAGGTCGTGTCGACCAGAATGCAGCCGACTTCACGAAGGGCCTCGAAGTCCTGGATGGTGACGCCAAAGGCCGGCATGAGCACGACGTCCTGGTCGGTCACCTGCGAGAAGTCGAAGCCGCCGTCCTCGTCCGGATAGAGAAACGAGATTCCCATGTCCGTCATCCGCTTGTTCACGTGCGGATTGTGGATGATCTCTCCAACCAGGAAGATCCGCTTGTTCGGAAACTCGTGGACCGTTTCGTAGGCGTAGTCGACGGCGCGGTCCACCCCATAGCAGAAGCCGAACTCCTGGGCCAGCCGCACCGCAACGTCGCCGAATCGGTCCTCGTAGCCGCGCGCCCGAATCCGCTCCACGAGCGCCGACTGGTACTCGGCGTCGATGAGGGGTCTGAGCTCCTTCTTGAGCCCGAATCCCTTCCGGAAGTAGGTCTGCTCTACGGTCACGGCTGGCTGGGTCGTGAGGGTGGCGAGTGGTTACGGGCACCGCTCGTTGCGCCTCGTAAGCTAGGAGGGCTGCCCAGCCCCAGGAACCCCGACGGCCGGAGGCCGGGTAGCTAGAGGCCCCATGAACGTTCTCGGCCGCCTTGCGCTCCTCTTCGTCGTCGTACCCCTCGTCGAGCTCGTGTTGCTCATTCAGCTCGGACAGGTCGTGGGCCTTTGGCCCACGCTCGGCCTGGTCGTCACGACCGGGGTTCTGGGCGCCGCGCTCGCCCGAGCCGAGGGACTGCGGGTCATGTACCAGTTCCAGAAGCAGCTGGCGTCGGGTCAGCTGCCCGGGCAGGCGCTCCTCGACGGCATCTCGGTCCTGATCGGTGGGGCGTTTCTGCTGACGCCCGGGATCCTCACGGATTTCGCGGGCTTCGCGCTTCTCCTTCCGCCGTCGAGACGTTGGATCCAGGGGCGGGTGCGACGGCGGCTGAAGCGAGGCCTCGAGCAGGGCACGATCCAGGTGATGACCATGGGGCCGGGCGGCTTCGGTTTCTCGGGCGGCTTCTCGCCCGACGGCTTCCCCAATGCAGGTCGCACCCCGGAAACCGACGGCGCCGGCGACACGTCAGCCGACAGGAAGGCCGGCCAGCGGCTCGATCCGTCCAAGGGCATCGTCGTCGAGCCGAAGGATCACTGAGGAGTCGGTGTCGGGGACGACATCCTTGGGCTCTTCGCTGGGGTCCCATTCCCGCATGGAACCCGCGTCGCCATTGGGATAGCTTCTCCCGATGACATCTGACCTCTCCTTTCTGGAAGGCCTCCTCGACGCCGCTGGACCGTCTGGCTTCGAGGTGCGCCCGGCCCGCGTCTGGCGCGCGGAGGCCGAGAGGTTCGCCGCGGACGTTCGCGTCGACGTGAGCGGCAATTCGTTCGCGACCGTCAACCCCGGGGGCGCCCCGCGTGCGATGCTCGCAGGCCATATCGACGAGATCGGCCTACAGATCACCCACATCGACGAAGAAGGCTTCCTCTATGTCGCCGAGATCGGCGGCTGGGACGCCCAGGTGCTCGTCGGTCAGCGGGTAACGATCCTGGCCAAGGGCGATCCGGTGACGGGCGTGCTCGGCAAGAAGGCGATCCACCTCATCGAGCCGGACGACCGCTCGAAGGCGTCCAAGACCAAGAGCCTCTGGGTGGACGTCGGCGCCGAGAGCCGCGACGAGGTCACCGAGCTCGGCATCCGCGTGGGCGACCCGATGGTGCTGGCGCAGCCGATGGTCCGTCTGGCCGGCGACCGCATCGCGAGCCGTGCCATCGACGACCGTATCGGCGCGTACGCGGTGCTCGAGGCGGCACGCCTCCTGTCGGACGATCCGCCCGCGGCGAGCGCGACGG
The DNA here is from genome assembly GCA_024638325.1 of Gemmatimonadota bacterium. GTDB lineage: Bacteria > Gemmatimonadota > Gemmatimonadetes > Longimicrobiales > Gaopeijiaceae > UBA2982. The sequence continues at coordinate 8,940 of JAHEKM010000084.1, read as the reverse complement.
CGGTCGCGACGGTGCAGGAGGAGATCGGCTTCAGGGGTGGCGGAGCCCGCACCAGCGCGTTCCAGCTCGAGCCGGACGTGGCCATCGTCGTCGACGTGACCTTCAGCACCGACGTGCCCGACATCGAGAAGAAGGAGCTCGGTGAGCACAAGCTCGGCGGTGGCCCGGTGCTGAGCCGAGGCTCGGCAGCACACAACGAGGTGTTCGAGATGCTCGCGGAGGTGGCGGAGGCCGAGGGCATCCCGTACTCGGTGCAGGCGAGCCCGAAAGCGACCTGGACGGACGCCGACGGAATTCACCTCACGCGGCACGGCGTGCCGACCGGGCTCGTGTCGATACCGAACCGGTACATGCACTCGCCGAACGAGGTGGTCAGCCTCCAGGACGTACACAACACGGCGAAGCTGCTGGCGGCTTTCGTGCGCCGCCTGGAGCCGGGCACCGACTTCACGCCGCGGTAGCGTGCAGCGGCGGGCGCGGTCGCCTGGGAGCGAGAGCGGCGGTTCACGGGCGGCCCGCCGCAGCGGAGGCACGTTGACGGTGCATTTCGGGGTGTCTACCGTTCGTGCCCCACCACAACTTCGAACAAACGGAAGTCACCCATGCTGGAAGCCGGAACGGTCGTCAAGGAACTCCAGGAGATGCGCGACGAGGGTCACCTCTCGGACGCGCTCCTGAGGAAGGCAGTGCGCTCGATCGCCACCGCCGACGAACGCTACGACTGGGTCGGCGTCTACCTCGTCGGCGACGGCGAGGAGCTTTGGCTCCACAACTACGTGGGTGAGCCAACGGAGCACGCGAAGATTCCCCTCGGCGCCAGCGTCGTGGGCCGCGCGGCTGCCACGCACCGCAACGAGAACGTGAAGGACGTGTCGAAGGAGGAGGGCTATCTGTCCAGCTCTCCCGAGGTCCAGTCGGAGCTGGTCATTCTGATCCGCGCGGGCGACGACATCTTCGGTGGCATCGACATCGATTCCGAGCAGGCCGCAGCGTTCAATGAAGAGGACGAGATCGCGCTCATCAGCATCGCCGACAAGCTGGCCGAGCAGTTGGCAGCCGAGCGGCGCTAACCCCCGCTCCGGTCCGGAGCGCCCGGGAGGAGCCCTGAGCACGCATCCCCGGTTCTTCAGCGCAGGGAACGCGGGCCCCTTTACTCTCGACGGTACGCGCACCTACCTCGTCGGCACGCGCAACGTCGTCGTCATCGATCCCGGGCCCGCCGATGCCCTGCACCTCGACGAGGTCGCCGAGGCTCTGGCCGGAGCCGAGTCGGTCAGGATCGTGCTCACCCACGGTCATCGCGATCACGCTCCAGCGGCCTTCACGTTGGCCGAGCGTCTGGGCGTCGACGTGTGGGGTCCGGAAGGACTGCCGGCGCTGGACCACACCATCGCGCATGGCGACGTGCTGCCCACGGACGAGGGCGAGTTGGTCGCGATCGACACGCCGGGCCACGCGCGGCACCACCTCGCGTATCACTGGCCGGGCCGGAGGGCGCTCTTCGCTGGCGACCTCCTACTGGGTCGGGGCGACACGACTTGGGTGGGCGAGTACGCCGGGTGCGTGAAAGACTATCTCGACTCGTTGCGACGGCTGCACGAGCTGGACCTGGCGGTCATCTATCCGGCCCACGGGCCCGAGATCGAGGATCCTCGGGAGGCGCTCGACCGCTACGAGACCCATCGCCTGGAGCGCGCGCGGCAGGTCGCTGAAGCGATGGCCGCACAGCCCGGCATCGAAGAGCAGGAGCTGCTCGACCTCGTGTACGGCAACACGGTCCCGGTCGCCTTGACCGAGGCCGCCTTGCGGTCGGTGCGGGCACTGATGGAGCACGTGGGGTATCCTTTCTCCCCCTCATGAACACTCCGCTCGAGACCCGAATCGTTCGCGCGCTGAACGCGATCGTGGGACCGGATCACGTCGTCACCGATCCGGAACGGCTCGTCGTGTACGAGTCCGACGGGCTCACGTCCTACCGGGTCATCCCCCTGGCCGTCGTACTGCCGGCCACGACCGAGGAGGTCGCGGCCGTCGTGAAGCTCCTTCACGGCGAGGGGATTCCGGTGGTACCGCGAGGGGCGGGTACCGGGCTCTCGGGCGGCGCGCTCCCCAGCGCGGACGGCGTCGTGGTCGGGACCGCACGCATGAACCGGATCCTCGAGATCGACTCGGACAACCGGATCGCCCGCCTGCAGCCGGGTGTGGTCAACGCGCACCTCACGGTGGCCGCCAAGCCGTACAGCCTCTACTACGCGCCTGACCCGTCCTCGCAGAGCACGTGCACGCTGGGGGGCAACGTGGCAGAGAACTCCGGCGGGCCGCACTGCTTGAAGTACGGCGTCACGCAGCGCTATGTGACGGGCCTGACAGTGGTGCTGCCCAGCGGCGAAGTCATCCGGCTCGGGGGCGCGGGACGGAGTGCGCGGGGCGCGCTGGACCTGGTCGGTCTTTTCGTCGGCTCCGAGGGATGCTTCGGCATCGCCACCGAGATCGAGGTGAAGCTACTTCCGGTCACCGAGGGTGTGCGCACGCTGCTCGGCATCTTCGAGACGATGGAGGCGGCCGGACACGCGGTGACGGCCATCATCTCGGAGGGACTGTTGCCGGCCGCCGTCGAGATCGTGGACAACGCGACCATTCGGGCGGTCGAGGCGAGCGTGTACGCCGGGGGCTTCCCGGTCGACGCCGGCGCAGCGCTGGTCATCGAGTTCGATGGCACGGAGGCCGGGCTCGACGCCGACGCCGACCGCGCGGAGGCGTGTTGCCGTCAGGCCGGCGCGAGCGAGGTGAAGCGCGCCACTGAGGCGACGCAGCGTGCCGCGCTCTGGAACGGCCGCAAGAAGGCCTTCGGCGCCATGGGGCGCATCGCGCCCGACCTCCTCGTACAGGACGCGACGGTCCCGCGTACCCGGCTTCCGGAAGTGCTCGCGCGCATCACGGAGATCGGCGAGCGCTACGAGCTCAAGGTCGCCAACGTCTTCCACGCAGGCGACGGGAATCTGCACCCGAACATCCTCTTCGACCGCAACGACCCGGACGAGCTCGACCGGGTCGAGCGGGCGTCGAAGGAGATCATGTGCCTGTGCGTGGAGGTCGGCGGCACCATCACGGGCGAGCACGGCGTGGGGGTCGACAAGCGTGGCTACATGCAGCTCGTTCTCGGCGAGGTCGAGATCGAGGCGATGCGTGCGGTCAAGCGCATCTTCGACCCGAGCGGCCTCTTCAACCCGGGCAAGGTGCTGCCGGACCCCGCATCGCCTCCGGTTCCCGCCGAGGCGTCAGCATGAGCGTCGTGACCTCCCTGGGCGACGTACTGCCCGCAGAGGCGCTCAGCGGAGCCGAAGGCGGGGCGCTCGCGCGCGTGGCGCGTGGCGCCGAGGCGGTGGTCCGTCCGCGTTCGCCCGAGGAGGTCGTCGACGCGGTCCGTTGGGCGTCTGCCAACGGCGTCGGCGTCCTACCGGTCGGGACAGGCGGGAGAACGACGCCGGCTCGCGGGGACGGGCCGTTCATGGTTCTGGCGATGGATCGCTTGTCGGGGCTCGAGATCTACGAGCCGGCCGACGTCACGTTGACCGCCAAGGCAGGGACCCCGCTCGCGGACATCGAGGCGACGCTGGCCGAGCATCGACAGTGGCTTCCGTTCGATCCGCCGCAGGTGTCGAGCAGGACCCTTGGAGGCCTGGTCGCGACCGGTGAGTCGGGCCCGGTGGCCACCGCGTACGGGGAGCTTCGCAACCACGTGCTTGGCGCGACCGTCGTCTGCGGGGACGGGCGGGTGCTGCGTCTCGGCGGGCGTGTGGTGAAGAACGTCGCCGGCTTCGACCTCCTCAGGCCGCTGGTGGGAAGCCGCGGCAGGCTCGGTGTGGTCACCTCCGTGTGCCTCAGGGCCTTCCCGGTGCCGGCCAAGGATCGGGTTCTACTCCTCCGAAGCGACGACTTCGCCGGTCTCGAGGCGGCGGCGCGGGCGGTGCGGACTGCGCCGACCCTGCCCGCGTCGGTCGTGCTCTGGGTGCGGCCCACCAGCCAAGGGGCCGCCCTCCTCGTACGGCTCCACGGAGCCGAACTCACGGTAGACGCAGATCAGGCCACCCTGGAGCGACGGGCGGGTGTCTCGTTCGCGCGGGCGGATTCCGAGCTGGTCGCCGAGGTCCGAGACGACGCCACCGACGCGCCGGTGGTCGTGACCCTCTCCGTGCTGCCCTCCCGTCTCTTCGAGGCGCTCGGCGCGGCGCGCGATCTCCTGGGCCACTCGAGCGTGGTGGCGGACGCGTACTCGGGGACGGCGCGGATCGCGCTCGCCGAAGTCGATACGGATACCGTGAGAGCGCTCCGGGACACGATCGAGGAGATGGGTGGCGCGTTGGCCGTCGAGGCTCCGGATGAGGGCCCCGAGGTCCGCGCCGCCGGGTCCCGTCCCTCGGACGCCGAAACCGGTGTGTCCACCCGACTTCAGGAGGTCTTCGACCCGAGCGGAGTCTTCTGGCCGTGCCGAGCGTGACGCACACGGCATCCGTCGCCACGGCGGCGCTGGCAGGTGCGGTGGAGGCCCAAAAGGAACGTCTGCTTCCGTGCGTGCACTGCGGCTTCTGCCTGCCTGCTTGTCCGACGTACACCCGGCTGGGGAACGAGGCCGACTCCCCCAGGGGGCGTCTCCACCTCATGAAGGCCGTCGTGGAGGGGAGGCTCGACGCCGGGTCCGAGGCGTTCAGGACGCACATCGACCGCTGCTTGGGGTGTCGGGCCTGCGAGCCCGTCTGCCCTTCGGGCGTCGAGTACGGCACGCTGCTCGAGCTCGCCCGCCACACGGCGACCAGCAAGGTCCCTCCCGGCTGGCTGACGCGTGGCCTGCTGGCCGTCATGGCCTCCCCTTTCCTTCGCGGAGCCCTCTTCCTCGGTGGCCGCGTGCTGCGGGTCACCGGACTCGCCGCTCTAGGCGCGAAGCTCGTGCCCGCGCTGGGGCCGCTGCGAAACGCGCGCTTGGGGCTGGCCATGCTGGCGGCGACGTCGCCCTGGCGACCTCCAGGTCGGACGTCCGGGTCCGCCGCGGCGCAGCCGATGGTCCCAGCCGGCAGCCGACCGACCGTCGCCGTGCTCGTGGGCTGTGTCCAGGAAGGGCTGTACAGCCGCGTCAACGACGCGACGATCCGCACGCTCGTGGCGAACGGATTCGAGGTGGTGCCCGTCGCCGGCCAGGACTGCTGCGGGGCTCTGCACGCTCACGGTGGCGATCTCGAGCGTGCGCGCTCACTCGCGAGGCGCAATCTGGACGTCTTCACCGCGGCGGGGGTCGAGCTCGTCGTGGTCAACACGGCCGGCTGCGGCGCGGCCATGAAGGACTACGATGCGCTCCTCGAGGACGACGAGGCCTACGCCGAACGCGCCAAGGACTTCGCTGCGCGAGTCCGAGACGCGACCGAGATTCTCGCCGAAGTGGGCCCCCGACCGGGTGCCCCGATCCAGACCTCCGTCGCGTACGACCACCCGTGTCACCTCCTGCACGCACAGAGGATCGAGCAGGCTCCGCTCGACGTGCTCGCCGCCGTGCCGGAGCTCGACGTGCGCGTGATCGCCAACGCGTCCGAGTGCTGCGGCGGCGCGGGGATCTACGGTCTCACACACCCCGACCTCGGGGGTCGCATCGGGGGCGACAAGGTAAGGTCCGTCCGCGCGGCCGGAGCCGACGCGGCGTGCACGCCGAACCCGGGTTGCATGATGCAGATCGGCGCCGGGCTCCGACTCGAAGGGGCGAGGGAAGGTGTGGTGCACCCGGTCGAACTCCTGGACGAGAGTTATCGTAGAGCAGGTTTCTACAACGGAGCAGATGGGTGAGCACGAACGGAGATCGAGCTGCGGAGCTGCTGGCGGCCTTGGAGGAGCGTCGTGACCGAATGGTCGAGATGCTCGTCGACGTCACGTCGCTCGAATCCCCCACCGACGTGCTCGAGGCGCAGCTGCCCGTCCAGAGGGTCTTCGCCGATGCACTCGAGGCGCGCGGCTTCACCGTCCGCCGGATTCCCGGCCGCCGAACGGGCGGTCACCTCTACGCCCGCCCGTCCGCCCGAGAACGCGGCCGGCCAGGGCAGCTGTTGGTGGGGCACACGGATACCGTATGGCCGCTCGGCACGTTGTCGGCGATGCCGATCCGGGTGGAAGACGGAGAGGTGAAGGGACCGGGTACCTTCGATATGAAGGCCGGACTGGTACAGGGGATCTTCGCCGTCGAGGCGCTTGCGGACTTGGGGTTGGAGCCGCCTGCCACGCCGGTCTGGCTCATCAACTCGGACGAGGAGACAGGGAGCCCGGAGTCCCGTCGTTGGATGCGCCTCTTGGCGCGGAACGTCGCCCGCACCTTCGTTCTGGAGCCCGCCTTCGGGCCGGAAGGTCGGCTCAAGACGGCGAGGAAGGGAGTCATGCGGTTCAACATTTCCGTCAGAGGCCGGGCGGCCCACGCCGGGCTCGATCCGAGAGCCGGCGCGTCGGCCATCACCGAGCTCGCCCACGTGGTGCAGGAGCTCCATGCGATGACGGATCACGAGCGTGGGATCACCGTGAACGTCGGCATGATTCGCGGAGGTACGCGCCCCAACGTGGTCGCGGCGGACGCAAGCGCCGAGGTCGACGTGCGCATCATGACCGTCGCCGACGGAGAGGAGATGCGAGCGCGCATCCGCGGGATCGAGTCCGTCACGCCCGGAACCGTAGTGCAGATCGAGGAGGGCATCGGCATTCCGCCCTTGGAGCGAACGGAGCGGAACCAGGCGCTCTGGGATCAGGCTCGCCAGGCAGGAGCGAGGCTCGGGCTCTCGCTGGAGGAGTTCACGGCCGGAGGCGGATCCGACGGCAACACGACGAGCCAGTTCACCGCGACGCTGGACGGGCTGGGCGCCATCGGGGACGGCGCGCACGCGATCCACGAGCGCGTTACCGTCGCCGGCATGGTGGAGCGCGCGGCGCTCCTGGCCGAGCTGCTCATGGCCCCGGTCGACTTCTGAGGCACCGCGCCGCGTGAAGATCGAGCGGGCGGTCCTGCGCGAGGTCCCGCTTCCGCTGAAGAGGCCATTCGAGTCGAGCGCCGGCGTAGTCGACGCGCGCCGCGTGCTGCTGCTCACCCTCGAGGCCGACGGGCTAATGGGCTGGAGCGAGTGCGTGGCGCTCAGCACGCCTCACTACACCTACGAGACGACCGACACCGCATGGGAGGTGCTGACCGGCCTGATACTCCCGGCGGCCGTCGGTCTGGACGTCACGGAGCCAGGGAACGCGCTGGCGGCCGGGGCCGAGCTCGTCGGGCATCCCATGGCGAAGGCCGCGCTCGAGATGGGCGCCTGGGACCTGGCCGCTCGCGCGGCGGGGCATTCGCTGAGGGAGATGCTCGGCGGGACGCGAGGCGAGGTGGACGTCGGCGTGGCCCTCGGCATGATGCCCGTCGACGCGCTCGTCGACGCCATCGAGGATCAGCTCCGGGACGGGTACCGCCGTGTGAAAGTGAAGATCGGGCCGGGCCACGACGTGGACGTCCTCAGGGTGCTGCGGGAGCGCTACCCCGACGTGGATCTTTGGGCCGACGCGAACTGTGCGTATACGCGAGAGGACGCGCAGCATCTTCAGGGGCTCGACGCTTTGAAGCTGGGGCTCCTGGAGGAGCCGCTCCCGGCGGGGGACCTCCTCGATACCGCTGAATTGCAGGCGAAGCTCGCCACGCCCATCTGCCTGGACGAGTCGATCGGGGAGGTGGGGGACCTCGCTACCGCTCTCGAGCTCGGGAGCTGCCGGGTCGTCAACCTCAAGCCTGGCCGCGTGGGTGGGCTGGCGACCAGTCTGCGCATGCTCGCCACGCTCGACTCGGCCGGCATCGACGTGTGGTGCGGTGGCATGCTCGAGACCGGAATCGGTCGGGCGCACAACCTGGCCCTGGCCTCGCTACCGGCGTTCACCCTGCCGGGCGACATCTCGGCGAGCCGCCGCTATTGGGAGCGCGACATCGTCGCGCCCGAGCACGAGGTCGTGGACGGACGAATGGCGGTGCCCTCCGGGCCGGGCATCGGCGTCGACGTCGACGAAGAGCGCATCGAGACGCTCACTACGAGAAAAGCGGTTTTCGGCTAGGTCGCGGCGCGCCTGACGCACCAGGGGCAGTAGCGCCACCCGCGCTCGAGGATCTGGCCGCAGGAGCAGCGGCGCCGGCGCGGCCGACCGCAGTCGGGACAGGCCATCGCGCCGACCGGGACGGCGCCGTCGCAGTGCCGGCAGGCGACGCTCACGCCCTCGGCTGCCGCGACGAGTCGCGAGATCTCGTGGGGACTGGTAAGGCCCGACGCGACGGCGCGCCGAGCGTCGGTGTCGAGCCCAGCCATGCCGGTCTCGCGCGCGAGCCTCCTCAGCTCGGACGAAGCGCCACCTCGGGAGATCTCGTCGCGGAGGGCGTCCGAAATCGCCAGGACCTGGTACACACCCGTGCGACCCTTGTGGCCGTCCAGGCACTCTTCGCAGCCGTGGCCGCGGCACTTCGGACAGAGCCTGCGAACGAGCCGTTGTGCGACGACGCCGGAGAGTCCCCCCGCTACGAGAAAGGGCGGCACCCCCATGTTGAGCAGCCGGGTGACCGCGCCGGGCGCGTCGGTCGTGTGGATGGTGGACAGGACGAGGTGCCCGGTGACGGCCGCCGTCATAGCGATCTCGGCGGTTTCGCGGTCGCGGATCTCTCCGACCATCACCACGTCGGGGTCCTGCCGCAGGACAGCCCGAAGCGCCTCGGCGAACCCGAGCCCCGAGCGCCGATCGACTTGGATCTGGCTCGCGCCGGCGAGGCGGTACTCTACCGGGTCCTCCAGTGTCACCACGTTGCGCGTCTCACGGTCGAGCTCGGACAGTGCCGAAAAGAGGGTGGTGCTCTTGCCGCTCCCGGTCGGTCCGGCTGCGAGGACGACCCCCTCACCCTGG
>JAHEKM010000200.1:41120-48334 GCA_024638325.1 Gemmatimonadota bacterium | reverse complement strand
GGTCGTCGACGACGACCCGCCCGCACGGTGGTTGGCGCGCCGGCTTCTGGAAAAGGACGGCTACAGCGTCGATGAGGCCGAGGACGGTCAGGACGCTCTCGAGGTGCTGGAGGCCAAGGGTGGTGCGGCGCTCATCGTCGCCGACCTGAACATGCCCCGGCTCGATGGCCTCGAGCTCATCTGGGAAGTGCGCGAACGTGAGGCCTGGGCGGGCATCCCGGTCATCGTGGTCACCGGCGAGACGGACGAGATCTTGGAGACGAAGCTCATCGAGGAGGGCGCGGACGACTACATTCGCAAGCCGCTCGACCCTCGCTTGTTCTTGGCGCGCGTAGCTGCGACCATTCGGCGCGCCGAAACCTGAGCCCTCAATCCGGCCCGAATCACCACTACGTGGCTGCAACCCACCCCTCACCCGTAAACCGCTGGCTGGCTGGCGTTTGGCGCACCGCGCACGTCACCGCAGAGCACGCCGGAGGACTCGGCCTGCTGACGTGGCGGGTGACGCTTGCCATCGTACGCCTGCGCGTACGTTGGAGAGACGTCGTCGATCAGGCGTACATCATGGGTATCCAGAGCCTGCCCATCGTCTTCGTCACGGCCTCCCTCGCAGGCATCGTCACGAGCCAGCAGGGTGGCTATCAGATCGTGTCGACCTCGCCTCGGTACCTGCTGGGCACGCTCGTCGTGCAGAGCGTGGTCCTGGAGCTGGGTCCGCTGTTGACCGCGATCGTTCTCGTGGGTCGCATCGGAGCACGGATTACCGCCGAGTTGGGCACCATGGTCGTATCCGAGCAGATCGATGCGTTCGAGTCGCTCGGCCGCGACCCGGTGGCCATTCTCGCCGCCCCGCGCGTGATCGCAGGCATCATCACCATGCCGCTGCTCGTCGGGTTTGCCGACGTCATCGGGATCTGGGCCGGCATGATCGCCGCCGAGCTCAGCGCCGGCCTGGGGCGCGAGGAGTTCCTCTACGGGGCGCGTCTATTCTGGCACAGCTGGGACTTGTTCTACGGCTTCTCGAAGGCCGTCGTCTTCGGGTTCGTGATTCCGATCATCTCGGTGCACATGGGCCTCCGGACCAGGGGCGGCGCCGCCGGGGTCGGTCTGACCACAACCCAGGCAGTGATGTTCATGATCCTCACGATCCTGATCCTGGACGCTCTGTTCCCACCCTTGATGCTGCAGTAGTGGCGGGCCGGCGATGATCCAATACCGCGGTATCTACAAGGCCTTCGACATCCCCGTGCTCACCGGTATCGACCTGACCGTGGAGACCGGCGAGATGTTCGCTCTGTTCGGTCCGTCGGGCACGGGAAAGAGCGTGCTTCTCAAGACGACGCTCGGCCTCATCACCCCCGACCGCGGTGACGTCGAGGTCGATGGCATCTCGATCTTTCACGGCCAGAAGGGGGCCCTCGAGGCGGTTCGCCGTAAGTGCGGGTACGTCTTCCAGTACGCGGCGCTCTTCGATTCCCTGAACGTGTACGACAACGTCGTCATGGGCCTCCCGGAGCAGGAGCTGGCGCGAATGTCCAGGGCGGAGATTGCGCGTAAGATCTGGGATGCCATCGAGATCGTGAACCTCGATCCGCACGAGGTCATCGCAAAGACGCCCGCCGAGTTGTCGGGCGGCATGAAGAAGCGGGTGGGCATCGCCCGAGCGATCGTGGGGAGGCCCGAGATCCTGTTGTGGGACGAGCCCACGACCGGCCTCGATCCGATCAACACCACGGCGATCGAGCGCTTGATTCACCGGCTCTCGGAGGAGTTGGAGGTAACGTCACTGCTCGTCACTCACGACATCGAAGGCGGTCTGGAAATGTGCGATCGAGTGGGGATGCTGGAGGGTGGGCTGCTGCGGTTCATCGGCACGCCCGAGGAGTTCAGAAGCTGCCCGGACCCGGTGGTCCGGGCGTTCGTGGATCGCCAGGCGGCGGAAGCCGCGCTGGACATGATGTCGGGGACTCGATGACTGAAACGCCTGAAACCGGCGCCCCGCGCCGGCTGTCCGACGAAGAGCTGCTTGCGGCTGTGCCCAGCGGTACCGGCGGCAGGGAGGCCCGCCTCGGCCTCTTCGTCATCCTCGGCCTTCTCTCCTTCACCGTCGTCCTGTTCTGGATGACGGATCCGGCGACGCTCCGGGGCCGGTACATGCTCCACACCAGCGTAGACAACGCGGGCGGCGTGCGCGCGGGCGATCCGGTTCAGATGCAGGGCGTGAACCTCGGGCGCGTGCACGACTTCGCGATGATCGGTCCAGGGAGGGTCGACATCACCCTGGAGATCGAGGGCCAGTGGCGCGTACCTCGCGGCTCCACGGTGACCTTCGGTGCGGCCGGCCTCTTCGGCGGAAGGACGCTCGAGATCCTCCGCGGCGAGTCCCAGGACTTCTACGCCGAAGGGGACACGCTGCCCGGAATCGGCGCGGGTGGCGGAGGACTGCTGGGATCGGTCGACGACCTGAGTGCCAGGGCCGTGGACGTCCTCGAGAGCATACAACGGCTCCTGGACCCGGAGACGGTCGACGCGTTGCGGGGCACGGCAGTGGATGCTCGCCAGCTCGTCGCCGAGTTCTCGACGCTAGCCACAGATCTTCGCGGGCCGCTCACAGAGCTCACCGAGAGCCTCGCAACCACGGCCGAAGGGCTGAGCGCCGCAGCCGAGGTCGGACCCGACGTCGCGAGCGCGGTCGCCCGGGCCGACTCCACCATGGCGGTCCTGCAACAGACCAGCACCAACATCGATGCCGCCATGAGCTCGCTCAGCACGGTGCTGGCGAGGATCGAGGCAGGTGAGGGCTCACTCGGTCGGCTCACCACCGACGACGCGGAGCTGTACGAGAACATCAACGCGGCGACCGAGAGTCTGAGCACCCTGCTGCAGGACCTGCAGGAGAACCCGAACCGCTACATCAATATTTCGATCTTCTGACCCGCGGGCAGCGGGCCACGTGGACGTGTGTGCCGGCGGGCGTCGACGGCACGCGCCCTCGGGACGCAGAGCATCCGCGGCGCAGGCCGGGTAGGTCAATCAACTTCTGAGTGCGCCGCGCACGATGCGCCCTTTGGGCACGCACCATCGCCGCCCGCCAACCGCGGTGCTTCCGGCCCAAGCCCGGGGATCGGCTTCTCGGGGACAAGGGCCGGGCAGGTCGAGTAGACGGCCGGGCGTTGGTCGCCCGACCGACCCCGGGCTGGACCGCCCGGGCAGCCGACCAGCCCGCCGGGTCAGCTCTTCGTGCAGAGAAACATCGCCCCGTCAGGTATCAGACCCCCGGCGGCCGGTAGGGCGCGTCGGGGGGTCACCCTCTCGGAGGGCGCATCATCCGGCGCCCGCTACGAGTCGAAAGGACCCACCAGGCAGGGGCCCCGGATGCTCTGCGCCCCGGAGAGAGGGTGTCTCCCCGGGGCGCGGCACAACAGTCGAAGCGGGTCTGCTACCAGCCGGGTGCGATGTTGAACCCCCAGTGCCAGTCCTTGAGGGGGCGCTGCCACGGCTTCGCGTAGTAGGCTTCGAGAATCAGGAAGCCGAGGATGTTGAAGCGCGCCGAGATGCCAGTCGAGACGACAGGGACCCGCTCGGTGCTCGAACGGCTCCACTCCAGCGTCGGCGGGTGATCGGCGTCCCAGGCCAGGCCGCCGTCGGCGAACAGGACGAGCTCGGTTGGCAGGTACGGGAAGTTGATGATCCCGTACTGCTCGACGCCGAGCAGCGGGAAGCGCAGCTCCAGCGACGTCACGGCGAGCTGATTGCCCAGCAGTCGGTCGACCGCGGGACAGCTCAGCGTGACCTGCCCGCACTCCCGTGCCTCGAAGCTCTCCCAAGCGTACCCGCGGATGAACGTCTCGTATCCGAGGAACAGCGGGTTGAGCGGACCGAAGCCGAAGCCCTCGTCGACCGTGCTCGACAGGCCGTAGCGCCCATAGTGCATCGCGCGGACGCCGATGGTCATGTTCAGCGACGGCGCGAAGTAGCGGCGCACGTCCGCGATGACGGTGGTGAAGTCGGCCGTGCCCTGCGTGCGCCCGACCTCGAGCCGGTAGCGGCCACCTCGAATGGGCGACACGAAACCGAAGAACGCGTTGTCGCCGACGATCGCCATCGACCCCTGGTATAGGAAATCGGCGTCCGGCGCCGCGAGCTGGTCACGATCGATGCCGATCGTCTGCCCGAACGCGTTGTAGTAGTACTTGTCGACCTCGACGTCGTAGCTGTAGCGGGTGAACCCGGCGCTGAACTCCACGCGCTGGGTCGTATTGAACGGATACGCCAGCTGACCGAGCGCGGTGGTCAGGAAGATCCTCTGACTGATGAGGCCGAGGTAGTCACCCCCCCCGTCCGTGCCGTAGCTGAAGTAGGGAATGAGGTACGGGATCCGTCCTCCACCGACCCCCCAGTTCCATCGGTCGGACAGGTCCTGATAGAACGCCGTCCCTCCGATGTCCTTGAATGTGCCGTTCGCCTGCAGCGCGACCATCAACGCCTTGTCCCCAAGCATGTCGCTGAAGTAGGCGGAGGTGCCGCCGCCGACGTAGCTGCCGTAACTGTCCGCGCCGATGCCAATGGTCGGCTGACCGAGGAAATCGAGCGAAAGGCTGGTAGAGTAGTCCTCGGCGTCCTCAGCGGTGTACGTGCCGCTCGACAGCAATCCGGTCTGCGAGTCGAGCAGGTAGGTCTCCACACGACTGAACCGGTCCGGAGTCGCCGGAGGCAGCCTCCGCCCAGGCTCCAACTCCGAGTTGCCCGTGACCACGATCGTCTCGGCTTCGCGGTTCAGGTCCATCGTATAGATATGGAACTCGAGCTCGTCGAAGACCGTGAAGGCCGCGAGGCCGGAAGCTGAAACCGACAGGGCAGGGGACTCGGACGTGTGCCCGCTGACTCCGGTCGCGAGGGTCGTCATCCGCCGCACCTCCCGCGTGTCCAGGTGCAGCTCGTAGATGTCGCTGAAGCCGTCCTGGTCCGAGATGAAGTAGAGGCGCTCGCCGTCCGCCGAGTAGTGCGGGTTCACGTGCTTGACGTTGCCGAAGATCGAGAGGACCTCCACTTCGCGTGAGGCCACGTCGATGAGAGACAACTGCAGCTCGCTGTACGTCAGGTTGTCGAAGTCGGTTTGGGGGCCGCGCTCAGACGTGAACGCCAGCGTGAGCCCGTCCGGAGACCAGTTGGGCTGCAGGTCGCCGTACTTGTCGCTCGTGAGCTGCGTGAGCTCCTCGGCCTCCATGTCGTAGACGTAGAGGTCCGCGATGCCGCCGCGCTGACCCGACAGCGCGATGTACCGCCCGTCCGGAGACCACGCCGGATTCGCCACCGCGCCGACGCCCCATTCGGAGAACGAGATCCGACGAGTGATCTGACCGTTGTCGCTGTTCACGATTACGATCTGGTTGTCACCGTCCGCCACGACCACATAGGCGAAGAAACGGGAGTCCGGCGACCAGGTGCCCGACGAGTCGATGAAGCGCAGGGCGTCGGAGTGAGGATCCGAGTTCGCGCTCGCGAGCCTGCGAATGACCTCGCCGCTCTGCGCATCGGCCATGTAGAGGTCGATCGAGAAGAGGTCCTCGTCCGAAAGGAACGCCACGAAGCGACCATCGGGGCTCAAGGACGGCGCGATGTTGGTCCGGCCGCCACCCCGCTCTGGCCCGAGGATCAGGTTGCCGGCGTTGGTGGGCGGCGTGCGCCCCTCGAGGAGCGGGAGGTATTCGGCGGAGACCTGCTCCTTCCAACGCGCGGACAGCGTGTCGGTGCTCATCCCGAGGACCTGTCCGATGGCGCCCTCGAACCCGACCCGCAGCGAGCGTCGGTAGATCTCGACCACCGCATCGTCCCCGTGCGTGCCGCCGATATAGGCCCACAGGGCCTGACCGAAGCGGTAGGGGAAGAAGCGCGTGTCACGCGTCATCTGCCGAATGGTCGGCAACTCGTCCCGGCGGATCGCGTCGCGCATCCACATCGCGGTCAGCGGGTCCTCGCGGCCGACCGACAGGTACTCGGCCATACCCTCGATGAGCCACAGCGGCAGGGCGGCCATGCCCTGCATGCCGCCCCCTCGTCGCGACTGGGCGATGTTGTACTGGAAGGCGTGCACGAGCTCGTGCCCAAGCACGTGGTCGGTCTCGGCATAGATCGGGTCGACGGGCATGATGACCCTGTTCTTGAGCGACTCCGTGACGCCGCCCGTGCCCTCGCCGATGTTGCCCGAAAGCGTGTTCGTCTGCTGGAAGTCCGGATGGTCCGCGTACATGATGACCGGCTTGGACGATTCGAACTCGTGCTGGAAGGAACGGGCGAAACGCTCGTACCAGCGCTCCCCCATGCGGGCTACGTCTTCGATGACTTCGGACATCTCCGGGTAGAAATGCCAATCGAAGTGGTCCGTCGACAGGACCTGGAAGTCGAAGTCGTCGAACTGGACCTTGTTGCGTCCGAACTGCGCCGACGCCGCTGTCGGGACCAGGGACCAGGCGAGCGCGCCCGCGAGGACGGCAGTCAGCAGTCGAGTCTTCGGAATCGCGAAACGCATCGTCGTCATCACCTCTATCACGTTGGGCCTCCGAGCAGTCCTGCCTCACCCATTAGACGAGTGTGGCCGAGGATTCGACACACCCTGTGTCCATGGATGTCGAGCGCGGAGATTCGTTACCCCTGTGGCACGGTCACCGGTCCGGAAAGTCGCGGGATCGCCCCACCGGTTCCACGACGTTGACCAGCCGCGGCTGCCCCATCGACATTCCTCGACATGGAACGTAACCCTGGGGCAAGTTCCCTGCCGCCGGCTCCGCCACCGTCCGACGGCACCCCGCTTCGGGATCCGAAACGCCCCCTGTTGAGGCCGGTATGGGCGGGACTGGCGTGTGTGCTCGTGGCGTGCGGCGACGTGCCCGGCGCCATGAGCCTGACGGCGGTCGACGTCGATTCGCCCGCCGGACAGGACAGCGGGCAGCCGTTCGTGTCCTCGCGCGGAGACGCCGTGGTCATGAGTTGGCTGGGCCGTTCGGACGATGGTGGACGCAGCCTGCGCTTCGCGACGTACTCGGGCACCGCGTGGAGCGCGTCGCGGGTGATCGTCGAGGGCGTCCCGTTCCTCGTCAACGTGGCAGACTTCCCGTCGGTGACCGTCGCAGGCGACGGGACGCTCTGGTCGCATTGGCTGGAGCGCGACTCGGAGGGCTTCGGCTACGGGGTGCGGGTCTCGCGCTCCGACGACA
>JAHEKM010000200.1:771-41110 GCA_024638325.1 Gemmatimonadota bacterium | reverse complement strand
CGCCTCGTGGGCTCCCTCCTGGATGCCGCACGAGGACAAGAGCGCGGTCGAGCACGGGTTCGTCTCCGTGTTGCCGGTAGGCCAGGAGCTCGGCGTGATATGGCTCGACGGTCGTGGTTTCGCGGAAGGGCCTGGAGGGGGGCCGCCCCCGATGGAGACCGCGCTCTATTTCCGGGCGGGTGACGGGCTCGGCTCGGCCTCGGAGGAGGTGACCCTGGACGGCCGGGTGTGCGACTGCTGCCAGACCGACGTCGCGCAGACTTCGGAAGGGGCGATCCTCGTCTATAGAGACAGAAGCCCCGAGGAGATCCGAGACATCCGGTCGATGCGCTTCGACGGGAACAGCTGGAGCGACGGCGGCCTTGTGCACGAGGACGGGTGGGAAACGGGAGCATGCCCCGTGAATGGCCCGGCGGTGGCGGCCGAGGGTCGCCGCGTCGTCGTGGCCTGGTTCACCGCCGCTCGAGGGGCGTCGCGCGTGTACGTCGGCTTCTCCGACGACGGAGGACGCGCGTTCGGTACCCCGGTACGCGTCGACGAGGGGGCTCCGGCGGGCCGAGTGGACGTCGCGATGCTGACCGACGGAACTGCGCTCGTGAGCTGGGTCGAGCGCACCGGAGGGGACGGTGCGGAGGTCTGGCTACGGCGCGTGGGCCCGCGAGGCGAGGTTCTCGAGTCTCTCCGAGCGACCGCCTCGGCTTCGGAACGAGTCGTCGGCTTTCCGCGTTTGGCGAAGGCGGGGGATGACGCGATAATGCTCGCCTGGACCGACGGAACCGAGCTCTTGCCCCGGGTCCGCCTGACCCGAATCGATCTGGAGGCGTCATGAGAACGTCGAAATGGACCTTGGCCGTCGCACTTTTCGTCGCGTCGTCCTGCATCCCCGACGACGGCTACGTGATTCCGCGTGTCGGCAACCAGGCGATCGAGTACCCGGCGGTCACGCTGGCCGGCGATACGGTCACGCTCGCCTCCCTGGAGGGGCGCGTGGTGCTTCTCAATCTCTGGGCGACCTGGTGCGTGCCGTGCCGGGAGGAGACGCCGTACCTCCAGGCGCTCTACGAGGAGCACACGGCCGAGGGCCTCGAGGTCGTGGGCATTTCGCTCGACACCGGAGACGCCGCCGACCAGGTGGAGATGTTCGTGGAGGAGTACGAGGTCACGTACACCATCCTCCACGATCCTCAAATGAGGGGCATGGAGCTCTATCAGGTGCCGGGACTCCCAGCCACCTTCCTCATCGATCGCGAGGGCATCCTGAGATGGATCCGTTACGGTCCGATCTTGGAGGGTGACCGGGACTTCTTGGGTGCGCTCGAGGAGCTCCTTTCCTGAGTTCCTGAGTCCAATCCCTTGAGCGTGCTCGCGGCGGACCGAGCCGCCGAGATCCTTCGTGGCGCGTCTGCCGTCCGCGTGCTGGTGGTCGGCGACCTCATGCTCGACCGCTACGTGTCGGGCCGGGTGGACCGTGTCTCGCCGGAAGCCCCCGTGCCGGTCGTGCGCGTCGAACGCGAGTGGGTCGCGCTCGGTGGTGCCGGCAACGTCGCCGCCAACGTGACCGCTCTGGGTGCGGCGTGCTGCGTCGTGGGCTGCGCCGGCGACGACGCGGACGGAGCCGAGCTTCTCGCCGAGCTTGCCGCCCGCGATGCGGACGCGTCGGGCGTGGTGAGGACGCCGGACCGACCTACGACCGTGAAGACGCGGGTCGGCGCCGGGCCGCAGCAGATCGTTCGCTTCGACCGCGAAGTCGACGAGGAAGTGGACGAGGCCGTTGCATCGGCGATCGTAGCGGAGGTCCGTCGGCTCATGGCTGGCTGCCATGCTGTCGTCGTGCAGGACTACGACAAGGGTGTGCTCACCTCGTCCGTCGTCGAAGCGGTCCTGGCCTTGGCGAAGTCATCAGGGACTCCTGTCGTCGCCGATCCCAAACGCCGCCGGTTCTTCGACTATCGTGGTGCCACGGTGCTCAAGCCCAACCGCAGGGAGCTCCAAGAAGCGCTCGGCGAGCCCGTGCGCGCGAGCGATGCCGGCTGGATGGAGGCTGCGCGCGCCCGACTCGACTGCGATCATCTGCTCGTCACCCTGGGAGAGCAGGGCATGTCACTCGTGAGCGGAGACGGGCGCTGGGTGCAGTTGTCGATCGAACCGGAAGAGGTCTATGACGTCTCCGGCGCAGGCGACACGGTCAGCGCCGTGGTCGCGCTGGCCCTTGCCGCCGAGGCGTCCGTGGCCGAAGCCGCTGCGCTCGCGACCCACGCCGCCGCCGTCGAGGTCCGGCGGCCCGGCGTACGCACGGTCACGGCCACGGAGGTCATGGCTCACATCCGCGCAGGGCCGAACCATCCGATCCATGAGGAGGTTGAATGAGTGAGCTCCGTGCCGTGGATACCGACCGGGCGCCTCGTGCCATCGGTCCCTACTCTCAAGCCGTCGTGGCAGAGGGCTGGGTCTTCTGCTCAGGCCAGATACCCATCGATCCGGAGACCGGCGAGATGTCGAGCGGGGGCGTGGGCGAACAGACCGAGCTGGTTCTGCGGAATCTCGCCGCGGTACTGGATGCGGCGGGTTCCTCGATGCACCTGGTCGTGAAGACGACGGTGTTCCTCCGGGACATGAACGACTTCGCCGCCATGAACGAGATCTATGCCCGCCACTTCGGGGAGCACCGGCCGGCGAGGGCGGCCATTCAGGCGGCGGCGCTGCCGCGGGGTTGCGCGGTCGAGGTCGAGTGCGTTGCCAGGACTGTCTGACCCCACAATTTTGTTGCTGTTGGCGCCGCCGGCTCATAACTTTCCGACCCCAGAAACATATGGGGTTGAAGTAAGTACCGGCTTTGAAGAGCTTGACGAGTAATGCTTTCGGCCGAAGCGACTCAAACGAGCCCGCTCGGTCGTTCATTACCAGCCGGAGCGTCTCTCAGGCGCTCCGGTTGGACGCATAGATGTAGGATGCGTTTAGTGTTCGTTGGTTGTCTCTAACTCCTGCTGGGAGGTTGATGTGAGAACTCCACGTCAGCTGTTGTTCGGCGTTGCAGCGTCGCTGCTCGTCGCCCTCCCGGTTTCCGCCCAGGAGCCTACCACGCTCACCGGTACCGTGACCACACAGGCCGGTACCCCTGTGGAAACTGGAACAGTATTCATTCAATCCTTGGGGCTCGGCGTTCTTACGAACGCGCAGGGTCGCTACGTCCTCATCGTGCCCGCTGCGGCACGTGCGGGCAGCGCCACGGTCGATGTGACCGCGAGCCTCATCGGCTACACCACGGAAGTCCAGACCGTGACGCTGCAGCCGGGCACTCAGGTGCTCAACTTCGTTCTCGGTGAGGATCCGCTCCGTATTGCGGGCGTCACCGTGACGGCGCTCGGTATGGAGCGGCAGTCGCGCGAGCTGGCCATCGCCACGCAGCAGTTCAGTGGCGCTGAGCTCACCCGTGTTGAGCCCAACCTCGTGAACGCTCTCTCCGGCAAGGTCGCCGGCGTGAACATCACGAACTCGGGCCCGCAGGGTGGTTCGTCCCGCATCGTCATCCGCGGTGAGAACTCGCTGTCATCCGACAATCAGCCGCTGTTCGTCGTCGATGGTATTCCCGTCAACAACTCGATCGGCGGTGTGGCGGGTGGCCTCAGCGACCAGGGTGGCTATGACTACGGAAACGCCATTCAGGACATCAATCCCGAGGACATCGCCTCGATGACGGTCCTGAAGGGCCCCAACGCGGCCGCGTTGTACGGTTCGCGTGGAGCTAACGGCGTCATCCTGATCGAGACCAAGAGGGGTCGCAACACACCTGGCGGCGCCGAGATCATCGTCAGCCAGCAGGTGACCTTCGAGGACGAGCTCAAGCTCCCGAACTACCAGAACGCGTTCGGTCAGGGCCTGAACGGCCAGTTCGAGTTCTACGACGGTTACGGCGGCGGCGTCTACGACGAGTACGACGAGAGCTGGGGTCCTCCGCTCGACGTCGGTCTCATGATCCCGCAGTGGTTCAGCGCGTACGATCCGGTTTCGGATTCGCGTACGCCGGCGCCTTGGGTTTCCAGCCCGAACAACGTCGACGACTTCTTCAGGACCGGCATCACGGCCACGACCAACGTGTCGGTGGCAGGGTCCACGGAGAACGTGAACGGTCGCGCTTCGTTCAGCCGCTTGAACCTGAACGGTATGGCTCCGGGTCACACTCAGGACCGGACATCGTTCTCGCTCGCGGGCGGCATTCAGGCCTTCGAGCGCCTCAGCATCGACGGGTCGGGCCAGTACATCACGTCCGAGGGCAACAACCGCCCGGGCGTCGGTTATGGTTCGGACAACCCGATGGGTGGCTTCATCTGGTTCGGCCGCCAGGTCGACTCCAGGCAGCTCGAGGAGCTGCACGACCAGAACCGGCCACTCAACGAGCCGCTCGTTGGCGGCTTCCCCTACAGCTGGAACACGTCGTTCTGGGTGAATCCGTACTTCAAGTCGCTGGTGAATCGCAACGAGGACACCCGCGACCGCCTGATCGGGCAGCTCTCGGCCTCGTATGAGCTGACCGACTGGCTCAGCGCGATGGTCCGGATCGGCACCGACTGGTACCAGGACAACCGGCTCAAGACGTATGCGGCCAATCCGCAGACGGCGATCGCCGGTGACTACACCACCAGCCCGGTCGACGTCACCCGTGAGTACATCAATCCGGGTGGCTCGTTCGCGACCTGGGACATCGGTTTCCAGGAGTCGAACGCCGACTTCCTGATCTCGGCGAACCCGGATCTCGACCTGCCGTTCACGACGAGCTTCACGGTGGGTGGTAACCGGCGCGACTACGAGCGCACCAACGACTACACATGGGTCGAGCAGCTCACGGCGCCCGGGACGTACGACGTGTCGAACGCGGCCCTGCCGCCGATTCGCACGACGGCCATCGCGCGGAAGCGCGTCAACAGCCTGTATGGTCAGGCTGACTTCGGTTACAACAACTACCTGTTCGTGACAGCAACGGGCCGTAACGACTGGTCCTCGACACTACCCGAGGACAACCGGTCGTACTTCTATCCTTCGGTGAGCGGTAGCTTCGTCTTCACCGAGGTGGTCGAGGCGCTCGACGACTCGCCGATCTCCTACGGTAAGCTCCGTGCGAGTTGGGCCCAGGTCGGTAACGACACCGACCCATACCGCCTGCAGAACACGTTTGCGGCGGACGAGATCTGGAACGGCAATCCGAGCTTCAGCGTTCCGGCGCGCCTCGAGAATCCCGAGCTCCGGCCGGAAACGACGGAGTCCTGGGAGTTCGGCGCCGAGCTGGCCTTCATCGACAACCGCGTCGGTTTGGACGTGACGTATTACATCGAGGAGACGCGGGATCAGGTCATGCCCGTGCAGCTCACGACGTCGACTGGCTACGGTAGCCGCATGGTCAACGCGGGTACGGTCGAGAACAAGGGCTGGGAAGTCCTGCTTCGCGGGACGCCTTATGCGAGCGGGGACTTCCGCTGGGAGTCGACCGTCACGTGGGCGAAGAACGACAGCAAGGTCGTGAGCCTCGCTGAGGGCATCGATGGTCTCGAGCTCAGCCTCGGCGACTTCTGGTTCGTGTCCCTCTACGCGCGCGAAGGCGAGCCGCTCGGTCAGCTCGTCGCGCTGTACGACTATCGGTACGATCCGGACGGCAACATCATCGTCCAGGCCGATGGGCGCCCGGCGGTCGACGTGTCGCCGGAGAACCCGGTCATCGGTAACGTCAATCCCGATTGGCGCGCCGGTTGGGCCAACGAGTTCAGCTTCAAGGGTGCGCGCCTCGGCTTCCTGTTCGACTGGAGGCAGGGTGGTCACATCTACTCCGTGACCAAGGCGTTCGGTCGTTACGCTGGCGTCCTGGCCGAGACGGCCGAGGGCGGCCGGTGCTCGCCGACGGGTACGGCCGTTCAGGGCTACCCGGTGTGCGACGCCAACACGGGCATCGTGGTGGACGGCGTTCAGGAGACGTCACCTGGCGTCTTCGTGCCGAACACCACTCCGGTCAACCAGCAGTCCTACTGGGCGCGGAACTTCTTCCACCCGCGCAACAACCTGGAGGAGGCCACGTACATCAAGCTGCGTGAGCTGACTCTTTCGTACGGGCTGCCTACTTCTTGGACCAACCGCTGGGGCGTGGATGCCGTCGACCTCTCCGTCGTCGGTCGCAACCTGTGGCTCTGGACCAAGGCGGATCACCTCGATCCCGAGACCTCCATGGAAGGCACGAACGTGCAGGGCTTCGAGTACGGCCAGATGCCGTCCGCTCGTAGCATCGGTTTCAACGTCACCGTGCGCCCATAGCACCTAGACCAGGAATACGAACATGACCAAGAGAAATCGGCGGTTCGCGGGAGTTTCCGCAGCCGCGATCGCGGTCCTGATCGCCACTGGGTGCGACCAGGGCCTGACCGAAGTCAACGTGAACCCGAACGCGCCCGAAACGGTGCCGATCCAGAATCTGATTCTGGGCGGTATCTGGGACGTTGCCGCCAACGGCGGCAACCGTGGCGTGTTCGGACAGTGGACGCAGCTCTACCACGGCGAGAACTGGGCACAGCACATCGCCCAGCCGGTCTACAACGAGGAGGACACCTATACTCCTCGCGGTGGCATTCCGGACGCCATCTGGACGGAGATGTTCTACGCGCTCCAGGACCTCAAGGCCGCCAAGCAGCTGGCCGACGGGGTGGACGACAACGCCTGGGCCGTCGCGGAGATCATGAGCGTCTACGGACAGGCGATGCTCACCGACTACTTCGGTGACATGCCGTACACCGAGGCGCTGCGACTGGACGAGGGCATCACCGCTCCTGTCTACGACCCGCAGTCCTCGATCTATCCGGATCTCATTGCGCGGCTGGTAGCCGCCGAGGCTCGGATCAACACCGCGGCCGTCGTCACCTTCGGTGACTTCGACCCGGTGTACTCTGGCGACATGGACGGGTGGCTCGCGTTCGCCAACTCGCTCCAGTTGCGCTACGCGATGCGGATGTCCAACGCCGATCCTGCTGCGGGTGCGGCTGCTTTTGCAGCTGCCTGGGGCGGTAGCGTCTTCGCGAGCAATGCCGAGCAGGCCCAGGTCAACTGGACGGCGACTCAGCCGGCGGCGAACCCGGTGTACGAGGGTATCGTGGTGTCCGGGCGCTTCGGTGACTTCCGCATGAGCCAGTCGCTCATCGATAATCTCGCCACGCACAATGACCCACGGCTGCCGATTTACGCGCAGCTGACCACCGCAGACGGTGTCTACCGCGGCCTTCGCAACGGCTTGGAACCGCAGGACTACGCGCCTGCGGCCACGACCACGGCCGCTCACTTCTCGCAGATCGGGACGTACTTTCTGACTGCGGACACGCCGTCCAACCTCCTTTCCTACTCCGAGGTGCTGTTCCTTGCTGCGGAGGCGGCGGAGTTGGGTTGGATCCCGGGTGGCGCCGCGCAGGCCGAGACGTATTACGACGCTGCGATCACGGCCGCGATGGAGGACATGGGTGTGGCGGCGGCTGACATCACCACGTTCCTTGGACAGGCTTCGGTGGGTTACACCACGGGCACCTACCAGGGCCTGGACGCGATTCGTGTCCAGAAGTGGGTCTCGCTGTTCATGGCGGGCCCGGAGGCGTTCTCCGAGCTGCGTCGCGCCCAGTTCGACTGGACGACCGACGCGGGCACGACCGGTGCGGACCTCGTACCGGCTGCCAATTCCGACCTGCCGAACCCGACGGACTGGCCACAGCGCCTGTTCTATCCGCCGGAGGAGCAGCTGTACAACGGGGCCAACGTCCCCAACCCTGCACCGACACTCACCGATCCGGTGTGGTGGGCGATGTAATGGTCGCAGGATGAAGTGAGCAGTACGGGCGGCGGCGGCGCAGGTTGCGCCGCCGCCGCCTCGCTTTTTGGTTGTATATGGGGTCCTACAGAGTCGGAGGAGGAGTCATGAGATCACGGGCCGGATGGGCCACACCGTTCGTTATTGCGCTCCTCACCGCTTGTGGGTCGGGGCAGGGCAGCTCGGTCCCGGGCGCCGGGTCCAATCCCATGTCGGACCCGGATTTCCTTTTGCGCGAAGAGATCTTGGACAGCAACACGTCGGTGGCCTACGACGTAGTTCGCAACCGTCGTCCGCAGTGGCTTCAGACCCGGGGCATCAACACGGTCCGACAGGCCGCGGGCGAGCAGGGCATTGTGGTCTATATGGACAATGCGCGCCTGGGCGGAGTCGACGCGCTGCGCCGCGTTGGACTGGCTTCGGTGCAGTACATCCAGTTCTACTCCGCGCCAGAAGCGACTCAACGTTGGGGTGCCAACCACCTCAACGGCGCGATCTTAGTCTCGACGCGTCCTCGCTAGGACAGGAGTCGTCCGTGCGCGCCGGCATCGCGCCGGCGCGTGGCGCTCAGCCGCTCACACGCGACCGATTGAAGCCTTCGGGGCCATTGCGGACGAAGACCAGGATGAGCCCGTTCGGGTGGTGCTCGTAGCCGGGTCGGTTCGTCACGCCCATGGGATAGACCTCGACTCGGCTGATGTCCCTGGTGTACAGGTCTTCGAGGACGCAGCTGTTGGCCGTCCTCGCTCCGTCCACGTACACGATCGGGTCATTGGAGCCCATCAGGCTCTTGCGGCTCCGGATGTAGACCTTCGGGCACACCGGCGATCCGTAGTCCACGGTCATGCCCGGAACGCGAGCGTACAGGTAGCGCAGCAGACTGCCGTTGTGCTCGTACAGGTCGGGCCCGGACAGGACCATGCCGCCCGTGTGGTTGTTCCCCGGAAGGGGTCCGACCCCCGCTGAGGATTCGGAGATCGGGCCGGAGGCGCAGGCCGTAGCCGCCACCGTTAGGAGCGCGAGGACCGTGGTGCGTGCCGAGGCCTGCATGGAACCTCCCGGGTAGCGGCGATGTCGGCTCTGTACCACGAAGCGTACGGGGCCCGCGTAGGACGCGCAACGTCGTCGTGGGGGAGCGAGCTCTCAACCTCGTCCGGCCTCCAGGAGCCGCTCGCGCAGGTCGTCCAGCAGCGACGAGGCACCGATACGAAAGCGATCCGGCGTCAGCCAGTCCGGCCCGAGCTCGCGCTCGACCAATGCAATCCAGCCGAGGGCCTGCTCCGCCGTACGAATGCCTCCGGCTGGCTTGATGCCCACGACGTACCCGGAGCGATCCAGGTAGGCGCGGATCGCTCCCGCCATGACCGAGCCTACCGGAAGCGTCGCGTTGACGACCTCACGACCGGTCGAGGTCTTGATGAAGTCGGCTCCGGCCATGCAGCTCACCAGAGCGGCCGACGCGACCGACCGCAGGGGACCGAGGTCGCCGGCGGCCAGAATCACCTTCAGACTCGCCGGTCCGCACGCTTCACGGAGCGCACGCAGCTCGTCGTAGAGGCGTGCCCACTCCCCCGCGCGCGCGAGCCGGCGGTCGATGACCAGGTCGATCTCGTGGGCGCCGTCGGCCACCGCGTCGCGGACGGCAGCGACCCGATCGTCCAGCCGCGGGTGCGCGACGGGGAAGCCTCCGGCCACGGCGGCGGTGCGGACGGCGTGACCGTCCAGGGCACGGCGCGCCGTCGCAACGAAACGGTCCCACACGCATACGGCTGCCACGTGAGAGGTTTGGTCCGTACCCAGCGGATGGATCGCGCGGGCACACAGCTGCCGCACGGACTCGTCGTCGTCCGATTCGCCGAGTGACGTGAGGTCGAGGAGCCGCACCGCCAGCATCAGCAGGTTCCGGGTTTCGGGACCGTGGCCGAAAGCACCCGCCAGGCCCCGGGCCCGCTCGTCCGCATGGTCCGCCGCGTGCTCGAGCGCACCGAGCCACTCCGGTCGCAGGTCCGTTCCGGCGTTGCGCGGCGGGCTGTCCGCTGCGGGTTTCGACGAGGTCATCCCGCCCAGTATGTTCGCCCCGTCGCCGACGAACAACGAGGATCGATGCTACCGCGGATCATCACGAAGCTGGTGGGGTGGGCGGTCTCCGTCTTCTACGACCTCGAGCGTACGGGCCCGAAGCTGGTAGAGGGACCGGTGCTCGTGACCGCGAACCACCCCAACTCGCTGATCGATCCCCTGGTCATCTTCCGCACTGCTGGACGACCCACGCGCCCCTTGGCCAAGGCACCGCTCTTCGAGCAGGCCCTGGTGGGCACCGTGCTCCGTGGCCTCGGCGGCCTGCCTGTCTATCGCCGGGAGGACAACCCCGAGCTCACGCACCTGAACGACAGCACCTTCGACGCCGCGATCGAGGTGCTACAGGACGGTGGGGCGGTGCAGATCTACCCGGAGGGGCGTAGCCACTCGGAGCCATCGCTGTCGCCACTTCGCACCGGGGCAGCCAGGATCGCGCTCATGGCCGAGGCTCGGAGCGGCTGGAGCTTGGGCGTTCGCATCCAGCCCGTGGGCCTCACCTACCTCCGCAAGTCGGCCTTTCGAGGTCGTGCCGTGGCCGCGTTCGGCGAGCCGATTGCGGTGAGCGAGTTCAGGGCCACGTACGAGGCCGACGAGCGCGACGGTGCCCGGGAGCTGACCGCGGTCATCCAGGAGCGGCTCGAGTCGCTCACGCTCAACTTCGATCATCCGGAGGACCAGGAGCTGGTCGACGTGGCCGAGCGTCTCTACGCGAGGGAGAAGAAGCTGGCGCGGCCGCGCGAACGCGAACGGATGGCGGAGCGGCTCCCGCGGCTTCAACGGTTCGCAGAAGGCGTCCGCTGGCTCCGTGCGACCGATCCCGAGCGAGCGGAAGAGCTCAGCGCGGACGTGCGGCGGTACATGCGCCTGCTCACGCTCTTCGGCGCGAGGGAGGGGGATGTGCCGCGGAGGTACCGTCCGGGCCGTGTGCTCGTCTATTCAGCGAGGCAGCTCCTGTTGCTGACGCTCGTGCTGCCGGTGGCTCTCCTCGGCTTCGCGCTCTGGTTCGTACCGCTGAAGCTGTCGCAGACGGTGGTCCCGCGCTTCAGCCCGAAGCTCGACCAGGTCGCCACGTACAAGCTGTCCACGGCTCTGGTCGGCTTCCCGGTCTGGCTCGCACTGTTGACCACGGCGAGCTGGTTCTGGTGGGGGCTTCGCCCGGCGCTGGTCGTCCTGATCGCGCTACCTGTCGCGGGGCTGGCTGCCATCGCGTGGAGGGACCGCCAGGCCACTGTGCGCGAGGACGTGCGCGTGTTCCGACGGGCGCGCCGCCTGAGCCGCGGCCGAGATCGCTTGGCCGGCCTGCGAAAGCACCTCGTCGCAGAGTTCGACGCGCTGGTGGAGGAGTGGACGGCGTCCTCACGGGGGTCGGCCCTTGGCGGTTCTTGAGCGGGTGCCTATCGTCTGGCCGTCACCGGACGTGGGTGGGCTCGAAGGGGGCGGAGGGGGACTGGTGTCTCCGGCGGTCTTCAAAACCGTGCAGCCCGGCTAAAACCCGGGTGGGTGGGTTCGATTCCCACACGCTCCCGCCACCCGCCTCACCACCGGACGGCAAGGGACGGCCGCCGGTTCAGAAGGGTCGTGGCATCCTGACGCGGAGGCCGACCTCGGCCCGGTCGGAGCCGACCGGCGTGACCTGCACCTGGATGGGCTCCGGGAAGCGCCCCAGATGCGCCGAGACGTAGGCGTCCGCGCCCGAGAGGAACAGTAGGAAGATGCCCCACGCGACGAGGTCTTCGTTCTGGCCTTCGCGTGACTCCACGAGGTCGCGGAACCCGGAAAGCGTCTCGTCCCCGTCGAGCGCGGCCTCGATGTCCTCCGGCTCCGTGACACCCTCGGTGGTCAGGCGGGCGCGCAGCACGCTCTCACGAAGGTCGGCGCGCTCGCGAGCCTCGGACAACCGGGCACGGGTCCGAAGGAAGGCGTAGGCCGTGGCCGCCTCCAGCGCGAAGTAGAAGCCTCCACGGGTATGCGACCCGATGGCGACGTGGCCCCAGCCGGGCACGAGAACCGCCCGGAGGAAGGCCCCACCAGGCGAAACGGCCAGCGGCTCCTGGAGCGCCTGCCGGACCGCTGCGGCCGCAGGCACGTCCGACCCGGCGGGCGCATTCTGCGCGGACACGGAAGCCGCCCCCGAGAGGAGCGCGACAGCCACATAGGCGCCCGACCATCTCGGACGCGCCCACACGTTGCGGCTCATGGCGACCCGGTCCATTCGCATAGCCTCGGTGCACATCCGGTCTCGAGGATCACGTAGCTCCGGTGTCGCACCCAGTCCCCGGAGTTCACGTACCAGCGTCCTTCGGCGACCTCACGAAGGCGTGGCTCGTGCGTGTGACCCAGGAGGACGAGGTCGAGTTCCGCGTCCTCGGCCAAGCGGGCCTCGGCCCAGCGCTGAAGGGCCTCGGACCGGTTCCGCTGCTTCTCGCCCCACTCCTCCCACTTTTGCTCGGTCCTGGAGACCCGGCGCGCGATGCCGTCGCCGAGCTCGGGAGGGAGCAGGCCGAACGCCCACCGCGCGAGCCCGTTGCGGAGCACGGCGCGCAGGGCGCGGTACCGGAGGTCGCCCTTGCCTAGCCCGTCACCGTGGGCCAGTAGGGCGCGCTTCCCGGCGATGTCTCGAACGACGGGTTCCTTCAGGAACTCGACCCCGATCTCCTCCGTCAGGTACCGTCCGCCCCACCAGTCGTGGTTCCCCCCCATCAGCGTGACCGGGACACCCCGGCCAGCGGTGCGCCGCAGCGCCGCAAGGACGGCGTCGTGTCCCCGAGTCGTCCCCGTGCGGTACTCGAACCAGAAGTCGAAGAGATCTCCGTTCAGGATGATCTCCGCCGCCGAATCGCCGGCGTGGTCGAGCCAGTCGAGGAAGTCACGCTCCCGGTTGGAGCGGGCGGCCCCGAGGTGGACGTCCGAGGCCAGAAGCACGGGCTTGGAGGGTTTCACGCAACAAGTATCGACGAACCGCGGCGCCTCGGAAGGGGTAGCACGCCCACCATGCCGACCTCACGCTTGCCCGTTCCGGCGCCTCGCCTCGCCGCGCTCTTTCTGATCCTGACGCTGACGCCAGGCTGCGCGACGGGCGGGCCCGCGGTCATCGGGTCTGTCCCCGACGCGAGCGGGGTAGCGTCCCGGCTCGAGGACGACACCCGCCTGGGTCGGCCACTCCAGATTCAATTCGAGTGGCGCTTGAACGAAGCGAGGCAACGTCATCGGGGAGTTGGTGTTGCGCGTGTTCAGGAGCCGTACCGCGCGAGGCTGGATCTCTTCACGGACGACCTCGAGACCGTGCTCAGCGCCGTGCTCCTCGACGGCGACCTCATGCTTCCCCCCGGGTCGCGGGACGATATTTTGCCTCCGACGGACCTGATGTGGGGGGTGCTCGGCATCTTCCGGCCCCACGGCGTGCGCCTCCTGGGCGGAGACAGGCTCGAAGGTGACGCCACCCGCCTGCGGTACGCGTACGCCGACGGCACGGAGCTCCACTACGAGTCCAGCGGCGGACGCTTGCGTTCCTTGGAGCTGTTGGAGGGCGGGCACGTGGTCCAGCGCGTGGAGGTTACCATGACCGAAGGGGACCCGTATCCCGTGGAGGCGACCTACCGAAACCTGAGCGAATTCAGGGAGTTGACCCTGGTGAGGCGGTCCTTGGAGCAAGTCACCTCGTTCGGTAACGACATCTGGGATCCGGCGCAGTGAACGGCCCTCTGCGTGGTTCGACGCATCCGAAGCTGCGCCTCGTCTGGCTGCTGGTCGCAGTCGTGGCTGCGACGGCGTGCAACTACTCGTTCCGGGCAGGCTCGTTTCCTCCGGAGCACATCCGGACCATCGCCATCCAGCCGTTCGACAATCAAACGAGCCGTTTCGAGCTTTCGGCCGAACTGTACGATCAGCTGCTGAGCAACCTCCCCTCCGCCCTCGGAATCCGCACGGCCGGTGTCGATGTGGCCGACGCCGTGGTGCGTGGCTCCATCACGCGCTTCGACGTTGTGACCCCGAACTACACTTCGGGAGGACGGGGGCAGGCGGCGCAGGTCGTCCAACGGCAGGTGAGCATCGCCGTCACCGTGGAGATCATCGACCTCATCGACAACGTGATCTTGTGGGAGTCGAGTAACCTCCAGGCGCAGGGCGAATTTGCTGAGGGTGCACCGGAGCTGGAGGGCCGCGCGGAGGCCATCGAGCTACTAGTCCAACGCATTGTGGACGGGGCCCAGTCCAACTGGTAGAATTCGCGCTCGTTAGAGCCTGAGGGCAGTTCATTCCCCGGCTCTCCCCAACGATCTCTGACTGGGAACGAGCTTGCTCCGAGCGTTCGGACTGGGCGCGGTGCTCTTCGGATTTTGGCTGGCCCTTTCGGGCCACTATACGCCCCTGCTTCTCAGCTTCGGCGTCGGATCCTGCGTGCTGGTCGTCTACATCGCCCACCGCATGGACATGATCGACCATGAGGGGGTGCCCTTCCATGTAGTCGCGCGGCTGTTCCTGTACCTGCCGTGGCTGTTGAAGGAGATCTTCGTGGCCAACCTCGAGGTCGCGAAGGTCATCCTTGACCCGAAACTGCCGATCAGCCCGCGCATGGTCGTCTTCCACGGATCGCAGCAGACCGACCTGGGAAGGGCGATCTACGCCAACTCCATCACGCTCACGCCAGGGACGATCACGACGGGCGTCGAGGGCCAGGACTTCCAGATCCACGCGCTGCGGGCCGCCGACCTCGAGACGGACGAGGAGCTGGCGATGGACCGACGCTGCACCCGAGTCGAGCAAGGGTAGGGTGGGCTCCTGATGTTCGTCGTCGCGACCGCCGGGATCCTCGTGTCCATGGCCATGGCGCTCACCAGGGCGCTCCTCGGCCCGACCGTCTACGACCGCGTGCTCGCGGTGAACATGTTCGGAACCAAGACCGTGCTGCTGATCGCGGCGCTCGGCTTCCTCACGGGGCGCCCCGAGTTCCTCGATCTCGCGCTGGTGTACGCGCTCATCAACTTCATCGGCACCATCGCGGTCCTGAAGTACTTCGAGTTCGGTGACCTCGGGCTCACGCGGCGCGTCCGGCGGGAGGCCGAGTAGATGGACGTCCTGCTCGGCGCCCTCAGCTGGATTGCCATCGTCGGCGGGGTCTTCTTCATGCTCGTCGGGACCTTCGGCGTGCTGCGCATGCCGGACGTCTATACCCGGCTTCACGCGGCGGGCATGACCGACACGATGGGGGCCGGACTGGTCCTGCTCGGGATGGCCTTCCACACGGTCGGCGACATGCTGCACGGCGAGACCACCTATTGGCTCGTGCTGGTCCGTCTGGTCCTCATCTACGGCTTCCTGCTGCTCACCAGCCCCATCGCCACGCACGCCCTGGCGCGTGCCGGTCTGGCCGGTGGTGTGAAGCCGTGGACCAACGGGGAGGAGCGAGCGTGAGCGAAGGCGTTCTGATGGCGGAGATCGTCGACATCGTGCTGCTCATCCTGCTCGCGATCACGGGGATCATGATCATCCGCCTGCGCAATCTCTTCGCAGCCGTGATGCTCACGGGCATCTACAGCCTCGTCTCCGCCGGCCTCTTCGTGGTGATGGACGCGGTCGACGTGGCCTTCACGGAGGCCGCCGTCGGTGCCGGCATCTCGACCGTGCTCCTTCTCGGTACGCTCGCCCTCGTGGGCCACCAGGAGGCCGAGCCGACGCATCGGCCGATCCTTCCGCTCTTCGTCGTGATCATCACGGGCGGGATCCTGGTATATGGGACGTCGCAGATGCCGCCGTTCGGTGGCCCGGATAACCCCGCCCAGCTCCATGTGGCTCCGCATTATCTGGAGGAATCGGAGCACGAGGTCGGGCACATTCCCAACGTGGTGACCTCCGTGCTCGCCTCGTACCGGGGCTACGACACCATGGGCGAGACCGCGGTCGTGTTCGCCGCGATGGTCGGCGTCCTCCTGCTACTCTCGCGTGGCCCCCTCCCGAAGCGGGTGTTCCACGAGGGTCAGTGGATCACCGTCCGGCCGGGTGAAACCCGTGAAGAGCTCGAGGCCGAGATCAAAGCGGGTGGTCCGGTGGGCATCGAGGCGACGCCGCCGCCGGACGACCCCGTGCCCCCCGATCGGACCGCAGGGGAAGGAGACACGCATGGATGACCGCGTGATCCTGCGCGTGGGCACCAAGATCCTCACGCCGTTCATCCTCATCTTCGCGCTGTACGTCCAGTTCCATGGCGACTACGGGCCAGGCGGTGGCTTCCAGGCCGGCGTCATCTTCGCGGCCGCGTTCGTGCTCTATGCTCTGGTATACGGCCTCGGAAACGCCATCAAGGTGCTGCCGCCAAGGGTCGCCTACGCGTGCGGGGCCCTCGGCGTCATCATCTTCGTGGGCGTCGGATACGGGTCGATGGCGCTGGGCGGCGAGTTCCTCAACTACAGCGTGCTCGCGCACGATCCGCTGCATGGTCAGCACTACGGCATCATCGGCGTCGAGCTCGGCGTCCTCGTCACAGTCTTCGGCGTGATGGTATCGCTCTTCTACGCCTTCGCGGGGCGTCGGAGGATCGAGTCGTGACCGCGCTCGGGCTCTTCAACTACTGGGCCGTCATCGTCCTGATGATGGTCGGCTTCTACACGCTCATCGCGCGGTCCAACCTCGTGAAGAAGCTGATTGGGCTGAACATCTTCCAGACGTCAGTCATCCTGATGTACGTCTCCTTCGGAAAGGTGACCGGGGGGACCGCGCCGATCCTCGTCGAAGCGGCTCACGCCGAGGAAGTGGGCGAGACTGCGGAGGCAGTCGGCGGCGTCGGAGCCGAGGTGGTCGAGGCCGTCGAGGTTGCGGGCGAGGCGATCCTCTATTCGAACCCGCTTCCGCACGTCCTCATGCTGACCGCGATCGTGGTCGGCGTGGCGACGTTGGCGCTCGGGCTGAGCCTGGTCGTGCGCATCAAGGAGGCGTACGGGACCATCGAGGAACACGAGCTCCTGGACGGACCGTCGTGAGCGAGCACCTCCCGGCGCTCCTGGTGGTGGTGCCGCTCCTCCTGGCGCCCGTCGCGGCGTTGGTCGGGCGCTGGAAGGTGGCCTGGGCCGTCGCCGCCGCAGCGTGCTGGTGGACGCTCTACGCGTCCGTCTCTCTGCTGCAGCGCATCCGGGTGGAGGGACCCATCAGCTACGAGCTGGGTGGGTGGGTGCCCCCGTACGGCATCGAGTACCGGATCGACTTGGTCAGCATCTTCGTGGCCATCATCGTCGCCGCCATCGGCGCCGTCACGATCCCCTACGCCCGGACCAGCATTGCGAAGGAGGTCGAAGAAGATCGTGGCCCCCTCTTCTACGCGGCGTTCCTGCTCTGCCTGAGCGGCCTCCTCGGCATCTCGGTGACGGGGGACGTCTTCAACGTCTTCGTCTTCCTCGAGATCTCGTCCCTGTCAGCGTACTCGATGATCGCGCTGGGCAAGGACCGCAGGGCACTCACGGCGTCCTTCCAGTACCTGATCATGGGGAGCGTCGGCGCGTCGTTCATCGTCATCGGCATCGGGCTGATGTACGTCATGACGGGCACGCTCAACATGGCCGACTTGGCCGTGCGCCTGCCGGAGGTCGCAGACAACCGGACCATCCCGGTCGCCTTCACGTTCCTGACCGTCGGCATCACGCTCAAGCTGGCGCTCTTCCCGCTGCATCTCTGGCTGCCGAACGCGTACACGTACGCCCCCTCGGCGGTCACCGCGTTCATCGCGTCGACAGCCACGAAGGTGTCCGTCTACCTGCTGCTGCGGTTCTTCTTCACGATCTTCGGCGAGACGTTCTCGTACGAGGCCATGCAGCTCGACATGGTGCTGATGCCGCTCTCGATCGTCGCGATTCTCGCGATGTCGCTGGTGGCGATCTACCAGGCCAACGTGAAGCGCCTTTTGGCCTTCTCGAGCGTGGCGCAGATCGGGTACATGGTGCTCGGCATCAGCTTCGGCTCGGTGCTGGGCGTGACCGCCGGCATCATCCACCTGTTCAACCACGCGCTCATGAAGGGCGCCCTCTTCATGGCCATGGGCTGCGTGATGTACAGCGTCGGCTCGGTGCGCATCGAGAAGATGGCGGGGCTCGGCAAGCGCATGCCCTGGACGATGGCCGCGTTCGTGGGTGGTGGGCTGAGCCTCATCGGCGTCCCGGCCACGGTAGGCTTCGTGAGCAAGTGGTATCTGGTGCAGGCGGCGCTGGAGCAGGGGAGCTGGGCGATCGCGGGCGTGGTGATGGTCGGCTCGCTCATGGCGCTGATCTACGTCTGGAAGGTCGTGGAGGTGGCGTACTTCCAGGAGCCTGACCCGGACCACGAGATCCGTGAGGCGCCGCTGAGTCTCCTGTTGCCGACCTGGGCCCTCGTTGCGGCGAGCTTCTACTTCGGCATCGACGCGAGCCTCACGGCCGACGTCGCGACGCAGGCCGCCGAGACGCTCATCGGAGGCATCCAGTGAGCGAGGGCATGCTGATCGGGTTCACCGTGCTGCTCCCCGTCGTCGGGGCGATGGCCGTGCTCGTGCTCCGAGCCACCCCGAACATGCGCGAGGCCGGCACGCTCTTCGCGGGGGTCGCGACCTTCTGGCACGTCCTTGGGCTGCTCTACCTCGTTCAAGAGGGTGCCCGCCCGCGCCTCGAGCTGTTCGAGGTGGTTCCGGGCGTGCCCATCGTCTTCGAGGTCGAGCCGCTCGGGATGGTGTTCGCGCTGGTCGCGTCGTTCCTGTGGCCCGTGACGACCCTGTACGCCATCGGCTACATGCGTGGGCACCACGAGGAGAACCAGACGCGGTTCTTCTTCTTCTTCGCCATCGCCATCGCGGGCGCGCTCGGCGTCGCGTTCAGCGGCAACCTCTTCACGCTCTTTCTCTTCTACGAGTTCCTCACGTTCTGCACGTTCCCGCTCGTCACGCACCACCAGACGGAGGAAGCCAAGAGGTCGGGTCGGATCTATCTGGGCATCCTGCTCGCGACATCGGTCGGCTTCCAGCTCCTGGCGATCATCTGGACGTGGCAGCTCGCGGGCACGGTCGAATTCATGGACGGCGGCATCCTGGCCGGCACCGCCTCGGTCGGGGTGCTGAGCGCGATTCTGGTGCTGTACGTATACGGGGTCGGGAAGGCAGCGCTCATGCCGTTCCACCGGTGGCTCCCGGCCGCCATGGTGGCACCCACGCCGGTCTCGGCCCTGCTGCACGCCGTGGCCGTCGTGAAGGCCGGCGTCTTCACGGTGCTCAAGATCGCCGTCTACGTCTTCGGTATCGATCTGCTTCAGACCCTCGCCACCACTTCATGGATGGCCTGGGCCGCGGCCGCGACGATCATTCTCGGGTCGCTCGTCGCCTTCACGAAGGACAACCTGAAGGCGCGGCTCGCGTACTCGACCATCAGCCAGCTGTCCTACATCGTTCTGGGCGCGATGCTCGCCAACGAGATGGGCATCATCGGTGGAGGCATGCACATCGCCATGCACGCCTTCGGCAAGATCACGCTCTTCTTCGCGGCCGGGGCGGTCATGGTGGCGGCGCACGAGAAGAAGATCAGCCGCATGCACGGCCTGGGCCGCACCATGCCCATTACGTTCGGAGCCTTCTTCATCGGCTCGTTGAGCATCATCGGGCTGCCGCCGGCAGGCGGGTCGTGGAGTAAGTGGTTCCTCGGCATGGGCACGCTCGAGTCGGGCCAGCTCGGCCTCCTCGCGGTGCTCATGGTGAGCTCGCTCTTGGGGCTCTACTACCTGCTCGAGGTGCCGGTGAAGGCGTTCTTCTTCAAGCCGCCCGAGGGATCGCATCACCACGAAGGGATCCACGAGGCGCCCACGACCTCGCTGATCGCCATTTGCGTGACCGCGGCGGCCACGATCGCCCTCTTCTTCTGGCCCGAGCTCTGGTACGACCTGATGACGATGGCCGTCTCGGGCACGGGGGAGGTGGCCCCATGAGCCAACACGGGCATCACGACCACCACGAGGTGAAGGAGCCGATCGGCTGGATGGACAGGCCGGAGACGGTGAAGCGGCTCTTCACGATCTTCTACGTGATTTGCGCGGTGCTCGTCGCCGCCGAGCTCCTGCTGCTCGGGGCCGAGAACGCGCACCCGCATCCGCTCGAAGAGCGCATGCGCTTCCTGGTGTACCCGATCTACGGGTTCGTGTCGTTCTGGTTCCTGGTGCTCGTGGCGCGGCCCATGCGCACGCTGCTGATCCGGTCCGAGGACTACTACGAGGGCGGCGGGAAGTACGAGGAGGAGGCGGATGACTAGCCTACCTCCGTTCATCCTCTTCTTCGTCGGCGCGGTGCTCGTCGCCTTCACCAAGGGATCGGTACGCAAAGCGCTCGTGCTCGCGATTCCGGCCGTGGGCGGGATCCTGCTCTGGCTGGGGGCCGGCTCGGACGTGGCGGCCAACGGGCCGCAGTCGTACCTCGAGATCGAGCTGCTCGGCTACGTGCTCACGCCGTTCCGGGCCGACAAGCTGAGTCTGCTCTTCGGGTACCTCTTCCACCTCGCGGCGCTACTGGCATTCGTGTATGCGCTGCACCTGGGCGACGCGGCGCCGGAGGGTTCGGTGGCAGCCGACGTCGGTGAGACCGATGTCGTGGGGAACGGCCGCGCCGGCATGCAGCACGTCGCGGCGATGCTGTACGCGGGCAGCGCGCTCGGCGCGGTGTTCGCGGGCGACTTCATCACGCTATTCGTGTTCTGGGAGCTGCTGGCGCTCACGTCGGTCTTCCTCGTGTGGGCGCGCGACTCCGAACGCTCGTTCGCCACGGGCTTCCGGTATCTCATCATCCACGTCTTCTCGGGCGTGCTGCTGCTGTCCGCGGCGCTGATGATCGCGCGGGACACCGGGTCCATCGAGTTCGGGCACGTGGGCCTCGAGGACTTCGGCTTGGCCGGGTGGATCCTGCTGCTCTCGTTCGGCATCAAGGCCGGTTTCCCGTTCGTACACAACTGGATCACCGAGGCGTACCCGGAGAGCACGCCGACCGGGACGGTCTTCCTGAGCGCGTTCACAACGAAGGTCGCCGTGTACGCGCTCGCGAGGAGCTTCGCGGGAGCCGATCCACTCATCTGGATCGGCACGGCCATGACGTTCTTCCCGATCTTCTACGCGGTCCTCGAGAACGACCTGCGTCGGGTGCTCGGCTACTCCATGATCAACCAGATCGGCTTCATGGTGGCCGGCATCGGCATCGGGACGTCGATGGCCGTGAACGGGGCGGTCGCGCACGCATTTGCGGACGTCATCTTCAAGGGCCTGCTCTTCATGTCGATGGGCGCCGTCATGACCATGACCGGTCGCACCAAGGGCACGGAGCTCGGCGGCCTCTATAAGACCATGCCCATCACTGCGGGGCTCTGCATCGTGGGCGCGAGCGCGATCTCGGCCTTCCCGCTGTTCAGCGCCTTCGTGACGAAGTCGATGATCATGGTCGCCGCGGTCGACGAACATCACTACATCGTGTGGCTCTTCATGCTCTTCGCCTCGGCGGGCGTGCTGGAGCATGCTGGCATCAAGATCCCCTATTTCTCGTTCTTCGCCCACGACTCGGGGATCCGGGCGAAGGAGCCCCCGAAGAACATGCTCGTCGCCATGTCCATCGGCGCGGTGCTCTGCGTGCTCATCGGTGTCTTTCCGAGCCAGTTCTACCAGCTGCTCCCGTTCGAGATGGACTACCATCCGTACGACACCCGGCATGTGGTGACGCAGATGCAACTGCTCGTGTTCGGGGCGCTCGGCTTCATCACCCTGGTCAGGTCGGGCGTGTATCCAGACGAGAAGCGTGCCGTGCACATCGACGCCGAGGTCCTGTACAGGAAGCTCGGTCCGTGGCTCGTGCGCACGGTCGGTGGCGCGGTCGCGACGGTCGACGCTTACGTGCGCTCGGCGGTCATGGAGTTCATCGGATCCGTGCTTCGCGTCGGCAACCGGTCGAGCGGACAGATGGGTCCTCTGGCTCGCTCGTGGCCGTCGGGTAGTATGGTGCTGTGGGTGGCGATCCTACTCGCCGCCTACCTGCTCTTCTATCTCTGATTCCTCTTGGCGGAGGCGAGTCGCCTCCGCAGGGTCGAGACCGTGACAGCCAGGCTGGCGATTCACGACGACGTCACGGCGAGCGCCGATGATGTGCTCGCCAGACTCGGCGCGGCCGGCGTCGACGTGGAGACCGTCACTACCCGACTTCGCGGCGCGGGTCGTGACAGGAATCCACTCGGCGGGCTGAGGGATCAGCACGTCGACCTCGCGGTGGTCGGCATGCGCATGCTCCGCAGCGCGGCGGAGGACCTCACCATGCTTGCGGTTCTCCCCCGGGAGGATCCCCGCGACACGGTCATCGGACTGCGCGACCGGTCGCCCCTGCGAGGGCTGAGGCATGGGGCCCGCGTGGCGGTGACAGGGGCGCGGCGTGAGGCCCTGCTCAGGGCTCATCGTCCCGACGTCGAGGTTGTGCGGCTGCGCCCGGAAGTGGACGACCCGCTTCAGGACGAGACCCTGGACGCACTGATCGTGTGGTCCGGTGACGCCCGGCGCTCGGGCCTCGCTGGACGGGCCACCGAGGTGCTGGACCCCCGCGCCTGGCCGCCGGAACCCGGCCAAGGGGCCGTCGCGATCGTGGGTCGGCATCCCATCGCGGAGGTCACGGCGCTCGATCACCTGCCGACGCGGACCGCCCTGCGGGCAGAGCTCGCGCTCGTCGAGGCGCTCGACCTGCCTGCTGAGGTGGGACTCGGCTCGCACGCGCAGCCGTCGGGCAGGATCATGCGCCTCTGGGCCGCGCTCGCCTCCGCCGACGGTCGCCGCGTGGTGCGCGCCGATCTCAC
Source organism: Gemmatimonadota bacterium (assembly GCA_024638325.1). Taxonomy (GTDB): domain Bacteria; phylum Gemmatimonadota; class Gemmatimonadetes; order Longimicrobiales; family Gaopeijiaceae; genus UBA2982. The sequence goes on along the minus strand of JAHEKM010000200.1, from coordinate 18,397 downwards.
AGGACCGCTGGACGAGCCCGAGCAGTTGGGCGTGGCGGTCGCCCGCACGTTGGAGGCGAGGGGCTCCCATCGGGTGCTCGCGGCATCGATGGAATGAGCCACCGGCGGGCGGGTGCCAAGGTGTTGTCTAGGCATGAGGTGGTCCGTCGGTTCGGACCCGGCCGCTCGGAGAAGCTCGTCTTCACGAACGGCTGCTTCGACCTGCTGCATGTCGGCCATGCGACCTATCTGGAGCAGGCCCGGGCGCTCGGCGACGCTCTGGTCGTCGCCGTGAACTCGGACGCCTCGGCCGCAGCGCTGGGAAAGGGCCCCGGCCGTCCGTTCGTGTCGGCAGTCGACCGGGCGAGACTGGTCGCCTCGTTGGAGTCGGTCGACGCCGTGACGATCTTCGACGACGCGACCCCGGAGGCGCTGGTTCGTGCGCTGCTGCCGAACGTCCTCGTGAAGGGTACGGACTACACGATCGAGGAGGTCGTCGGGCGGGACGTCGTCGAAGCCGCGGGGGGACGCGTAGAGCTGATCCCACTCGTGCGTGGACGGTCCAGTACCGAGCTCATTGAACGCATCCAAACGGAAGGTCGGACATGACGAGAAGGGCGGGGGGGAGGCGGCCCGACGAGGGGCGCGAGGTGTCGATCGAGGTCGGGGTGGCGCCCTATGCGGAGGGCTCGTGTCTCATCGCCACCGGGGACACGCGTGTCCTCTGTGCCGCGTCGGTCACCGAGGGCGTCCCTCCTTGGCGTGAGCGGAGCGGCGCCGGTTGGGTCACGGCCGAGTACGCCATGTTGCCCAGAGCGACGCACACCCGCACGAACCGCGAGCGCACGGGCGTGAAGGGCCGCACCCAGGAGATCCAGCGACTCATTGGTCGGTCGCTGAGGTCCGTCACGGACATGAAGCGGCTGGGGCAGTACACGGTTACGGTCGACTGCGACGTCCTGCAGGCCGACGGAGGCACGCGGACGGCGGCGATCACGGGAGCCTACGTAGCGCTCTCCCTGGCTGCGCGGTGGATGCGCGACGAGGGGCACGCGGAACGGGATCCCATGCTCGAGTCGGTCGCCGCAGTGAGCGTCGGGCTGATCGACGGGGTGCCGTGCCTCGACCTCGACTACGGCGAAGACTCGAACGCTCAGGTCGACATGAACGTGGTCGGCACCCGGAGCGGGGGGCTCGTCGAGGTGCAGGGCACCGCGGAGGGCGACCCGTTTCCGCGCAGCGACCTGGACGCGCTGCTGGATCTCGCGACCGCGGGGCTGGACACGCTCTTCGGGGCGCAGGCGCGAGCGCTCGCAGCAGGCAGATGAGGCTCCTCATCGCCACCCGGAGCGCACACAAGATGAAGGAGATCCGCCAGATTCTCGCGAGCGTGCCCGACCTGGAGGTGCTCGACCTGGACGGCGCCGGGGTGGCGTTCGGCCCGGCAGAGGACGATCTCGAGGTCTACGACACCTTCGAGGAGAATGCGCTGGCCAAGGCCCGCTACTTCTTCGCGCGCACCGGCATCCCCACCGTGGCAGACGACTCGGGCATCTCGGTGGATGCGCTCGACGGTGCACCCGGCGTGCGCTCCAAGCGCTTCTCACCGGACACCGGGCTCGAGGGTCAGGAGCGCGACGACGCCAACAACCGACACTTGGTGGGGCGCCTCGCCGACGTGACGCCCGCCGAGCGCACGGCCCGCTACGTGTGTGTGGCGGCACTGTTGGAGGACGCCAGCGCCGAACCCGTCTTCCTGCGAGGCGAAGCCCCGGGCGTGATCCTCGATGCTCCGAGGGGCGAGGGCGGCTTCGGCTATGACCCCTACGTCCTGGACACCGAGCTCGGGATCACCTTCGCCGAGATGTCACCCGAGCAGAAGAACGCGCGCAGCCACCGCGGCGCCGCGTTCAGCGCCCTCGCGCGGCTGCTCGCGGAGCGGACCGCATGAGCTCGCGCGATCCCAAGTTCGATCCCGCCGAGGTCGGCCCCACCGAGGACGAGCAGCGCCTCCGCATCCGTTGGGAGGACGGGGCCGTCCACGAGTACGTCCCGCGGGAGGTTCGGCTCCTGTGTCCGTGCGCGGGCTGCGTCGACGAGATGACCGGAGTCCGCACGCTCAGGCCCGAGATGGTCGACGATGGTGTGTATCCCACGGCGATCCACTACGTCGGGCGGTACGCCCTGCAGTTCGTGTGGAGCGACGGACACTCGACCGGCATCTATACGTGGGAGTACCTGCGCGAGTTGGGGGAGGCCGGGGAGCGGGCCTGACCCGCCGGGCCGACTCCCCGGTGCCAACCCTCACCGCACACCTGGCACCACGAGTCCCGACCGCCCTCCAAGTGGCGCGACTCCTCTTCTAGTGCCTAGCTTCCCCTCGGAGTCGACGAGCGGTCGGCGGCAGGAGGAAGCGTTGATGACGTCCAGCATGCCAAGCCTCGCGCCGGGCCCACTCGCGTTGGTTGTCGCGCTGGCCTGCACACCGGTTGCCCCGGTCAGCGCCCAGGCCGGTCCCCTCGCCGTCGAGGACATGCCGCTGGCCCAGTTCGGCGGCACCGCGGCCGGCGCCACCGTCACGCCGGTCTACGAGGGCTGGTACGAGAACCCCGACGGTACCTACACGATCTACTTCGGCTACTACAACCGGAACACCGAGGAGATCGTGGACATCCCGACGGGTCCGTCGAACCGCATCGATGGTCTCGGGGACGGCACTGACCAGGGTCAGCCCACGCGGTTCTATCCGGGGAGGCACTGGGGCGTCTTCGGCATCGTGGTTCCGGGGGACTTCGGAGATCGGACGGCGCTCTGGCACCTCGAGCATCGCGACAAGGTCTTCGAGATCCCTGCCGAGCTCCGCGAGGATTGGTCGGTCCCGGCGATCTCCGGAGATGCCATGGGGAACCTGCCCCCGACCGTGCGTTTCTCGGCGGAGGGCGCGGCGGCCTTCGGTCCGCTGGGTGTGTGGGGCGCGCCCATGGAGGCGAGAGTGGGCGAGCGCGTGACACTCGAAGTGCTCGCCAGCGACGACGGAACCGCCACGAGCGGCAGGCCGGGCGCACGGGCTGGGCCCGTCGCGCTCCGGTGGTTCGTGCATCGCGGCCCCGGATCCGTCCTCATTCAGCCACCGAGTGGCACCGTGCCGAACGAAGGGGGTCGCCTCGTCTCGGAGGTCGTGTTCGAGGAGCCGGGCGAGTACGTTCTTCGTGTGCGGGCCAACGACGACTCGGGCCTCGCCCCGGCGGGACACGAGCAGTGCTGTTGGACGAACGGCTTCGTGAGCTTTTCGGTCACTCCGTAGGAGGTTTCGGGTATGAGCGCACGTCGAGCGACGACAGGCATGGGAGTGATCCTCGCGGTGGCGCTCGTCGTCGTCCCTGCCACGGGTCAGGACGTGACGTTCGCCGAGCACGTCGCGCCTATCCTCTACGAGCGATGCGTGGAGTGCCACCGACCCAACTCGATCGCTCCCATGTCGCTCCTGACGTACGAGCAGGCGCGGCGCTTCGCCCCCAGAATCGCCCGCATGGTGGAGAACCGGGTCATGCCGCCGTGGGGACTGAACCCGACGGTGGGCCTCCAGGAGTACAAGAACGACCGCGCGTTGACGCCTGGCCAGATGGAGACGATACAGCAGTGGGTCGACGCGGGCGCACCCCTCGGGGACGCAGCGCGTGTCCCCACCCCACCCAGCTACGGCGACGAACCGTTCGCCTGGGCGCTGGAACCCGATCTCGGCGAGCCCGATGTGGTGATCGACGGCCCGGTCGTGCGCGTGGATGCCGAGGGGCCGGACGACTGGTTCGAGATCACCATCCCGACCGGGTTCACCGAGGAGCGTTGGGTGCGCGCGGTCGAGGTGCGCCCGGCGGACGAGGGGAGCCGCACGGTCGTACACCACGCGCTGGCGAGCATCATCCAGGACGAGGGCGAGCTCGTCGGACTCCCGGACGAGGCCCGGGACGACGTCCGGGGCCCCGGCCTACTGTACAACTACGCGGCCGGCAAGGGCGGCCACATCTACAAGCCGGACGCGGGGAAGCTGATGCTTCCCGGCTCGGCTCTCAGCTGGGAGATCCACACGACGACCAAGGGCGTCGAGGTCGCCGAAGCGAGCGTGAAGATGGGACTCTGGTTCCACGACGACGCGCCCGAGTATCGCACGGTGCTGACGACGTTCACGCCGCGGAACGCGAACGGAGACCTCGACATCCCCCCGGGCCAGGTTGCGGTGCACCAGGGCTCCTGGGTCATGCAGGCGCCGGTCCGAGTGGAGGCCTTCCAGCCGCACATGCACATGCGCGGGAAGGCGATGCTCATCGAGGCGATCTATCCCGATGGAAGGCGCGAGGCCCTCACCTTCGTCGACAACTTCCAGTGGGACCTCCAGAACACGTACATCTACGAGGACGACGTGGCGCCGCTCCTGCCCGCCGGCACCGTGCTCATGGTCACGTCATGGCACGACAACCGCGCGGAGAACCCCAACAACCCCGACCACCGACAGTGGATCGGGTGGGGCGACAGGAAGGTCGACGAGATGTCGATCGCCTGGTTCGACCTCACGTATCTCGACCAGGAGTACCTGGAGCAATTGCTGGCGGAGCGGGCAGCCAGGGTGGTCCGCCGCTAAGCCAGGCACACGCCGTCGGATGATCCCCGGCTGCGGTCCGGTGTACCTCCGTCGATGACCAGCCAGACCACCTTGGAGCCTGGGCTCACCGGGAAGGGCACCCCTCTGCGGGAGCTGCGCTTCCGCGTGGGCGAGATGGACTGCCCCAGCTGCGTGGCCAAGATCGAGGGCCATCTCTCGTCGGTCGAGGGCGTCCGCTCGGTCCGGGGCAGCGTCATCTCACGAACGCTGTCGGTCACGGTCGACGACGGCCGAGTCGGGGAGTCCGACGTGGGCCAGGAGGTCTCGCGCCTCGGGTACGCCGTGGAGCCGCTGTCGGAGGCGGCGGAGCCGGAGAGCGGGGTCGACACGTGGGTCACGAAGCAGGCGCGACGCGTCTACGTGGCGGTGGCGCTGGCCGCGGTCGCTGTGCTGGTCCGGTTCCTGACCGTGAACCCCGAGCTCTTCTCGATGCCCCTCTTCGCCGTGCGAGCCTCCGACGTTGCCCTCGTCGGGGCCGCGGTCGTCGGCGGCCTGAACTTCTTCCCGAAGGGCCTCGCGTCGGCGCGCATCCTGTCCCTGGACATGAACGTGCTCATGAGCGTGGCCATCGTCGGCGCGCTCGCGTTGGGCGAGTTCGTGGAGGCGGCGTCGATCGCCGTGCTCTTCAGCATCGCCGAGCTGCTCGAGGCCTACTCCGTGGACCGCGCCCGCGCATCCATCGCCTCGCTCATGGAGATGGCTCCGGAGTGGGCCGTGCTCGTGCAGGACGGCAAGGAAATCACGGTCCCCGCCTCGACCCTCGTGCCGGGCGACGAGATCGTCGTGCGCCCGGGAGACCGCATCGCCACAGACGGGACGGTGCTCGAGGGGTCGTCGGCGGTCGACCAGAGCCCGATCACGGGCGAGTCGCTTCCCATCGAGAAGGTCGAGGGCGACGGGGTGTTCTCCGGCACCATCAACCGGGCCGGACACCTTCGCCTGCGGGTCGAGAGAGCCGCAGACGACAGCGCGCTGGCCAAGATCGTACACCTCGTGGAGGAGGCCGAGTCGAGCAAGACCGAGAGCGAGCGCTTCGTAGATCGGTTCGCGCGCTACTACACCCCGACCATCGCGGCCGCGGCCCTGCTCACAGCCGTGGTGCCACCGCTGCTCTTCGGGGCACCCTTCCCGCTGTGGATCGTCCGGGGTCTCACGCTGTTGGTCATCGCATGTCCGTGCGCGCTCGTGATTTCGACGCCCGTGGCCGTCGTGAGCGGCCTGACCGCGGCGGCGCGTCACGGGGTGCTCATCAAGGGGGGCGCACACCTGGAGGCGATGGCGTCCGTCAGGGCTTTCGCGCTCGACAAGACGGGCACGCTCACGGTGGGGCACCCGGTCGTGCGGTCGATCGTGCCCGCGGGCGTCGACGAGAGCGAGGTGTTGAGGAGGGCGGCTGCGATCGAGCGGCGCTCCGAGCATCCCCTCGGGAAGGCCATCGTGCGACGGGCTCACGACGAGGGTGTGCACTTCGAGTCCTTCGATGTGGCGGGGTTCGAGGCGATTCCCGGGAAAGGGGCCCGGGCCCACCTCGACGGGGAGGATCATGTCATCGGCCGGCCCGACCTCTTCACCGGCGCGAAGCCGCCAGATGGGCTCGAGGGTCGGGGCGAGTCCGTCGTCGGGCTCGCGCGGGGCGGGGTTCTCCTCGGCTGGATCGCGCTGGCAGATCAGTCGCGCGACGAGGCAAGGGCCGCCATGGCCGAGCTGAAACGCCTCGGCGTCGAACGCACGGTCATGCTGACTGGGGACAACGCGGCTACGGCCGATGCCATCGGTGCCGACGTGGGCGTCGACGAGGTTCGTGCCGAGCTGCTACCCGCCGACAAGTTGGCCGTGCTGAGGGAGATGCACGCGCGTCACGGAGGCGTCGCGATGGTGGGCGACGGGGTGAACGATGCCCCCGCGCTCGCCGCGGCGACCGTCGGGATCGCCATGGGTGCCGCGGGCAGTGACACGGCCCTCGAGACGGCGGACATCGCGCTCATGGGCGACGATCTGGACCGGTTGCCCTACCTGGTGCGGCTGTCCCGGAGGGCGCGAGGTGTCATCCGCCAGAACATCGTCGCCGCGATCGCCATCAAGGCGGTCCTCGCTGTCCTTGTTCCGTTCGGCTACGTGTCGCTCATCACCGCCGTGCTGGTCGGCGACATGGGTGTGTCGCTCTTGGTGACGGGGAACGCCCTGCGTCTAGGTAGGGTGCGGGAGTAGGAGACCGGTTCAGCCCCAGCGGAGGCCGACCGCAACGGTGAAGGCGTTGGTCGTGCCCGAGAGCCCGTCGTCGATGGGGACGGTTGCATCGTAGCCGGTCCCCGTCGTGAAGTTCAAGAAGCGTCGTGAGAAGTCCGCCGACACCTGGAGGCGCTGGCCGATTCGCAACATGCCGCCTGCGCCGAGGTTGAACTGGAGCCCGTTGAAGCCTCCTTGTTCTACTGTGCTTCCGTCGGAGGCTGCATCGGGGATCCTCAGCAGCGCAAACGCACCACCGAGCCGTACGAGCGGGCTGAAGCTGAGGAAGCCTCGGTCGAGCCACGGCGCGAAGGCGAGCTCGAGCCCCCAAGAACGGAAGGCGGCGGTGGCGTCACCAAGGACGGAAAGCGATTCTGGATTGGCCCTCACGTGAGTCAGGGTGAAGGAGCCATTCCCCAGAGAAAGCCCAAAGGCGAAGCCGAGTCCGTCAACCTGTTGCAGCGCCGGCACGTTCAGGGCGAAATCCGGACCGTTCAGTAAAACGGAGTCGTCGAAATCTCCGTCGATGTCGAAGGAATGGCGGCTCACTTCGAACAGCCAGTCCTGGGCCTGGATTGAAGGCGGCATCGCCGAGATGGCGAAGACGGCGAACGACATCACTCCATAGTGCCTAAGACGCATTCTACGAGGCCGGGTACGCGGTCGGGACCGCGTTGCGGGCGACCAGACTGCGGATGAGCTCCAGCTTCTCGATGGTCGCCGGGACCAGAGTGAAGGGATAGGCGTCGTCGGCGCCCAGACTGCGGTTCAGCTCGTTGAGGGCGATCGAAAGCTCGACCCAGCGGCGCACCCAACCGGCTCCCGCCGCGATCGTGTGGAGGCCAGCTGCCGTCGCGGTTTCCAGCGCGTCGACGATGAGGAGGTAGTGGGCGAACGACTCCGCGAAGTCCTCGCGGGGGTGCATGGAGGCGTAGGCGCTCACGTACCGGTCTCTCCAGTCCTCCGGCGGCCCTGCCTCGTAGTGGTCGCTGAGCGCGGCATCGTACCCCTCGCGCTCGTCCCCGAAGACCCCGCGGCATGCCTCCAAGTCGCCCGGCGCGTGCGTGAGCCGAGGGAAGAAGTAGTGCCCCGACTCGTGACGCAGGTGCCCCAGGACGGTGCGGTACCGCTCGACCAGGAACTGGCGCTCGGCCTGTCGACTGACGTCGTCCGCCTCGGCGAGGTTCACGGTGATGACACCGTTGTCGTGGCCCGTGGCGACGAACTCCTCGGCCACGTTCGGATTGCGCCGCTTGTCCTCCATGAATCGAAACAGGGGCCAGGGCTCGTTCCGCCCGGATGCCGACAACAGCCCCACCTGCAGGAGCGTGTAGAGGAGCCGCTTCTTCGCGTGCTCCATCTTCGTCCACAGCAGAAGGTTGTCTCCCCACCCCAGGTCCGGGATGACCAGGTTCGTCACGCACGCGACGCAGAAGTCGGCGGGGTCTGTGCCGGGAAGGAGCCAGTTGCAGTTCCCGTGGTCCAAGGCGTTGCGGCACCGTTTCACGCGCCCTGAGCCCGACGCGTCGAAGAGCTGGTCGCCTTCGGCGTGGAGCACGACCATCTCGAGGCGCTCGGGCACGAACGCCACCGGTCGACCGCACGCCGAGCACATCGTGTTGTCGAAGAACACCTTGTGGCCGCATTCACAACGGAACTGCTTCATGTTCCAAGACCCGTTCGGGTGGAGGGCCGCGCTTCTCCGCTACATTTCAGCACCCGTCGGTGGCCTCTCGACGGTGCTCTCCAGCGGAGTCTCTCATGCCAGAACCGTTTTCCCTCTCCAGCTCTCAGTGCTCACCGATCTCCAGCCCATCGCTCCGGTCCGAGATCGACAGGCACACGGCCGGTGACGAGGAGACCCTCGGGATCCTGCGCTCGCTCGAACGGTTCGGAGGCGACTCGTCGATCGTCCGGTATGAGATTACCCCCAAGAAGTCGGGACGTTTGCGGAAGGCCGTGCCCGTCGCCTGGAGCGTTCGAGCCGTGCGCGCCGCAGCCGATGCAGCGAGCCGTGGGAACCAATGGTAACGCCCTGTAGCCACACGTAGGCCCGACTTCCGCTACCTTTCCACTGCGGGATCCCACCTCAAGCCCCCGACTCCGGGGGTCGGCACTCGCTACAAACCTTCGCGCCAGCCTCTCGAGCCGGATGTTCCGGACGGCCTGCTAGGCGCCGTTTCAACGGATTATCCCATTGGCTTTTTCTGGCCTAGGACTGCACCCAACCCTCGTCGATAGCGTCGGGGCATTGGGTTTCACGACACCGACTCCCATTCAATCTCAGGCGATTCCCGAAGGCCTCAGAGGCCGCGATCTGCTGGCCTGCGCGGCCACCGGTAGCGGCAAGACCGCCGCCTTCCTCCTCCCCATCATCCACCAGCTCGTGGAGGGCTCCCGCGGCACGACGAAGGCGCTGGTCCTCGCACCCACACGCGAGTTGGCCCTCCAGATTCGTGAGGACTTCGTGGGGCTGGCCCGCAACACGGGCCTGACGGCCGCCGCCATTCACGGCGGCGTGGCCCACGGACCGCAGGAGAAGGCGTTCCGTCAGGGAGTCGACCTACTCGTCGCCACCCCCGGCCGCCTTCTGGATCACTTCGATCGCGACTACGCGCGACTCGCGGGCCTAGAGTACCTCGTGTTGGACGAGGCCGACCGGATGCTCGACATGGGCTTCCTGCCCGACATCCGCCGGCTGCTCCGGCACATTCCGACACCGAAGCAGACGCTGTTCTTCAGCGCCACCATGCCGCCGGCCATCGAGAAGCTGAGTCGCGAGATCCTACGCAATCCCGCGAAGATCACGCTTCAGACGCGGTCGGCTCCAGCGCAGGGCATCGCGCAGTGGGTCTATCCCGTACCCGCGGGGCTCCGCGGAGCCCTGCTGATCGAGCTCTTGCAGCGGGGTGACATCGAAGACGCCCTCGTCTTCACGCGCACCAAGCACCGTGCGGATCGTGTCTACAAGCTGCTCAACAAGAAGGGCATTGCGGCCGAGCGCATTCACGGCAACCGGTCGCAACCGCAGCGCACCAAGGCGCTGGCCGACTTCAAGGCAGGCAAGTGCCGTGTCCTCGTCGCCACCGACATCGCGGCCCGAGGCATCGACGTCGAGTCGTTGGGCCACGTGGTGAATTTCGATATCCCCGCGGCTCCCGACGACTATATCCACCGCGTGGGCCGAACGGCGCGGGCCGAAGCCACCGGGGACGCGATCACGCTCATAGCCCCCGAGGACGAGGCCGACCTCGCGAGAATCGAGCGGACGCTTGGGGCGAAGCTCCCCCGCGTGCGCCTGGACGGGTTCGCGTACGACGCGGTTCCTGCGGAGCGCCTCGAGGTGCCGCGCGGCGAGCGGATCGCGGCGATCCGTGCCCAGAAGGCCGTGGCACGTGGTCGTGCTGCCGCGAAGGCGGAGAAGAAGGCCAAGGACGAGGCTGCCAGCTCGAGACCGCGACGTCGTCGGTTTGGACGTGGGCGGAGGTCGTAGGCGGGCGGCCCGCCGGACAGCCCTTGGCGACCGGTCTCGTTGACCCCCCTCGCAGTCGCCGGTACCGTTGCGCATGGGGCGCTCAATCGAGTTCGTAGATCAGGGTCGGCGGTATCGCGCCGAAGTCGGTCCCGTGCCGGGCGGCGGGCCCGAGTTCAGCGGGGGCGCCTGGTTCGTGTCCATGGATGGTGGCCCGGCGCGGAGACTATTCGAGGCTCACCCTGAGGACGCCGACACGCCCGAGTTTCGCGGTCGCGTCGTGGTAGCGACGTGGCTCACCGAGGAGTACAACCGGCGGACTTCGGCGGAGCGGAGGAAGGAGGGGCCACGCGACCCGGCGGTGCCGGATCGTAGGAAGGGGTCGTGATCGCGGACGGGTAGGACCGCCCGTGCTACGGCCCCTGCCGGGATCAGAACCGATCCCGGTTCCCTATGCCTCCGAAGCGCGTGTTGACGACGTTGTTGAAGATCGAGCCGAACCGGTAGCGGAAGCCGAAGCTGACTCCTGCCTGGTAGTCCGTTTCGAGCTGTCTGCGGCGTAAGAGAACCTCCTCAAGGTCCGCATCGCCCAGGGGGAGGTTGAGCTGGTTGTGGATGAGCTCGAGGAAGCCGCCGATCTCGATCGACAGCCCCTGCGCAATGCGAACGTCGACCGCTCCGTTGAACTGGACGCTGTACCGCGAAAGATCGTGCAGATACTGCGAGGCGTTGATACCGACGTCGATCTCGCCCCACGGCTGGATCACCGCGTATCCCGCGTTGAGAATCTGCTCCGGAAGCAACTGCTCGGTCTCGTCGTAGATCGTCGTCTCTCGGTAGGAGATGTGTGAGGCGCCCACGCGGTAGGTGACCGTCAGCTGTCTCCGGGTCGCCTCCCTGTACGGGTACAGGCTCCACTCGATCGCGGGCATCAGACGGAAGCGCAAATCCACGTTGTCGAACGTCGACGTGAAGACATCCCCGAATCCTCCCACCGACCAGTGCGGCGAGATGCTCCGGATGACGTAGCTCGTGAATCCGTCCCGGCGCGACGTACTCTCGATCGTGCCGCTGGATCGCTCGAACCGGTCGTAGTTGTAGTTGAAGAAGGGCCGGAACTGGAGCTTCCAGTCTTCGGTCACACGATCGATGTACACACCGTAGCGCGTGTCGAAGGACCGCTGGCGGGACTCGAAGTCCGCGCTGCCATCGGCGTAGAACTCGAAGGTCCAGTAGTTCCACGGATCGTCTTGTGGGAGCTGTTGGTCGCCGCCCTCCTCGTCCAGGGCGGCGATGTCGACCAGCAGCCGGTCCTGCATGGGCGTCTGCAACAGGTACGGCACGAGGACCGCTCTCAGCATCCGCAGAAATCCCTCGCGCACCTCCGCTTCGGTCGCGTCCACGTTGGTGGTGTAGACCGTCGAGAAGTCGATTCCTTCGAAGGGACCGAGGCCGATGAGGTCGAACGTCTGCGCCTCTCCGCCCGCACCCGTGTCCTCGTTGGTCACGAGGATGTGCACGTCCGCGACCTCGCGGTCCCGGACGTGGTCCACGAACGTCACTTCCTGCCGGATGAAGGTCTCGTCGCAGGAAGCGCAGTCCAGGAAGATGGCCAGACGCGACGGCATCTCGGTGTCGATGTTCTGGGAGGTCGCAGGCTGTGCAGACGCTCCGAGCAACGCGAGGACAGCCAGCCAGAGGGCCAGGGAGCCACCAAGGCCTAAGCGCGCTCGCCCCTTCGGCTGGAGGGTTGCGGAGAACCGTGGCATAGGCCTGAGGTGGAGAGGGGAGATGTGGTCCGAGCTACGGGCGCGTGCCAGGCGCGTTCGCGTCCGGCGTCACCTAACTGACCAGCACAAAAGCCCGGTTGTTGAGGTCGCTGACCGATAGGTGGCCCGCAGCCGTGGCGCTGGGCCCGGCCCGATGAGTGGCCGACCGACTCTCTGGACGCTCCGCGGCACCTCTCTTGAGCCTTTCACGGTGACGCAAAAGGCCCCGGCGTCCTCGGACGCCGGGGCCTCGCCCGGAGCTAGGCTGACCTTGAGAGGCCGATCGCGCTAGCCCACCGTGCCGAGCACCGTTCGGCTCACCTCCCGCGCGTCTTCAACGCAGTCGGTGCCGGTCCACCCGGACGCTGAGAACCACCAATCGGTCGTCGACGCATTCGTCGGCGCCCAGCTGTCGTCCCATCCGGCCAGCCCGGTGAAGTCGGGAATCTCGAGCGATACGGTCTGGCCGCCGAGCCAAGCCGCTGTTGCGATCGCTGTGATGCTGGCCGTTCCACTCGTCAGCGCGAAGATCGCGGTTTCGTCGTACTCCGCGGGCAGCGTCAACTCGACTCGGGCCCGTCGGTACGCGGCCGTGCCGGTGATGTCGGTTATCGTCGGCGCCGGAAGTGCCGCGCCGAAGGGAATCGTTCGGGGGGCCATCGTCTGGAACATCTCCGACACGAAGGCCAGGCTCCCCAGATCTGTGATCGCGACATAGTGGAAGTCTCCATTTGGCCCTGTCTCCTGCTCCGCGGTCGGGGCCCCTCCGACGAGGAACTGGGTCCCCGCCCCTGCGAAAAAGTCGTCGTTGAGCGACGCGTAGTAGCACGTGCCCGGGCTCGGAGAGGTCGCGTATTCCGAGGCCCAAGAAAGCCCGGATCCGCTGCCGCCCGTGACCGTCATCGTCGCGAACTGCGGGAAGAACGCGTCCCCGGCGATGTCGTCGAAGTCGATCAGGCCGATGTCGGAATCGGCAGCCGCGTTCACATCCCTACGCAGGAACATCCGGTCCGACGCTCCAGTTTGCGACCACTTGTATCCGACCAGATCCAGGTTCCCGTCGGGCACGTCGTTGATCGCGATGGAGCCGTTGACCGAGAGAATATCAACAAAGGCCTCACCCAGACTGATCGTCGCCCCCTCGCCAAGACCGATATTTGCGACACTCGCATTGACGGTCTTGCCCGTCTGCACCTCTTCGCAGAGGTCCTCGAGGTTGGCTGCCACCATCTCCGCCTGCGTCGCGTAATACACGAACACGCTCGAGGTGGAGATCGTCGGCTGAGTGCTGATCGCGATCGCCGCGGTTGCTGCGGCGACGTTGAAGGTGTAGGTGTCGCCGACCCCGCTGACCGGCGTCCACGGGCCGGAGCCGTCCTGGTACGCGAGCCAGACGGGGCGCTCGTCGGCGACGCACACCGAGAAGTCGAGCGAGACCTGCTGCCCCGCTGCGGTCGTCACGCTGATGTCGAGCGTCTGGGTGGACTCCGGCTGTCCCGTCGCGTTGCCGCGAACCGTCGCCGTGTAGTTCCCCACCGCGACGCTACCGGCCACGTTGATCGTCACGTCGACGGAGTTGCCGGCTGTGGTGACGGGGTTGACCGTCGCCGTGATACCGGCCGTCAGATCCGTGACCGTCACGGTCACGTCGCCCGCGAAGCCGCCGGTCCGCGTGATCGTCGCCGCACGGACACCCGAGGCGCCCTGCTGGACCGTAAGACCCGCGATGGCGTCGAGGCTGAACCCCACGGCCTCCGTCACCGTCAGGGTCAGCGACTCGGTCACCGACAGGCTCGCGCTGGTGCCTCGCACCGTGAGGCCGTAGACACCGGGCGCGACCGCCGCCCCGACGTCGATCGTCAGCACCGACGCGGTCCCCGGCACCGGGTTCACGCTGAACTGGCTCGTCACCTCGGCTGGTGCTCCCTCGACGGAGAGCGTCACGGCCTCGGCGAAATTTAGTCGAGTGATGGTGACGTCGACGGTCTCGGAGGCGCCCTGATCGACGCTGATCGTCGATGGGGCGAGCCCCAGCGTGTACGACGAAGCGTCCTCGACCGTCAAGTCGATCGTGACCGTCTTGTCGGGAAGCCCTGTGGCTGTGCTCCTCAGCGTGAACGAGTACGCGCCCGTGGGCACGCCAGCACCCACGGCGACCGTCATCTCGGAGTCGTTGTCGTTCACCGGGTTCTCGGAGAACGACACGGTGACGTTGGCCGGCACGCCTTCGGCCGACAGCGTCACCGCGTCCGTGAAGTTCGAGCGGGTCAGCGTGATCGCAGCGTCCTCGTTGTCACCCTGGTTGATGGTCAGCGCCGCGGGGTTCACACCGATCAGGTAGTCGGGGGCTGCCGGTGCGGTCACCATGACGTCGACGGTGACGGTCCGATCGGCGAGTCCGGTCGCGGTGCCGCGGATCGTCAACGTGTACGTCGCGATCGCCACGGTCCCATCGGGTGCCAGGGTCAGCACCGCCGCGTTCCCGCTCACCGGATTGAGGTCGAACGAGGTCGTCATGCCGCTCGGCGCACCCTCGACCGAGAGCGTCACGTTACCGGTGAAGTTCGTTCGTGCGAGGGCGATGTTGGTCGTGCCCTGCGCGTCCTGTTCGATGATGAGCTGGCTGGGGCTCGCCGATAGTCCGTAGGCCGGGGCCGCGGTAACGGTGAGTGTGAAACTCGCCGTCACGGCGCTGACGCCACTACCTGTCGCACGGACTGTGAGGGTGTAGTTCCCGGCGGCCACGCCGGCACCGACCGCGATGGTCGCGGTGGCCGTCGTATTGCCGCCCGAGCTCTGTACATTCCCCACCGTGCCCGTGACGCCTGTGGGCACGCCGTCGACAGTGACGGTGGCGCTTCCGGAGAACCCTCCCGCACCGGTGACCGTCACCGCCACGTCAGTGGAGGAGCCTTGCTCGACCGACGCCGCGGCCGGGTTGATCGAGATGGAAATCGTGGGGTTCTCGGTCTCTGTCGGGGTACTCTCACCGCCGCAACTCAACAGAGCTGTCAATGAGAGAAGCGCGATTGCGACCGTGGACCGACTGCGTACGTGACGCGATGACATATCGACCCCCTCACCTTGCTGAGGCGAACCCCCCACAAACAGCGGCCCGCAGGAACTAATCTTGGCGAGTCCAGCACGAGGCCGCTGTCGGGATCTCCCCGAATCGGAGGCAGGGAGTTACCTGGGGCCGACCCAAAGACCTCGCGGCCGGAGCGGGGCGCTCAGTTCGCGCTGACTTCCGACGAGCAGTACTTCCTGGGGTTGGTTCACGCCGGGCTGATGCTCATTCGGCCCATGGCAAGGGCCGGATGCCGGCACATCGCCGCTGTTGAGGTCGCTGACCGCTAGGTGGCCCGCAGCCGTGGCGGGCGAGCTTGCGCGCAGAGTGTGCGACTGCTCTGTTGGCATCCAGCCGACAGGGATACGACAAGCAGCGCCACCTGCAGCTGAGGGACCTCTCCTCCTGCCCCGCGAGACCTGCTGTGTCGTCACATCTCTCCCGCCGAGCCTGCGCTCACGCACCGAGTAGAACCCTTCTTCGGGGCCATGTGCTCGTCCTACTCGCTCTATCGGCCGCTTCCTGTGGCGGAGCGGACCCGGTGATGGTCGAGGGTCCGGTCGACGAGCTCACGGACTTCTTCGTGAGCTCAGCGAGTGGCAGCGATAGCAACGACGGCTCCGTCATCATCGTGAGCGTGCTCTTCGCGCTGGGGCTGCCGTTGGTGTTGGTGTAGGCTCCGAGAGCTCCCTACGCGCAGTCCATCGAACTCCCGACAGCGCCGTCGAGAAGGCAGGACCATCTTCCTCTGGAGCTGCTTGGCAAAGGAAGCCCGACGATGACGCGATGGCGATGCGTAACACTGAATCTGGCGGTTCTCTTGTGGGCGTGCGGGGGTGACGGCCCTACTGATATTGCCCCACCATGCACCGACGACACCGGAGCTGTCACCGTCACTGTCGGTGCAGGGCTTCAACCCGTCTTCAACTGGGAGCCCGCGTGCGCCATAGCCGTGCTACTCGTGGAGGAGCAGGCTAGCGACCAATGGGGCATCAGCACTGACGACACGACCTGGGGCGATCCAGCGCAGGCGAATCTGATCTCACCGCCCGTGACCTACGGAGTGACCCCGCCAGGGATCGATGAATTCAGGCCACCCGAGACGCTCATCGCAGGCGTGACCTACGAGTTGATTCTGTGGAGAGTTCCTCCCGGGAGCACGACAGAGTGTATGAACGTCGCTTTCGGGGCTTGCCTGATGGTCGTGCACGAGTTCACACCCTAGCCAGAAAACGTTCGCGGGTCTGTGAGCGTGTTCTTCGCGCTGGGGCTGCCGTTGGTGTTGGCTGTGAAGGTCACGGGCAGTCGCGTATGAACGGGGGCCGATGATCGCCATGCGCCAAGCCCGGCCTACCGAGCGCGTGCGTACATGGCAGGATGGGACGGTCTGACCCTACTCCGGCCCGAGCATAGGGCAGGGGCGTTGCAGGTCCGCGACCCGCGCCTATTATGAGCGCTAGACGCGCGAGCTTCTGTCAGATTGCGCGTCGGGAGGCTTGTCATGATCAAAGGGCTGGTCGGTCTCAGTCTTGTGTTGGCCTGCGGCTGCGCCTCCGGGGGCCAATCGACGATGGCCTCCGTCGAGAGCGATTCGGGAGCCGTCGTCGGGTTGCAGGTGCGAAACGAGAGGCAGCGGCCTTTGGATGTGTACGTCCAGTGGGACGGGCGACGACGCACCATGCTCGGCCGAGTCCAGGCTGGAGAAACCGACGTATTCGTCGTCCCCGCTCGGGGGAGACAACTAACTGTGTCGGCGGAACCTGGGGTCGGGCTTCGTGCCTACCGCTCAACCCAGTCAGTAAGGCCCGGTGATCGATTCCTCTGGATGCTTGGGGGGACCAGCGTTCACTCGGTAAGGTTGCCGCCCAACTAGAGGGTCACCCGCCTCAGGATGACTCGGCCCGATCTGACTGCCCGGCGCCTCTCTCTTGACGTTGCCGACTCCTGAGGGCGTGGCGAGGTTAGGCCGGCAACACAGTTGATGGGATTCGGCTCGCGGTGACTATTCGGTGACTCAAGGATAGGCCGAAAGCCAAGAAGCCTTACACGGGGCGTGGCGCAGTCCGGTAGCGCACCTGCTTTGGGAGCAGGGGGTCCCCGGTTCGAATCCGGGCGCCCCGATGAGCGGCCTTACGGTCTACCGTAGGGCCGCTCGGTGTTTCCGCTCAACGAGGCGCCCGGCTTCAGCGGGTGCGTGAGCACGGCCAGAGGCCGCGCGCAGCTCAATCCGGGCGCCCCGATGAGCGGCCTTACGGTCCTACCGTAGGGCCGCTCGGTGTTTCCGCTCATCGGGGCGACGGGATTCAGCGGGTTCGTGAGCACCCGCGTCGATCGCAGGCGATCGACTGAACCGCAGGTTCGACCCGAGCGGCCTGGCCGTCACCCGGAAACCAACTCGGTAGAGGCGCGAGGGGAGCGAGCACGGCCAGAGGCCGCGCGCAGCTCAATCCGGGCGC
>JAHEKM010000200.1:0-761 GCA_024638325.1 Gemmatimonadota bacterium | reverse complement strand
TAGGCCGAAAGCCAAGAAGCCTTACACGGGGCGTGGCGCAGTCCGGTAGCGCACCTGCTTTGGGAACGCCTCCAGCAGCGTCGGTGGGCGTCGGCCAGCGCCGGAATTGCTGGATGTCTGCGTCGATAGCGGCGGCCAGCGTCGGTGGGTAACGACACAGTTCTTGGCACAGTTTGAGTTGCCCCAGACTGATTCCTCGCGGTTTCCAGGGCTCGACCGCAATGCCATGGCGGGATACCGGTTGTGGTACGTAGCCGAGACGGAATTGGAGGACGCGGGGGTTACGGGACCGGGATGGTGATTTCCCTGGCCACAAAGGAGACCCCAGTGTCGGAGCACTCGGGCTCGACATCGAACAACGGTCCCAATCCCACGTCAGTCCACGGCTCGTCGGCGGTCTCACGGAATTTGAGGTGCGAGTACAAGGTCTCGTCGCACAGCACGGAGAGGTACTCGGCAAACCCCCACTCGCCGTTGTTGACCCAACCTGCGGCGAAGGCCGGAGGCCCGCTCACGTTGTACTGCCAGTAATACGGGCTGTCCGCCACCACGTACACCCATGCTTCCACCCCGGTGAGGCGCTCAGAACCGAGCCACACCAGACCATGCACGCTGACCGGCTGAGGCCCCGGACGGACCCAATTCTCGGGCTGAGGACCGAGCGGGTCACTCGGCCATTCAAAACAGCCGGCCACTCCGGCGATAGCAGCAGAAGCCAAGAGCAAAGCGAAGGGCAGCCGGTTTCGATAGCGACGGTTCTT
>JAHEKM010000083.1 GCA_024638325.1 Gemmatimonadota bacterium | reverse complement strand
AGACGGACAAGCGGGCGGCCGAGCCGGAATGGTGATAGACGACCTCGCCAGGCGCGCGCAGCTCGGGCCGCGTGCGGCCCAGGCGCATGGTCGTCACTCCGGCGGGCTCCAGCACCTCGGCCCGTACGAAGTCTTCGTACGACAGACCGCTGACCTCCTCGACGACGAGCCCGAGCACGACGTAACCCAGGTTGGCGTACGAGTGTCGACCGCCCGGGTCGAAGTCGAGCGGAATGCCGAGCGCGTACCGCGCGATGGTCTCGGAGTCCGCCGGCGGTGTCAGCCCGAACGCTTCAGCCGCGTCTGTCGTCATCACGGTGGCGTCCCCGCTGATGCCTTGATCCCAGCCGCCCGCGTGCTCCAGCAGGTCCTGGACGGTGATGACTGCCAGGCGCGGGTCCACCGACGCGCCTGGCGCCGGCTCGAGGTCCGAAAGGATCTCGAAAGGATGGTCGTCCAAGCTCAGCAGCCCGTCTTCGATCAGCTCGAGGATCGCCGCCGCGGTGACCGACTTGGACAATGACGCCAGACGGAAGACGGCTTCAGGCTGGACGGGCTCGCGCGTCGTCGCGTCCGCGAACCCGAAGCCGCGTGAATAGACGAGCCGGCCCTCCCTGGCCACCGCCACCGCCGCCCCCCAAACGTCGTGCCTCGTCATGAGCGTCTCGACGAGGCTGTCGACGACCGTCAGCTCCGGGACGGCCTGTCCGCTGACCGGAATGGTGTCCGGCGCGGGCGCCGTGCCGCCTTCGAAGCAGGCGGCGAGCGCGACCGCTGCTGTGACTGCGGCAGCGGGGACGATCGTCCGGCGAGGGCCTCGTGTGCCTTCGGAAGCGCGGATGGGGTCGTCCCTGTGGGAGAATCGATCGTCGAGCGTCGGGTGCTCGCTTCTACCCTGTGGACGAGCGGGGGTCGGTCGGGCGCACAACGGAGACACCGCGCGAGCGAAGCACGTCGACCGCCACCTCGACCCGACCCTCGCCGCACAGCCCCCGGAGTCCGGCGTCCTCCCACGCGTCGAGCGCCGCCTCGAGCGCGTCAGCTGGGAGTGAGGCGGCCGGCGCCGGTGCAACGGCTCGCCGCACCACCCGCTCCGTCACGATCACCTGCCCGGCGTGACGGCGCGTGTGCTCAGCCGCGTGGAAAAGGAGCCCCTGGACCGTGCTCGGGATTCGCTTTCGACCCACCTCGCGCGGCTCAAGCAGGGTGTCGGGGTCGGTCGCCCGGAGCACATCGAGCGCGGCCTCGACTCCTCGGCGCACGCCGTCGACCAAGGGAGGAGCCTCGAGGGGCGGGTCGCCCGGTTCCGCCTCACTTCGCAAGTAGGCCAGCTGGTCTTCGTCCAGCTGCGCCCCCCCTGCGTACGTGAGCAAGCGGTCGAGCGCGCCCGGAATGTGCCGCAGATGGAAGCCGACCGAGGCGGCCCCGGCTGGACGCGACCATAGCTGCCCGGCGTCGAGATCCAAGACCACCTCGATCTCTTCGAGCGCGTCGACCAGCGAGTGGGCGATGGGCATCAGCTCGGCGGGTACGCCTTCGATCGGTCCGCGAAGCCAGGCCTCGCTCACCGCGATCCCCCGCCGCGTTGCGTGGGCGCAGGCGCACCGGCCGACTCGACGTCATCTAGTCGGTCGAGGCGAACGACCGTCCCGTTCCCCAGACGTGCGTACTCGGCGCCGTCGCGCGCGTAGATATCGCGGATCGTGGTGCTCGCCTCGTGGGGCGTGCCGTCCTCGTCGCGATACCGAATCACGCACGTGCGCCGGCGTACGGCGGCGTCCTCGAGCACGTCGTGGAAGCTGCACTGCACCGGTTCGTACGCGTCGCTCAAGCTGTCCTCCTCGCGGGTCCCCAAGATGCCGGTACCTCCAGTGTCGCGGTAGAGATTGACCGCGGCACTGGACGAATCGGCGCGCACAGCGCTTCGTCCGTGTATGCACTACCACCTCATCGGCATCGCCGGTACGGCCATGGCGTCCCTGGCCGGCCTGCTGCGCGCCAAGGGCCACGAGGTTACGGGCTCGGACGAGGGCGTGTACCCGCCCATGTCGGACATGCTGCGGGAACTCGGGATCGAGTATGCGCAGCCCTTCAGCCCGGTCAACCTGGAGCCGACACCGGACGTGGTGGTGGTCGGCAACGCGATCGGGCGGGGCAACCCGGAGCTCGAGGCGGTACTCGACGTCGGGCTGCGTTACACCTCGGCGGCCGAGACCATCAAGGACCAGTTCCTGTGGGGTCGGCACGTCCTGGCGGTCGCCGGCACGCACGGGAAGACGACCACCACCTCGATCCTGGCGTGGATCCTCGAGTGCGCCGGCCTGAACCCGTCGTTCCTCATCGGCGGCGTGGCAGAGAACTTCGGCACCTCGTTCCGTCTGTCGGACTCCGACTTCTTCGTGATCGAGGCGGACGAGTACGACACGGCGTTCTTCGACAAGACACCGAAGATGTGGCACTACATTCCGAAGACGGCCGTGGTGACCAACGTCGAGTTCGACCACGCCGACATCTACCGGGACGACATCGCGTACCGGTTCGCGTTCGAGCGCTTCGTCAACATCGTGCCCGGCACAGGATCGCTCGTGCTGGGTTGGGAAGGCGACGTCGAGCGCTCCATGGCCCGGAGCTCGCGCGCCCAGCTCGAGACGTTCGGGGTCGGCGACGAGCACGGCAGCGTCACGCACCCACAGTGGGTCGCTCGGGACATCGAGCACGGCCCCGATGGGAGCAGCTTTACGCTGCTGCACGCCGGGCTCGAGATCGGTCGCTTCGCGACCCCGCTCTCCGGCGACTTCAACGTGCGGAACTGCCTGGCCGCGATCGTCGCAGCGCGCTCGGTCGACGCCTCGTGGGAGGGCATCCGCGAGGCCCTCGAGGTCTTCAGGACGGTGCGTAGGCGCATGGAGGTGAGGGGAGAGGTCGGCGGCGTGACGGTCATCGACGACTTCGCTCACCACCCCACGGCGGTGCGTGAGACGATTCTGGCCGCGCGACAGCGTTACCCCGACCGGCGCCTCGTCGCCGTGTTCGAGCCGCGCAGCTATACGGCCCAGCGGCGCGAGTTCCAGGACGACTTCCGTAAGGCGCTCTCCGGCGCGGACCGGGTGGTGGTGGCCGGGCTCTTCCGTCCGGAGCGCTACGACGAGAAGACCGGCATGAATCCGGCGCAGGTCGCCGCCGAGCTGCGCCAGGCCGACGTCCAAGCCGACTACATCCCCGAGGTGGACGACATCGTGAGCGCCGTGGTGGACGACGCCCGTGAGGGAGACGTGGTGCTCGTCATGTCGAACGGCGGCTTCGGCGGCATCCACGGGAAGCTGCTGTGGAGGCTGGAGGGGGTTTAGGGCCCCGGCATCTCCGGAGCCCGCACGAAATAGCGGTCGGGCCCGTCGACGTAGGCCAGCCCCAAGACCAACGTGTCACCCAAGAAGGTGAGCTGCCCCAGGTTGCGCCCACCGATGTTGAGCAGCGTCTCGGTGCGGCCTCCCGAAAGCTCCCGCCGCTCGATGCGATAGCGGCCCGACGGCCCGTTGGGGCGGGTCTCGGCCGCGGTTCCGTCGGCCTCGAAGCGAAGCCACTCGACCATCGTCGTGATGGGGCTGCACGCCTCCACGCCGGCCGGTCGTTCGTACTGACAGACTTTGACGAAGCGCCAACCTCCGACGAGGCGCTGGGCAAGTGGGTCGTCCTGAGCGCTCGCGCAGGCGGCGAGGCCAAGCAGGAGGACCGTCGCCAGCGGTGTCCGGAGAACCACCTGGATGTCCATGTTCTACGCTACGGCTATCGCGGCCCCGCCGCGACGCCTACAGCCCCAGCGCCGTCCCGCCTCGCCGCGGGTCCGCCACACCTTCCAGGGAGCCGTCCGCACCCACGCCTACCGCCTCGACGTCGCCCCAGCGCTCCCGGGCTTCCTTCACCTGGTGGCCCATCATCCCGAGCTCGCCCAGCACGCGCGGGGACAGCCCGCCGGGCTCCACGCTGATGCGGTCTGGCAGGTGCTGGTGGTGCACCCGGGGCGCCGCCACGGCGTCCGCGAGGGACATGCCGTGGTCGACCATGTTCGAGACGACCTGGAAGACCGTGGTGATGATCGTGGCTCCGCCCGGAGCGCCCAGTACGGCCCGCAACGCGCCGGCGGGTCCGAGCAGCAGCGTGGGTGTCATGGCCGACAGCATGCGCTTCCCTGGCGCGACCGTGTTCGCCTCACCCTGCACGAGTCCGAAGTGGTTGGGCACGCCGGGTCGGGCGGTGAAGTCGTCCATCTCGTTGTTGAGGAGCACGCCGGTGCCGCCGGCGACGACCTTGCTGCCGTACCAGGTGTTGAGCGTGGTCGTGAGCGACACGGCGCCGCCGTCGGGCGCCACGATGGACACGTGCGTCGTATGGCGCTCTCTGGTGAAGGCGTCCGCGCCCGGTCGAACGCGCTCTGATGGCGTGGCCCGGTCGAGTGTGATGCCGCTCGCCCGGTGGGCACCGTAGACAGGTGACAAGAGCGCCTCGAGGGGCATGTCGACCTGATCCGGGTCGGCCAGCGAGTGGTTCCTGTCCGCGAAGGCGCGCCGCCACGCTTCAGCGAGGAGGTGAACGTGGGGCGCGGAGTGCCACGGCATCGCGCCGAGGTCGAACCACGAGAGGATGTGTGCCGCCGCCGCGACCGTGACGCCACCCGACGAAGACGGCGGCATGGAGACGATGGTGTGGTCCCGGTAGGGGACACGGACCGGCTCCCGCCAGGCGGACGCGTACGCCTCCAGATCGTCGTGCGTAAGGAGGCCGCCGCCCTGACGCATCTCCTCCACCAGCAGGCGAGCGGTCTCCCCCTGGTAGAACCCGTCGGCCCCGCCGTCGCGGATGCGCTCGAGTGTGCGGGCGAGATCGGGTTGCTCGAACGTGGCGCCCTCGGCGGGCGGGGCCCCGTGCGGCAGGAAGACCTGGGCGCTGGCCGGATAGCGCGCGAGGCCCGCGACGATGTGTGGCTCGTACGACCGCGTGAGACGCTCGTCAGCCTCGAACCCACGGGCGAGGTCGACTGCCGGCTCGACGAGCCGTGCCCAGGGTAGCGACCCATAGCGGGCGTGCGCATCCCAGAGACCCCGCACGGCGCCCGGGACGGCGACCGCCAGGTGACCCAACTGAGACGCGTCGTCGTGTGCCCCGGTGTTCTGCTCGAACATCGCGGGAGTCGCCGCGGCGGGCGCTGTGCTCCGGTAGTCGAGCGCGACCACGGCGCCGCCCGGCTCCCCCACCAGCAGAAAGCCGCTCCCGCCCAAGTTGCCGGCCTCGGGGTTCACCACGGCGAGCGCGAACGAGATGGCTACCGCGGCGTCCACGGCGTTGCCTCCCTCCGCCAGGACGTCGACGCCCACCCGACTCGCGCGGTGGTCGGTGGTCGCCACCATACCGTGCTCGGAGAGCGACCCCGCGCCTCCGCGCGGAAATGGCCAGTCGGCCGGCCAGTGTTCGAGGGATGGGGAAGTGCTCAAGGCGCGCCTCGCGCGACAGGCAGGGGAGTTCGATAATCCTACCATGAACTCCTCCCCCGATGCGACGCGTCCACGCGCTCGCCTTCCCCGAGCCCTGAGGCCGGGCTCCCGCGTCGCGCTCGTGGCGCCCGCCGGCCCGGTCGACGCCGACCGCATCGAGGCGGCCGCGGAGCGGTGCCGCATGGAGGGTCTGGAGCCCCTGGTCTATCCCGCCGCGGGCTCCCGGTACCGGTACATGGCTGGCACGGACGCCGAGCGGCTCGGCGATCTGCAGGTGGCCTTCGACGATTCCAACGTGGACGGCGTGTGGGCGCTTCGGGGCGGATACGGAACGCTGCGTCTCATCGAGGACTTGGATCTGCGGCGGCAGCTCGACGACCCGATCCCCTTCATCGGGTTCAGTGACAACACGGCGATCCATGCCCGCCACGCGGCCCTGGGCGTGGTTTCGTTTCACGGTCCGCATCCGGGAGCGGACTGGCCGGTGGAGTCGGAAGACGCGTTTCGGCGTGTGCTGTTCCAGGCCACCCCGCCCGGGCTACTCGTCTCGCGCGAGTGCGATCCACCCCCCCGGACGCTCGCCCCTGGGCGCATCGAAGCGCCGCTGGTCGGCGGCAACCTCGCGATTCTCGCTTCCATGTGCGGCACGAGGTACCAGCTCGACGGACGCGGCCGCATTCTGTTTCTGGAGGATGTGGCCGAGCCGGCGTACCGGGTGGACCGCATGCTGCTCCAGCTGCGGCGCTCCAGCGTGACGGACGGAATCGTGGGGTTGGCGCTCGGCCGCTTCACCGACCAGCCCGAAGGAGACGAGCACCCCCTGACGGACGTGCTCGAGGACTTCGCTGCTCGACTGGGCGTACCCGCGGTTTCGGACCTCCCCTTCGGTCACGGGGAGCACAACGTGACGCTGCCCGTAGGCGGCGTCGCGCTACTCGATGGGGACGATGCAGCCCTCGCGCTGACGGAGGCGGCGGTCCGGCTCCCCTAGGCGCGCACGACACCCTGGCCCGTCTGCTTAGCGACCTCGCGGGCCGCGGCCATCACCCTCCGTTGAGCCACGAAGAGGAACTCCTTGACCTCGTCGTCCGGCACCTCTGCCAACTCGGCACGTTGCGCGAAGTCCTCCACCCGCTTGACCTCGTCTAGGAACCGGACGACTCGAGCGCGTAGGTCGTAGTGCCGTCGGTGCTGCCCACGCTCGGGCCGCCCAGGCACGAGTCCCATGGGCAGGCTCGTGAGCGCCTTGTACCCCACGTGCGTCAGTAGCGGAAGCCCGAACAGCATGCGGACCAACGGGCCCGTGGGCGAGAGCAGGATGACGCCCAGAACCAGGAGCTCGGCCGACGTGATCCACGTCTCACGCTCTCTGGTAACCAGCCATACACTGATCTTCACAACACCCCCCCAGGGTTGCGAGTGATCGCCTTTTCCACGCGTTGAGACACAACCTTCGTGCCAGGTCGGAAACGCTTTGAATCCCGGGCGATTCCCGCCGGCTGACCCCCTTCCGGTCGGGCAAAGTTTGGGTGGGTCCGGAAGAAGTTGTCCGGCCCGGTCGGCCGCGGCACGTCCAGACGTCCGCTCCGGGCACCATGGAAAGACGGCCGAGTCCTTGGATAGGGGCCGCCGAACAAGTAGCGTTTCGGAAATGATCGACCTCGACGCCTATCTCCGCCGGATCGGCGTCGCCGACGAGATCGGTCCCGATCCGGCGTCCTTGCATACCCTCCACGTCGCCCACCTCGACCGGATCCCGTTCGAGAACGTGGACGTGCGTCTCGGACGGCCGATCCGGCTGGACGCCGAGTCGCTTCATGGCAAACTCGTCGCACGTCAGCGGGGCGGGTATTGCTTCGAGCAGAACACACTCTTCGCGGCCGCCCTTCGGAAGATCGGATTCGACGTGGACACGCTGGAGGCGCGCGTCCGCCCCCGCGACGGCACAGGTCCGTATCCGCGCACGCACATGACACTGCGCGTGCGGGTGGACGGCCTCGACTGTCTGGCCGACGTGGGCTTCGGCTCCTTCGGCCCGCTCCATCCTGTCCCCCTGGACGGCTCCGTGAGCCGCCAGCCGGACGGCGAGTATGCCGTGCAGGAGGAGTCCGAAGGTACACTCGTTCTGCGCTGCCGAACGGACGACGGCGGCTGGCACGATCAGTACGCGTTCACGCTCGCGCCGGCGCTCCCGGTGGATTTCCAGGTAGCCAACCACTACACGTCGACGTTCCCCGAGTCCGCATTCGTGAACACGCTCACCGTGCAGCGGAGCACGGTCGCCGGTCGCTACGTGCTGCGGGGCTGCGTCTATCAGACGCGGCATGGCGCCGAGGTCGACGAGCGTGAGGTGAGCGCCGACGAGGCAGTCGAGCTCCTGAGCGACCCGTTCGGGCTGGACGTCAGCGAGGAGGAGGCAGCTCGCGCGTTCGCCGACTCCTAATTGCGGAGAAGGTCTCGGGGCATTTGACGGATACGAATCGCCATCGATATACGTCTCCTCCTGCACGACCCCGTTTTGCCCACCCGGAGGTTCCGATGAGAGTGCCCTTCTCCCTCGCGCTGGCTCTGACGCTGGTCGCTGTTCCTGTGCTCGCGCAGGCGCCGCCGGCCGTGCAGGAGGGCAGAGTGCTCCGCATCGGCATCATCGGAGCGGGCAATATGGGCGCCCCGATGGGTCTCGCCTGGGCCTCGGCCGGGCACCAGGTCATGTTCGCGACCCGGAGCCCGGAGGAGCTCATGGAGCTCGTACGGCAAGGCGCCCCACGGGTCAGCGTCGCGTATGCCGATGCGGCCGCATACTTCGCCGACGTCATCCTGCTCGCCACTCCGCCGGTCGCCTTCGAGCAGCTCGGTCGCGACTTCGGCGAGCTCATGCAGGGCAAGGTCGTGATCGACATCAGTAACCCACGTGTCGACCGGGACGGCGAGATCACGAACCAGTGGCTCGAGCAGGGCACGGGCGAGGCCATGGCCGAGTACTTTCCCGGCACGCGCTTCGTGAAGGCCTTCAACACCGTGAATCCGCGCAACTTCGCCAACCCCATCCGCGACGGAGTAAGGGTCGCGGTCCCGATCGCGACCAACGACCGGGAGGCCGCCGAGATCACCGCTGCTCTGGTCCGCGATATCGGGCTCGAGCCGGTGCAGGCCGGCGGTCTCGCTCGCGCCAAGGACTTCGACCGCGGCAGCCCAATCTGGGAGACCGGCGCGAGCGCCGCGGAGGTCCGGGAGCACCTCGGGGTTCAGTAGCGTCTCGGGGCCGATCCCGACCACTTCAACTACCCCGTGGGAGTAACGATATTGTCCGACCTCCCGCACCACTACAACGAGATCCGACCGGCGCAAGACGGGTTCGTCTCGTTGGCTGGGCTGGGCAGGAAGAGGCGTCCAGGAAGTACCCGGGCGGCCTTCCAGTCACGTCTTTCCATCGAGTTCGAACATGCCGTCGCTCTGGCTGCGGGTTCTCGTCGTCATTGTGCCCCTGGTGCTCGCCTGCTCCGAATCCACCGGGCCCGACCCCCTCGAGGTCGATTCGGTCGCGATCACCCCGAGCGGAGCCCAGCTGTTCGTAGGTGACACGGTGCGCCTGCGAGCGGAGGCGAAGACCTCGACCGGCGCGCCCATCCCGGGGAGGGCGTTCGCCTGGAGCAGCGACCGGGAAGACGTCGCCTCCATCGACGGCGCGGGACTTGTGACCGCCAAGGCCGAGGGCTTCGCGGCGATCGGCGCGGCCACCGGAGGGCGAAGCGTGACGGTGCAGGTCCAGGTCATGGCCCTTCCGGCGGCCCCGGTCGACTCGGTGGCTGTGTCCCCCACCTCGAGCGAGATCGAGGTCGGTGATACCCTGCGATTGGCCGCGACGACGTTCGCCGACGACGGGAGCGTTCTGGACGGGCGCCTCGTCGCATGGGCCAGCGACAGGGTCGACATCGCTTCTGTCGACGCGACCGGTCTGGTCACCGCGCACGCCGAGGGCACGGCGAACGTCACGGCGACCTCGGAAGGGAAGTCGGCGACCGCCGAGGTGGAGGTGGAGTCGGCCGCGCCGGTGGCGCTCGAGATCACGTCCCTCACCCCGAATCAGATCCAGGCGGGTTGGAGCAACTTCACGATGGTCGTGAAGGGCACCGGGTTCGTTCCTCAGGCGAGAGTGCTCTGGGAGGGCGTCCCGCTGCAAACGTTCTACGTGAACGCGACCGAGCTCCAGGCTACGGTAGCCGCCTCCTACGTTGCCCTCGAGGGCACGGCGAGCGTCCGCGTCGAGACGCCCCAGCCGAACCCGGGCACGTCCAACGAGCTCATGTTCACGATCCACTCCCGGCCAGCGCTCACGGTCGACATCACCATTCCCGGCAACACGGTCCTCGTGGGCAACGCGGTGCGGCTCTCGGCCGTAGCGCGGGACCAATTCGGTGACGTCATCGTCGGCAAGACCATCGAATGGACGTCGAGTGACACGACGGTGGCCAAGATCGAAGGTGACCTGCTTCTCGGGCTCAAGGCCGGCGCGACCAACCTCGTCGCCAGCGCCTACCCGACCTTCACCGGAAAGACGTTGTTCGTAGTTGCTTCGCCCGTCGAGGAGGTGATGTTCGGCGCCTCGCCCAACGGTACGCCCGAGCTCTTCGTCCGGCTGCTGGCCCCGGCCGGCTCCGTGCGCCGCTTCCTGCCGCCGGTCAACTTCGCGAGGCAGGCTGCCCCGTCACCCGATGGCTCCAAGGTGGCGTTCGTGAGCAGGGACGGCTCGAGCAACGAGGACATCTACGTCGCGGACCGTGACGGATCGAACATGGTCCGCCTCACGACCGAGCCGGGCATCGACGACCAGCCGGCGTGGTCGCCCGACGGCTCGTCGATCGCCTTCCGCAGCTTCCGGCAGGGCAAGTCGGACATCTGGGTCATGGACGCAGACGGTGGCAACCAGAGAAACCTGACGTACGCCGGCGTCTTCATTCCCGAGGAGTACAACGATGCCCCGGCGTGGTCTCCCGACAGCCAGACGCTCGTCTTCAGCCGGGGCTTCGGAATCAACCAGTCGCTGTACACGATCGGTGCGGATGGGACCGGCATGGACGACTTCCTGTCCCTGGCGGGCGTCGACCTGCTCGAGCCGGCGTGGTCGCCGGATGGACAGCTGATCGCGTTCAGGCGACACGACCGTGGACTCCAGACGGATGCGATCGACTTCGCCTCCAGCGTGACCGGCACCCTGATCTACTATGTGAACAGCCCGCCGGGGGGATCGCGGCAGCCGTCGTGGCTGACCAACGACTGGATGGCCGTGAGCGCGCCGGTGTCGCCCGGCTCCTCGGAGCCCACGGTCGCCCTGGTGCGACTCGGTTTCGGGAACGTGGCGGTGCCGATGGGTGAGGAGTACGGCCCTCTCGATCATCCGGTGGCGCTGCCCAACTGACTGGTGCGTCCCCCCGGGACACCGAGCCCGAGAGGCTCTTTCGAGTGCGCTACAGTCGTCCGAGCAAGGCCTCGAGCTCGCTCCGGCGCGTCCGGCCCACCGGAAGCTTCTCGCCACTTCGCAGCTGGACGCGATACTCGCCTCCGCCTTCGCGCAGAAGAAGCTCCACGCGGTCCAGCCGCACGATGTCGGAGCGGTGCACGCGGAAGAATTCCTGAGGGCTGAGCTGCTCCTCCAAGGAGCTGAGCGAAGCCCGGAGGAGGTACTTGCGGTCTCCTACGTGCAACTCGGAGTACGCGCCGCTCGCACGGATGAAGTCGATGTCTTCGACCGGGATCACCTTGACGCGACCCCGCATGGGGACGGCGATCCGCTCCAAGTACTCGCCGGGCTGGGGCTGGTCCGGCGCCGCGGGGGCTTCGGCACCTCCCTGCTGGAGAAGGGCGAGAAGTCGGCTCTGGAGCTGCTGCACCTCCACCATCCGGAAGCGGCGCCGCGCGCGGGCTACAGCCTCGGAGAAGCGCTCGTCCGTGAATGGCTTGAGGAGGTAGTCGACGGGCTCGAAGCGAAAGGACTCGATGGCGTACTCGTCGTGCGCGGTGACGAACACGGTGAGCGGCATGGCGTCTGCTCCCACGGCTTCGATGACGTCCATGCCCGTGAGGTCGCCCAACTCGATGTCCAGGAACACGACATCGGGCGCCAGGTCCCGGATCTGGTCGATGGCCGTCTCCCCACTGTTGGCGACCCCGACGAGGTCCAAGTCCTTCTGCTCCTTCAGGAGCGCCTTGACCCTCCTCTGCGCATGGGGCTCGTCATCGACGACGAGCACCCTCAAGGGGCGCTCATCCATGCGTCACCGCGCCGAGCTCTCGGGGACTCTCTCGCTCCTGCACCGGCTGTGGCGGCGAGTCGACCGCGAAGCGCAGGGGCAGGCGGATCTCGGCGACCGTACCGCCGCCTGGGGGGGTGGAGATCTCCAGTCGTCCGTCGTCGCCGTACATGGCCGA
The DNA here is from genome assembly GCA_024638325.1 of Gemmatimonadota bacterium. Classification (GTDB taxonomy): domain Bacteria; phylum Gemmatimonadota; class Gemmatimonadetes; order Longimicrobiales; family Gaopeijiaceae; genus UBA2982. Next base: position 2,627 of record JAHEKM010000083.1, on the reverse strand, counting down.
GAGCCGATCGCGGACATGCGGGAGCCCTAGCCCGGAGCCGTAGCCCGGCCCTTCGATCGCTCGACCCACGTCCCGTGCCTCGCTCATACCGGGTCCGTTGTCCGCGACCACCATGCACAGCTCATGGTCCAAGCGGCGGACCTCCACGCGGATGAGCGTAGGCTCCTGTTTGGGGACCACCCCGTACTTCACCGCGTTCTCGACCAGCGGTTGGAGGATGAAGTTCGGCACCAGCGCGTTCGCCGCCCGCGGGTCGAGCGCCACGTGGGTCTCGAGCCTGCCCTCGAAGCGGACCGCGACGATGCCCAGGTATCGCTCCACCATGGCGAGTTCCCGAGAGACCGGGATCTCCGCTGCGCTGTCCAGCGTGTCGCGGAGCAGGCCGCTCAACTGCGCGATCATCGTACGGACGCCCTTGGGGTCCTCCGTGACCAGCGCCGCGATGGTGTTCATGGTGTTGAAGAGGAAGTGCGGATTGAGCTGCATCCTCAGCGACTCGAGACGGCTCTCGGCCAGCTGGGCGCGCAGCCGCACCGCTTCCTCCTGCCGCAGGCGGTAGCGCAGGAGGTAGCTCCGAGCCGCCCCGGTCGCGAGGACGAGCATGGAAGCCAACAGGCCGTGGTTCAGTAGGTGCACGTACGCATTGCGACTCCCCGGTGGCCCGGCGAAGACGCCATCGGAGAACTCGTAGAGGAAGAGGCTACCGATGACCGGGACGAACCACGCGACACCGAAGGCGAGGAGGAGCCCGCCGCCCGTCAGGGCCACCGCGCGCCACACGCCTCCCTCGGCGCCCAGGTCCACACGGGCCGCTAGGGCAAAGAGGGGGAAGCTGAGCGCCGCCCACAGGTACCCCTCCAGCAGACTGATGGCGATGAGGTCGGTGGGCACCGAGAGGACTTCCCCCGTCGGAGAGAAGTAGAGCCCCGCCCCCATCAGCAGTCCCCACACGGACCAGAAGGCCAACACCAAGAGGACCGACGTCCATCCGAATCGGAGGACGCGCGGCGGCTCGGGTGTCCCGTCCGACCGGTTGGCGGGGGACTCGGGCCACGACTCATGGGGTCCGGGACTCCCGACTTCCAACTCTGTGATGGCCGTGTCGCGCATACCAACACTACTCCAGGTAGAGGTAGCTCGCCCCAGGCGAACTGTTCCTGCGACATGGAAACGTTCGGCCCGGGGGTGGCCCGCGCAACTTCTCTGGCACGGGGCTCGTAGGGAGGCCCGCGCGCCGACCTCTTCGGAGGTCAATCGAAGTGACTCTCCCGACCCGTCGGTCCTGCGGGGGCGCGACGCGCGCCTTAATTGCGCTCCTTCCGGGTTGGGGCCGGCCCGTCCGCGGCCGCGCGCCCTCGGATGCTGGGCTCGCCCTCGCTGACGCCTACGTTCCTGACGTTCGTATGCATCTACGTGCAGTTCATGACGCGCCAGTGCCATTCGTTGCATCTGCTATGGCGGGATGCCGGTCCGCCTCCAAGCATGACCATCGCCGGAGTGCGTTTCCCCCGAAACGGCCGGTGTGGTTCGCTGTCTCTCCGGGGGGAGGGATGCGATTGCCTGAACAGATGAGGTGCCGCATGGACAAGCTTTGTTCGCGCTGGACACGGACCCTGGGCGCCGCAGTGGCCGCAGTGCTGCTGTTGGCTCCGAGCCTGTCGGCTCAAGCAGGGTCGATCGTAGGCCGAGTCACGGACGAGCAGACGGGTCAGCCCGTGGCCGCCGCTCAGGTCTTCATTACCAACCTCGACCAGGGATCGCTCACCCAGCAGAATGGTTCGTACCTGCTCGTGAACGTCCCCGCGGGTTCGCACACGGTCACCGTGCAGCGGATCGGCTACAGGGAGGCGACCCAAACGGCGACCGTCACCGCTGGCGGTACGACCGTGCTCGACTTCCGGATCACCGAAGAGGCGCTGCAGCTTCAAGAGGTGATCGTGACGGGTACGGCCGGCGGGCAGCAGCGCCGGGCGCTCGGGAACTCCATCGAGGTCCTGTCCGCCTCAGCCGTCACCGAGCAGGCACCCATCACCAACATGCAGAGCCTGATGGCCGCGCGTACGCCGGGGCTGCGGTTCAACCGCACCGGCGGCGAGGTCGGCGCGGGCTCCGGCATCACCGTGCGCGGTATCGGCAGCACGCTGTTGGGCAACCAGCCACTGATCTATGTGGACGGAGTCCGCATCCACGCAGACGAGACGGTCGGACCCAGCACGGGCGCGAGCCAGAACGGTAGCGCGCTCACGGATCTCAACCCCGAGGACATCGAGAGCATCGAGGTCATCAAGGGTCCGTCGGCCGCGACGCTGTACGGGACGGAGGCGTCAGCGGGCGTGATCCAGATCATCACGAAGAAGGGCTCGGTAGGCGCGCCCGTTTTCGAGATCGAAGCCACGGGCGGCTCGAACTTCATGCTCGACCCAGCTGGCAAGATCGGCTCGCAGTACACGTGCCAGGTCCTCGCGTCGCAGTGCCCGGTCGACCAGGTCTTCGAGTACAACATGTACAACGAGGCCAACGACTATCTGCGCCGTCAGGGTCGCTACGCCGGTCTCGATCCGGCCAACCCGCTCTTCAACGTCAACACGCATTACGTCACGGACTCGCGCGACGCCGACCTCTTCGGC
>JAHEKM010000082.1 GCA_024638325.1 Gemmatimonadota bacterium | reverse complement strand
CGCACGGCATTCTCTTCTGGCGCTCTCTGACCCATTGGATCGGGGGCATGGGCATCATCGTCCTGGTGATCGCCGTGCTTCCGTTCCTCGGCGTGGGAGGGATGCAGCTCTTCCGGGCCGAGGTGCCGGGTCCGACGCCGGAGCGTCTGCGGCCACGCATCACACAGACGGCGAAGCTGCTATGGCTGGTCTACGTGGGCCTTACGGCGGCCCAGGCGATCCTCTTCCTGCTCGGTGGCATGGGCCCGTTCGACGCGATCAATCACGCGTTCGCGACCTTGGCGACCGGTGGCTTCAGCACGAAGAACGCGTCCCTGGCGGCATACGACTCGGCCTACATCCATTGGGTGACGATCGTCTTCATGTACCTGGCCGGGATCAACTTCTCCCTGCACTTCCGTGCCGTGAGCGGACGACCGGTCTACTTCCGCGACCACGAGTGGCGATTCTTCACGCTCGTCGTCCTGGCCGCCGGAGCGGCGATCCTGGCCCTCAACCTCCTGTCGGGAAGCTACGCCTCGTTCGAGCCGGCGCTCCGGGACAGCCTCTTCCAGGCCACCGCGATCACTACCACCACCGGCTTCGTGAGCGCGGACTACGAGCTCTGGGTCCCGGCCGCGCAGATGGTGCTGTTCGCGCTCTTCTTCGTGGGCGGCATGGCGGGCTCGACCGGTGGCGGCATCAAGACCATGCGCATCCTGCTGTTGCTCAAACAGACGGCCAACGAGCTCCGCAAGCATCTCCACCCCCGTGCCGTGCTGCTCACGCGCATCGGGACGCAGACCGTGGGCCAGGACGTGCTCGCCAACGTGGTGGGATTCGTGATCCTCTACCTGCTGCTGTGCCTCGGCGGCGCCATGGTGCTCTCGTTGACCGGGCTCGAACCACTCACGGCCATCAGCGGGAGCATCGCCACTGTGGGCAACGTGGGCCCGGCCTTTGGCGGACTCGGGCCAACGGACAACTACGGTTGGCTCTCCAGCCCGGCCCTGGCGGTCATGAGCTTCCTCATGCTCGTCGGCCGCCTCGAGATCTACACGGTGCTCTTGCTGTTCCACCGCGAGACCTGGAAGGCGAGACGGTCCTTCCACTAGAGGGACGTCCCGGGGGCCTGCCTAGCGCACGCCTGCCCGTTTGAGCGCTGCCACCTCAGCGTCCGTCAGGTCCCGCCACTCCCCCGGCTCGAGCATCCCGAGCTCGACGGGACCGAACCGCACGCGCCTGAGCTTCTGCACGGGGTGGCCGACCGCGCTCATCATGCGCCGGACCTCGCGCTTGCGCCCTTCCGCGAGGACCACCGCGACCCTCGAGACCACGGTGCCGCGCTCCAACACTTTGGCGCGCACTGCACGCGCCAGACCGTCGTCCAACTCCACACCGCGCACCAGCTGGCGAGCCACCTCGTCGTCGACCGCTCCCGCGACCTCGACCTCGTAGTGGCGCTCGACCTCGCCGCTCGGGTGTTGGAGGCGGTGCGCCTCCTCGCCGTCGTTCGTGAGCAGGATGAGCCCCTGAGCGTCCCGGTCGAGACGGCCGACGTACCGGAGGGCAGTGATTTCGTCGGGCAGCACGTCGTAGACGGTCGTGCCTCCGTGGGGGTCGCTCCGGGTGGTGAGCACGCCCACGGGCTTGTGGAACGCCACCCAGCGCACCTCGGGGATGACGACCGGCTCGCCGTCGATCTCGACGGTGTCGCGGCCTGGGACCACTCGCGTGCCCAGCTCGGACGCGACGTGGCCGTTCACGTGTACGCGCCCGGCGAGCATCAGCTCTTCTGCCTGACGCCGGGACGCGCGACCCGACCTGGAGATGAACTTCTGAAGACGCATGCCCTCGCTCACGGCCGGGGCTCTTCGCCTCCTTCGTGGTCGAGTCCTTCGGCGTCCGAAGACGGTCCGGCGGCGATCTCGGCGGGCGGCTCGGCGGCCTCCTCCTCGACTCCTTCGGTCTCCTTCAGGGCACCACCCGCGAGCTCGAGGTGGCCCTGCATGGGATCCCGTGAGTCCCTGGCCTCGCCTTCGCCGTTCTTTTCCGGCACGACGTCGTCGTCCATCCCGAGCGGGATCCGCTCACGCAGGACGATGGGTAGCTCCTCGGGCCTCGGTAGGTCCTCCAGCGAGCGGAAGCCGAAGTGCTCGAGGAAGTGCCGGGTGGTGCCGTACAGCAGCGGACGTCCGAGACCCTCGGCTCGTCCCACCACCTCGATCAGGTTGCGCTCTTGAAGCGTGCGCACGACGCCGGAGACGCCCACGCCGCGGACGTACTCCACCTCCAGACGTCCGATGGGCTGCCGGTAGGCGATGATCGCGAGTGTCTCCAACGCCGGCCCGGAGAGGCGCGAGGGTCGCGGTACGTTGTCGAAGCGCTCGAGGTACGGAGCGTACTCGGGCCGAGTCAGGATCTGATAGCCCTCGGCGAGCTCGATGAGTTGGAAGGAGCGAGCCGCGTCATCGTACTCGGCCCTGAGCAGCCGGACAGCTTCCTCCACCTGATCCTCGTCCAGCATCTCGTCGGCGCGCGCGATGTCACCTGCCGTGAGCGGCGCGTCGGACGCGAAGAGCACGGCCTCCACGATCTGCGATACGTTCACGCGTCGTCCCTCGTCACCCCGTCGTCGGACATGTGGTCGGCATCCATCGGATCCATTTCGTCGGCCTCGACGTCGTCCCGTCGATAGAGCCACAGCTCGGTAAACGGACGCGCTTGCCTCAGGAAGAGCACGCGCCGGCGGGTGAGCTCCAGCCCCGCGAGGAAGGTCATCACCCCGTGCGATCGCTCCCTGAAGTCCTTGAGCAATTCGCTGAACTTGATCTTAGCGTTCGTTTTGAGCTGAGCCAGGATGATGACGGCCTTCTCTTCCATGGTCACGAGTCGCGTGGTCACGCGGTGATCGACCCGTCGCGGCGGCGGCATCTCGACCTCGAGCGCGGCCGCGAACACCTCGTCCCACGTCGTCTCGAGGGGCAGCTCCATAAGGCTCTTCTTGGGCCGGGGCGGGATGTATCCCTTTCCGAACCGCCGGCCCCGATCCGCCTCGGCCGCGCGTAGCCGCTGGGTGATCTCCCGGATCTGTTCGTACTCGAGCAGGCGGCGAACCAACTCGGCGCGAGGATCCTCCTCCTCGTCCTCCACGGGCCGAGGCAGGAGCATCTGTGCCTTGATGTGGATGAGGGTGGCCGCCATCTCCAGGAACTCACCCGCCCCGTCGAGGTCCGTGGGGTCCAGGCTCTTGATCGCCTGCAGGAACTGGTCTGTGATCCGCGAGATGGGGATATCGAAGATGTCGATATCCTGCGTGCGGATGAGGTGGAGCAGCAGATCGAGCGGTCCCTGGAAGCGGTCGATCTCGACCAGGAAGAAGCCCTCGCGCTCCGGCGCCGTGACCGTCAGATCCACAGGCGGATGAACTGATCGGCGAGGCCCATGAGCCAATAGACGGGCGTGAGGAAGAAGTCGAGCGCGCCCGGCGCCAGGAAGATCATCGCCATCACGAGCAGAAGTCCGAATCTGCCCATCTCCCGGTACGACTGGGCTACTTCGGCGGGAAGCAGGTGCGCCATGACGTGCGATCCGTCGAGCGGAGGGATCGGGATGAGGTTGAAGAATGCGAGAAGGAGATTGATGAAGATCGTGTAGTTGAGGGCGCTGAAGATCAGGCTACCGAAGCCGACCGCACCGGTCAGCTTGAGCACGACACCCGACAGCAGGGTCGCGATCAGGGCCAGTCCCAGGTTCGACACGATCCCCGCCAAGGAGACCCGGATATCGCCGGCGACGTAGTTGTCGTAGTTCGCCGGGTTCACCGGCACGGGCTTCGCCCAGCCGAAGATGATGCCCCCCTGCCACGCCAGAAGCAGGGGCAGGATGACCGACCCGAGCGGGTCGAGGTGCGGAAGGGGGTTGAACGTGATGCGGCCCAGGCGCTCCGCGGTGTCGTCCCCCTCGCGACGGGCCTGCCAGGCGTGCGCGACCTCGTGCACGACGACCGACGCGATGAGCACCGCGACGAGGATGAGGGCTTGGACCGGAAACATGGCCGAGTAATCTATCCTCGCTGGCGGTTCTGACTACCGGCCCGTTGATCACCCGGCCCGTCTTCTCTAGCTTTTCGAGCTTCACATTCGAGCGAGACGGTCCCCGAGAGCAATCCATGCCGAACATCAAGAGCGCCAAGAAGCGCATGCAGCTCAGCGCCAAGGCGCGGGCCCACAACCGGTCCGAGCGGGCCCGCATCCGCACGGCGATCAAGCGTGTGCGCGAGGCGACGGCAGCCGACGTCGGCCAGGAGCGGCTGCGCGAGGCGGTCTCGCTGCTCGACCGCGCGGCGACGCGGCGACTGGTGCACCCGAACCGGGTGGCGCGCATCAAGAGCGGCCTCACCCGTCACGTGCAGGCGCTGGCCTAGCCCCGCGCCCGAGCCGGCACGCCGGCTCAGCCCTCGAATACGATCCGGCCCCCGACGACCGTCAGGCGCGGCCGCCCCTGTAGCTCCCATCCCGCGAAGGGCGTGTTCCGGCTCTTGGAGCGGAACGCCTTCGGGTCGACGGTCCAGCGGGCCTCGGCGTCGAAAACGGTCACATCCGCGGGCCCACCGACCGCCAGTGAGCCACCGGGCAGGTTGAAGGCCCGCGCCGGAGCACAGCTCATGCGCTCGACCATGGTGGACAGGTCGATCACGCCCTCGCCCACGACCTTGGTGAGGACGACCCCCAACGCGGTCTCGAGTCCGACGACACCGTTCGGAGCTTCGGCGAAGGCGGCCTCCTTCTCGTCGTAGTGGTGTGGCGCGTGGTCGGTCGCGATGGTGTCGAGCGTGCCGTCGGCCAGGCCGGCCCGCACCGCTTCCACATCCCTCGCCGTTCGTAGCGGCGGATTCATCTTGGCCTCGGTGCGGTAGCCGTTCACGGCCTCCTCGTTCAGCACGAGGTGATGCGGCGACGCCTCGGCTGTGACCCTTACGCCGCGCGCCTTGCCCTGACGAATCGCTTCGACCCCGAACCGCGTAGAGACGTGCTGCAGGTGGATGTGCCCACCCGTAAGCTCGGCCAGAAGCAGGTCGCGCACGATGTGGATGTCCTCCGAGGCGTTCGGCTTGCCCGGCAGACCCAGTCGCGTGGAGACGATGCCCTCGTTCATGTGGCCCGCGGCGGAGAGCCCGAGATCCTCGGGATGGTCGGCCACGGGGATCCCGAACGCCTTGGCGTAGTCGAGCGCGAGGCGCATGAGTCCCGAGTCCATGACGGGGCTCCCGTCGTCCGTGATCGCCACCGCGCCCGCCTCCACCATCTCGCCGACCAGGGCCAGACGGCCGCCCGCGCGGCCGACGGAGATGCAGCCCACGGGGTAGACCCGCGCCGCACCCGCCCGGCGCCCCTCGGCGGCCACGTAACCCACGGCGGCCGGATCGTCGATGGGCGGGTCCGTGTTGGGCATCGCGCATACAGCCGTGAAGCCGCCAGCCGCCGCCGCTGCCGCGCCCGTCGCGATCGTTTCCTTGTGCTCCTCGCCTGGCTCGCGCAGGTGGACGTGAACGTCGATGAGACCGGGAGTGACCACGAGCCCGGCGCAGTCCACGACGCGCGCGTCCTCCGCGGCGTCGATGCCCGCGCCCACCTCGGCGATGTGCCCGCCCGCCAGGAGCACGTCGAGCGTGCCGTCCAGGGACTGGCTCGGGTCGACGACGCGACCGCCCTTCAGGAGCAGCTTGTCGCTCATCCCTCTCCGCCCTCCTTGGCGGCCTCCGCTCGCTCGGGCTGTCCGCCGGCGAGCAGGTAGAGGACGGCCATGCGCACGGCCACTCCGTTGGTCACCTGGTTGAGAATCACGGAGTGAGGCCCGTCAGCGACGTCGGAGTCGATCTCGACTCCGCGGTTCATGGGGCCCGGGTGGAGAACCAGGAGGTCCCGCTCGGCGGCCTCCAGGCGGGCGTTCGTCACGCCCCACACACGGTTGTACTCCCGCAGGCTCGGCACGTAGCCGCCCTCCATGCGTTCGAGCTGAAGTCTCAGGACGTTGAGGACGTCGGCCCAGCGAATCGCGTCGTCGATGTGGGTGAAGACCTGCACGCCGAGCTCGTCGGTCGCGACCGGGAGCAGCGTAGGGGGTCCGCACACAGCGACCTCTGCACCGAGGGCAAGGAGGCCGTAGATATTCGATCGGGCGACCCTCGAGTGAAGAATGTCGCCCACGATACAGACCTTGAGGCCTTCGATCTTGCCGCGGTGGTCTCGGATGGTGAGCAGGTCCAGGAGCCCCTGCGTCGGGTGCTCGTGACGGCCGTCCCCGGCGTTCACGACGTTCGAGGGAATGCGGTCGGCCAGGAACTGCGCGGCGCCGGATGCCCCGTGCCGCATGACCACCATGTCGATGCGCATCGCTTCGAGGTTCCTGGCGGTGTCGACCAGTGTCTCGCCCTTCACCACCGAGGAGCCGCTCGCGGAGATGTTCACGGTGTCCGCACTGAGCCGCTTCTCCGCGAACTCGAACGAGATCCGGGTTCGGGTCGAAGCCTCGAAGAAGAGGTTGACGATCGTCTTGCCGCGCAGCACCGGCACCTTCTTGATGCGCCGTTCGCTGATCTCCTTGAACGGCTCCGCGGTGTCGAGAATGGCCGTCAGCTGCTCGGCCGACATGTTCTCGAGGCCGACGAGGTCCTTGCCGAGCGGAGCCGCGGTGGCCGGGTTCACGTGTCGCCCGCCTCCGACCTCACGAGGTCTACGCCGAGTCGGCCGTCGAGCTCCGGCACCAACACCTCCACGAGGTCGCCGGCTCCTGCTTGGACGGTGTGCCCGGTGACGTCCGGCTGAATGGGCAACTCGCGGCCACCCCGGTCGACCAGCACGCAGAGCAGAATGCGCTGGGGCCGTCCCCAATCGCCCAGCTCGTTGATCGCCGAGCGAGCGGTTCGGCCCGTATAGGCCACGTCGTCGACGATGACGATGGTTTTGTCGTCGATGCCGTTGGTGGGGAGCTCGGTCTCGCCCACGACAGGTCGAGGCCCTATGGTACCCAGGTCGTCCCGATACAGGGTGATGTCGATCGATCCCGACTCGACTTCGCCCCCGGCGCTCTCGATCTCCGCTTGGAGCAGAGCCGCGATGTGGGTTCCACGCCGGTGGATGCCCATGAGGACGAGTCGCTCGGTACCGCCATTCTGATCGACGATCTCACGGGCCATGCGGGCGACTTCGCGTCGCACGTCGGCCTCGTCCATCAGGTGGATGCGGTTGTCGTCGGGCATGCGCTCCCGGAGCTGGGGCTCCCGCACGGTGCCGGTGAGCCGCGGAAAGCTCGGGATTCGGGGGGTGCAGGTCAACGCCGGGTTGTCCCGGCCCCGACCGCCGCCCCATCATTGGCGCCTCGTCCCTCAGCCGCGTCCTCCCCACCCGCCCGGGATCGCTCCAACGATGCGCCTACTCAGGCTGGCACCTCTCGCACTCCTCGCGATGCTCCCGGGATTCGCGTCCGCCCAGCAGTTGGGAGACGCGCCGGCCCTGGTCCTCACGGGGGTGCCGTTCCAGTTGACGATCGAGGGGGGCACGGAAGGCGAGCTCCCCTACCAGATTCAGAACCAAGCGAGAGTGTTGCTGGCCCAGGGTACGGTGGAGGCGTACGGCTCGGTCCTCGAGGGCGGCCTCGTGGTGGAGAGCGGCGCGGACCTGCCGCTCCTCGTCTTCATCGGCTCCACGGTGGAGGAAGTCGATCCGGTCCTCACGCCGGGCTGGTTCTCGCTCCTTCCTCCCTTGGTTGCCATCGTGCTCGCGCTCCTGTTCAAGGAGGTCGTGACCGCGCTCTTCGCGGGCGTCTGGATCGGAGCCCTCGGCATCTCGGGCTTCAATCCTCTCGCGGCCCTGTGGAGGACCGTCGATCAGTTCGCGATTCCCGAGCTCGCCAACACCGACGACGGGCACGTCCAAATCGTGGTCTTTTCGTTGCTGCTCGGGGGCATGGTCGGCATCATCTCCCGGAGCGGCGGCACCATGGGGATCGTCGAAGCCGTCCGACCGTTCGCCCGCTCGGCGCGGCGCGGACAGATCGCCACCTGGTTCGCGGGCATGGGCGTCTTCTTCGACGACTACGCCAACACGCTGATCGTCGGCAACACCATGCGCCCGATCACGGACCGGCTCCGTATCTCGCGCGAGAAGCTCGCCTACCTGGTCGACTCGACCGCGGCGCCGCTCGCCGCGCTCGTCCCCATCTCCACGTGGGTCGGCTACGAGATCATCCTCATCCAGCAGGGCCTCACCATCGCCGCGGCGCAGAATCCGGAGCTGGCCGCCTCCCTCGACATGAACGCGTTCCGGATCTTCATCGAGACGATTCCCTATCGGTTCTATCCGGTCCTCGGGCTCTTCTTCGCCGCCATGATCGCGTTCTCGCGGCGCGACTTCGGACCCATGGCGGCGGCGGAGCGGCGCGCGCGTCAGACCGGCCAGCTCCACCGCCCCGACGCCCAGCTCCTGATGGATACGTCGGACAAGGTGATGGAGCCCAAGGAGGGGGCCCCGCATCGGTGGTGGAATGCGGCCCTGCCCGTCCTGACCGTAGTGGTCGTGGTGGTCGTCGGGCTGTACGTCACCGGGAGGGTCGGCCTCGATGCGGGCGCACGCATCTGGGACATCTTCGGCAACGCGGACCCCTTTACGACCATGGCCTGGGGTTCCCTCGCGGGCTGCGTCCTCGCCATCGGCCTGGCCGTGAGCCAGCGCATCCTGTCGCTCAACGAGGCCATCGACTCGTGGGTCAACGGCATGCGGTCGATGCTCATCGCGATGATCATCCTGACGTTGGCGTGGTCACTGGGCTCGGTGACGGAAGAGATCCACACCGCTGCGTATCTCTCCCAGATCCTCTCCGACCGGGTGGCCCTGAGCCTCATCCCCGTCATCGTCTTCGTCATCGCGGCGGCGATTTCGTTCGCGACGGGGACGTCCTGGGGCACCATGGGCATCCTGCTCCCGCTCGTGATACCGCTGACCGTGGCGATGGGCGGCGCCGGGGACGGCGACGGGACCTACACCATCCTGCTGGGCGCGATCAGCTCCGTGCTCGCTGGGGCCATTTTCGGCGACCACTGCTCCCCGATCTCGGATACCACCATCCTGTCATCCACGGCCTCGGGGTGTGACCACATGGACCACGTGCGCACTCAGCTCCCGTACGCACTCCTGGTCGCGGTGGTCGGGATGGTGTTGGGCGACATCGGCACCGCGTACGGGCTGCCGGTGTGGGTGGCGATCCTCGGTGGCCTTGCGGTCCTCTACGCCGTGCTACGCTGGCGTGGGACGATCGTCGACGACGCCGCGGTCGAGGCTCCGGCGCCGACCGGCCAGCCCTAGGACCCGAAGCGCTCGTTCCCCACGCGATCGAGGAGCGGCCCGCCCGAGAGTCGCAGGCCCTCGCTCGCGGCCCAGTCGTAGGAGAAGAGCACGACGCCTCCGGCGTCCTCGGCCCGTGCCAGGTCGATCTTGTCCAGCGTACCGTCGACGGTGTTCATGTAGGCCCCGATGCCGGCCCATACCCGACTGCGACTACCGGCTGCCTCGCGGGCCGTGCGCACGAACGACTGGAAGGTCCCGTTGTTGGGCGTGTACGCCATGGGCACCGCCACGTCGAGGATGCCCTCGGCGAGCCAAGACTGCCAGTCCTGGAAGCGGTGACCATACGCGGTCTGCGCATCAGCGATCACGGCCGCCGACACGACGAGGTGTGGCTTACGCGCCTTCACCTCGTGGTAGATCTCACGGACCAGGCTCGTGATCTGTGTGCGGCGGAACTCGTCCCACTCGTCCGGCAAGGCGGTTGCGAAAGCGAGTGGATCACCATGCACCACCCGTTGCAGCTCCCGGCGCCGGGCCTCGGAGAGCCGCGGTGACACCCAGGCCTCGAATCGCTCCAGCGCGCCGCGCGAGTAGTCGAACTCGGGCGACGGGAAGCGGATATAGTCGAAGTGGATGCCGTCCAGGTCATAGCGGTCGAGCAGGTCCATCCAGACGGAGAAGATCCGTTCGCGCACCTCGGGATGGGACGGGCTCGTGTAGATGCCCTCCACGGTCTCGGGCCTGTCCGCCGCGTAGCGGCGCAGCGCCGTCACGAAGCGCGGGTCACGCGGGTCGACGTCGACGAGCTCGCGGGCCAGGTACCGCGAGACCGCGAGCCAATCCGGGTGCTCGTTGACCAGATGCCGGGAAGAGCCCGGAAGCGTCGCGGAGCCCCAGACCAGGTGTGTGTTCACCCACGCGTGGACGGCCATGCCGCGCAGGTGTCCCTCGCGGATCGTCAGCGCCAGCGGATCGAAGTCGTCGGGGGCTCGGATCGTCTCACCACGGGGTTCCAGATCGGAGGTGTAGAACGCATCCCCCCGGCCCCGCACCTGCACGATGAGCGTGTTGAACCCGGCCGCGGCCGCGTCGGCCACCATGGTCCGCACCTCTTCCTCGCTCGTCATGGTCGAGCGCACGACCCAGAGGCCGCGTACCTCGGGGTACGAGCGTGGCGGGCGGAGCTCGTACGAGCCTGCGCGCACCGCCGGTGGCCGTTGAACGGGCTGCGCCCGAGGCGCAGGCGGGGGCCCTGGCAGCACTGGGGGAGGCGTCACCCCGACCGGTGAACACGCCGCCAGGAGCGCGAGCGGCACCAGGGCGCGCGCGCTTCTCAACGTCGCTCCCGGAAGAAGGCCCTCAGCAGCTCGGACGACTCGTTCGCCATGACACCACTCGATACATCACAGCGATGATTCAGTCTAGAGTCTTGTAGCAGGTTGCCGAGCGTGCCGCCCATGCCGGCTTTCGGATCGGGCGCGCCGAACACCACCCGGGGCACCCGCGCGAGCACGATGGCGCCTGCGCACATGGCACACGGCTCCAGCGTGACGTACAGGGTGGAGTCGATCAGCCGCCAATCACCGAGGGCAGCCGCCGCGCGGCGTATGGTCACCACCTCGGCGTGAGCGGTGGGGTCGGCCTCCGTGACCGTGAGGTTGTGTCCCTCTCCCAGCACCTCATCGTCGTGGACGATGACGGCACCGACCGGAACCTCTCCTTTCGTGGCAGCTTCGCGCGCCAGCTCGAGCGCACGCGCCATCCACCGCTGGTCCTGGGTGGCCGAGGAGGCCATCCAGCAGGCTCTCGCCTAGTGAGGCGTGAGGTTCAGCGACGCCGCGTCGTCCATGCGGCGATAGAGACCCGTCACGCGGCCGATGAGGCGCAGGCCTTCGGCGTCCTCGACGATGGTCGTGTCGCCACCGGGCTTGAGCGCCTCGAGGTGGAGCCCCTTCCCGTTGCGGGAGAACCGATGGAACACCGAGTCGCCACCGACGCGCGCCACCACGACGTTGCCGTCTTCGACGTCCTCCAGCCCGACCGGCGACACCAAGACGAAATCGCCCGGTGAGACCCCCAGAACCGCGAGGTCACCCGAACCGGCCCGGACGAAGAAGCTACCCCTCGTCCCACCCAACGCTCGATCGATGGAGACGTGCATCTCGGCCTGGGCGCTGTCGACCGCCTCTTCGGGCAACTCGGCGAAGCACGGGATCGATACGGTGTCGGCGCCGAGGTCGACGCCCAGAATCTTCACGCCGCGCGAACGCGACGGGTCGCGCTCGAGGAAGCCCTTGTCGGCGAGCGCCTGCAGGTGCTCGGACACGGTCTTCGTGCTCTTGATGTTGAAGCGCTCGCCGATCTCGCGAATCGACGGCTGGTAGGTGTTCGCCCGCAGGTACTGGACCATGAAGTCCAGAATCTTGCGTTCGATGTCGGTCAGCGGCTCGACCTGCCGGGAGGCAGACGACGAATCGCGCTGCGGGAATGAATCGGTGCGTGTCACGTGAACGCCTGGAGGGGGGCCAGTGCCGCGCCCGAAACATGACGAGCGCTATCCTAATGTGCGCGTCTCAAGAGTGTCAAGAAAGCACTTTGTTCACGGACTCGATTGTGTCTCGATGCAAGGAATATCGAGGCTCCCGCGTTCCTGGCGCAGGGCGGGGTCATGATTCGAGACGCGCTGCGAGTAAGCTCTTCGTCGCCTCGGGGTCCGCGGTGCCGCGCGTCTTCTTCATGACCTCGCCCACGAAGAGGCCGATGAGCGCGTGCTTCCCCTCTCGATATTCCATGACCTTGTCCGGCCATGCCTGCAAAACATCGTCCACGATCGACGCGAGCTCATCGGGGTCGTTCATCACCGCGAGCCCCATCGCCTCCACCAGTTCCTTGGGGTCGCCACCCTCCTCGACCATTCGGGCCAAGACGTCCTTCGCAGCGCGGCGCGTCACCCCGCCTTCCTCGACGAGCGCGGCCAGGCTACCCACCTCCCCGCCGCCGAAGCGCAGATCCGCGAGGCCTCGGTCGCCCAACATCCCACGTAAGTCGTTGACGACCCACCCGGCGAGCGCAACCGCATCGTCGTACTCGATCAACGCGGCCTCGAAGAACTCCGCCCATTCCGGTGAGTCGGCCAGCAGCTCGGCGTGCTCCTCGCTCACCCCCAGGTCGCCTCTGAACCGCTCGAAGCGGGCTGCCACCTCGGGGTCGTCCAAACGGGGTCCTGGGCGCGGTCCCGGCTTCGCCTGGGCGCTCGGACGCGCCCTGGGCACCTCCGATCGCACGTCGCGACGTGCCTCGGGTCCGCCCGTCGCCACCTCCTTCTTGGTCCAGGTATCCTTCAGCGCGACAATGCGATTGAACACGAGGCTGTCCCCCGCCCCATCTACCGGGTCGCGCCAGAAGTAGCCCGTCCGCTCGAACTGGTAGCGTGTGTCTGCCGGGTCACGTGCAACGGATGGCTCCACCTTGGCGGCGTGCACCACCACCAGGGAGTCGGGATTCAGGTGCTCGAGGAGCGCGCTCTCGTCCGTACCCTCCTCCGTCCCCTCGACAAAGAGCCGCTCGAAGAGGCGAACTTCCGCGTCGAGCGCGCTCTCGACCGAGACCCACTGGATGGTGCCCTTCACCTTCCGCCCCAGTGGCGCCGACCCGCTCCGGGTCTCGGGATCGTACGAGCACCGGAGCTCGACCACGTTGCCCTCTTCGTCCTTCACGACCTCGTCGCAACGAATGACGTAGGCGTAACGAAGCCGTACCTCACCCCCGGGGACCAGTCGACGAAAACCCTTGGGCGGATCTTCCTCGAAGTCCGATCGCTCGATCCAGACCTCCCGCGAGAACGGAACCGTGCGGGACCCCTCCTTGGGCACGTCGCGCGGGTAGTAGGGCGCCTCGATCGGCTCCGTGCGCCCGTCTTCGAAGTTGGTGATGACCACCTTGAGCGGCTCCAGCACCGCCATCACGCGGGGCGCGGCTGCGTTCAGTACCTCACGAACGGCATAGTCGAAGCGGGCCCGCTCGATGACGGCGGGCGTCTTGGCGACACCGATCATGTCGCAGAACGTCCGCACGGCTTCGGGCGGCACGCCCCGCCGTCGAATCGCGGCGATCGTCGAGAGCCGCGGATCGTCCCACCCGCTCACGAGACCCTCGTTCACGAGCGGCGCGATACGGCGCTTCGAGAGGACGGCATCCTCGAGGTCGAGCCTGGCGAACTCGTACTGGTGTGTGCGTGGCTCCTCGATTCCCACCTTGTCGAGCACCCAATCGTAGAGCTCGCGGTTGTTCTCGAACTCCAGTGTGCAGATGGAGTGCGTGACGTCCTCGAACGCGTCCTCGAGGCAGTGCGCGTAGTCGTAGAGCGGGTAGATGCACCACGCGTCGCCCTGTCTGTAGTGATGCGCGTGCCTGATGCGGTAGAGCACGGGATCACGCATCAGCATGTTCGGCGACGCCATGTCGATCTTGCCACGCAGGACGTGGGCCCCGTCCTCGAACTCCCCTGCCCTCATCCGCGAGAACAGGTCGAGGTTCTCCTCGACGGACCTCGATCGGTAGGGGCTCTCGACGCCCGGCTCGGTCACGGATCCCCTCCCCTCGCGGATGTCGTCGGCTTGCTGCGAATCCACGTACGCCGAGCCCTTCTCGATGAGCGTGACGGCGCACTCGTACATCCGGTCGAAGTAGTCCGAAGCGAAGTACAGATGCTCGCCCCAATCGTATCCCAGCCAGCGCACGTCGTCCTGCATGGCGACGACGAACTCCTCCTTCTCCGTGTCGGGATTCGTGTCGTCGTACCTCAAGTGACAGCGACCGCCAAACTCGTGGGCCAGGCCGAAGTTCAGCACGATCGACTTGGCATGCCCGATGTGCAGATAACCGTTCGGCTCGGGTGGGAACCGGGTGACGACACGCCCCCCGTAGCGGCCGCTCTCCACGTCGGCCGCCACGATCTGGCGAATGAAGTCGGTTCCGGCCCGAGGGGCGGTCGTAGTGGTGCTCTCCGGCATAGGGCGGCAAAGGTAGCAAAAAAAAAGCCGCGCCGGGATGCAGATCCCGGCGCGGCGATGTCAGCAGGGCGTGCAGCTCAGCGGGGGACGGCCCTCCGTCCACTACCTGAGGAGCCGGACGATCCACCCGACGAAGTGTCGCCGCCTCCGCTCGGCGAGCGCGCAACGCCGCCGCCTCCGCCACTGCCTCCGGAGCTCCCGCCCGAGCGCGACGGGCGATAGCCGCTA
>JAHEKM010000081.1 GCA_024638325.1 Gemmatimonadota bacterium | reverse complement strand
AGCGTGCCGCGGTTCTCGATGGGCGCGTTGACCGTGGCGGGTGAGAGCTCCAGGGTCCCCTCGTTGAGTAGCGCCACGTCGACCGTAGCTCCGAAGACCTGGAGGACCGACGTCGGCGAAATGGTGATGAGGCCCGTGCCTGCAATCCCGCCTGTGCTGACCAGGACGTCGACGTTTCCGGTTGTCCAGTCGACGTCGAAGGTGCCGATCGAGCCCTCGAGGAGGCGCAGCGTGCCGTCGCCGCCGAGCCCACCGCCGACGAAGTCCAGAGGCGAATCCTCGAACGAGAGCTCAATGCCGCTCTGTATCGTCACATTTCCGGATGTCGTGAGTGACCCGTAAACGTTGAGGTGCCCCGCGACGTCGATGGTGCCGTCGTTGGTGATATCCACGAAGGCGTTCGTCGCCTGCGTCACCGCGACTGTGGCCCCGACCGTCACGTCGAGAGACCCGGCCGTCACGGCGGAGCCCGTGAGCTCGAGGGTCGGAACGGCGCCTCCGCCGCCTAGAGCGATGTCTGCGACATCGATCGGTACGTCGACGGTAACCGTGTACGTGCCGTCGGCACCGATCACGGCCGAGTCGGTCGGGCCCGGGACCCTGGCCGGACTCCAATTGGCCGGGTCGCTCCAGTTACCACTGACGCCCGCGGCCCACCGGACCACTTCGCCACCCGGGACGGTGATGGACACCGTGAACGACTGTGTCGCCGTCTGGCCGTCTGCGCTGGCCACCTGGACGGTGAACGTCGCGTCCCCCGCCACCGACGGTACGCCAGCGAGCAGGCCCGTCCCCGAGTCGAGCGTGAGTCCGACCGGCAGAGAGCCCGAGGTGACCGACCAGGTGTAGCCCCCACTGCCGCCGGTCGCGGCGAGCGTCTGGCTGTACGCGACGCCGAGCAGGCTCCCCGGCAGCGTGGTCGTCGTGATCTGTAGCGCTGGGAAGACCTGGACGCTGACGGTATCGGCGTACATCCCGGCGGACGCGACGATGTCGGCCGTGCCGACAGACACGCCGGTCGCGACGGCGCCGGCCACGGTGATGACTGCGGGTGCCAGGGAGGTCCAGTAGACGGTGGGGACGACGGTCCCGCTCGTCGTCGCCGTCGCGGCGAGTGAGGCCGTTCCGCCCACCGCCAGCGTGGCGGGGACCGACGAGATCGTCACGCCCGTCGTGAACAGGTTGGCCACAGGTCCTCGCACGATGGGCACGTCCGGGGAGATCTGCTCGCCAGGCACCAGCTGGACCGGGTCGGAGCGTCCGCCGAACTGGACCGTCGCCGTCCCGTCCGGAGCGACGTTGAAGAGCCGGACGAACACGTGGACGGTGGCCGACGCGAACGGCTCGGGGACGGTGAGGTCGATGGTCCATTGGGTTGCCGCGGGGTCCACGCCGATCGTCGCGCTTCCGACCTCCAGGCCGTCCGAGACACGTGCCACCCGCACGGAAATGCGGTTGACGGGCAGGGCGCCCGCGTCGGCTGCAGACGGGATGAGCGCCGCCTGGATCCCGATCCCTACTCCCGCACCGCTCCCTGCGTCGGTCGGTGAACCGCTGTCACACGAGCCGACCAGGAGCACGAAGCCCAGCAGAACGAGAAGGTACGGGTAGCGGGAGGGCAAAACGGGTGGGGGAGGGGTGCGGGGGTACATCTAGATTGTGCCCATGTGAGGCTGATGCGCAATCAGACTCTTGCGGCCTAGCCGTGGCCGTGCTCCGCGCCGTGGTCGTGGTCGTGTCGCCCCTGGTGAAACACGACGTGCACCAGCGATCCGCTCACGAACGCTTGGTACAGATCCCCGCCTGCTCCGTGCACGGCTTCGAGGACCTCGGCTCCCAGGGCGTAGCCAGCCAACGTGACCACGACGATGGAAAGCACTCCGGCCATCGCGAGGATGCGCCCATAGCGGGGCCGCACGAGCCACCATACGACGAGACTGACCGGAATCCGGTGGAGCACCACTGCAACGCCGAACGCGAAGGCTACTCCCTCCTCCCCCGGCGCCAGGGCGGCCCCCTCGAGAAGCGCGTGCAGCACGAGGCCCGAGACGCCCATCAGAAGCGCGAGCTTGTCCGTGTGCCTGTGCAGCGCGTGTGAGAGCTGCTCGGCCAGGCTGGGGATGGCGAGTCCGGCTGCGGCCGCGAGGAGCACCAGCACCGTCGACTGCTCCAGCGCCAGGTGGCCCACCTGCCAGGTGAGGAGCGCGGGCACGGCGATGTAGACGAACCCGTCGACGGTCCGCACGGCCCGAGGGTGGTCGTGGAGCGCCCAATAGAGAAGGGGACCGGCGATGGGGGCGGCGGCCGCGGCGATCAGGTAGGTCAAGGCGATGGCCAGTTCGGGCTGGGAGCTCCACCACAGCACGGCGAGTGCGGGCGCGTGAGCTTCGCCGGATCGCTATCGCCGAGCAAGCCGATCCGCCCGCCCGCCGCTTGACATCGAGCCGTGGGGCGTAGAATTTTTAGGCGTACCTAAATCTTGTACTCACGGCGTATCATGGTCGACCCAGCCTTCGCGCTCTCCGTATTCGCGGCCGCCACACTGCTGGTCGCGGTCTTCCTGTGGCCTCGGATCGGGGTCATGGCGTGGCTCGGGCGCATGTCTCGCCAGAGCGATCGCGTGCTGATGGAGGATGCGCTCAAGCATGTCTATACGTGCGAGAGCATCGGACGGGTATGCACCATCGAGAGCGTCGCGGGTCAGCTCGAGGTCTCGACGGGTAAGGCTGCTTCTCTCCTGGCTCGTCTAGCTGACTCCGAGCTGGTGACCTCGGAGGAGGCGGGGCCCCACCTCACCGACCTCGGACGCGAGTCGGCCCTCCAGCTCGTGCGCACGCACCGGCTCTGGGAGCGCTACCTGGCCGATCGCACGGGGGTCCCGGCGGGCGAGTGGCATGCGGAAGCGGAGCGGATGGAGCATACCCTGACGCCCGAGCAGACGGAGGCGCTCGCATCCCGACTGGGCCATCCCGCCTGGGATCCGCACGGCGACCCGATCCCGACGACCGGTGGGGAGCTGCCGCACGTCGAGCGTCTGACGTTGGCCGGCGTCGAGCCGGGCCGCACGGTCGAGATCATCCACCTGGAGGATGAGCCCCGCGAGATCTACGACGCCCTTCTAGAGGACGGATTGGGCCTGGGGGCGCGACTCGACGTGGTCGAGCGGTCCGACCGTGTGGTCCGTGTTCGCAGTCGCGGTCGCGAGTGGCCGCTCTCGGGCGTCGTCGCGCGCAACGTCTCCGTCCGCGTGCTGCCTGAGGGCGAGACAGCGGACGAGCCGGTAGAGACCCTGCTGGACCTCAGGCCGGGCGAAGTCGGCCGCGTCGTCGACGTGTCGCCGGCCTGCCAGGGCTCGCAGCGCCGCCGGCTGCTGGACCTGGGCGTCGTGAAGGGAACGCGGATCCGGGCGGACCTCGTCAGCGCTACCGGCGATCCGGTCGCGTACGACATCCGCGGCGCGCTCATTGCGCTCCGGCGTGAGCAGGCCGAGTGGATCCGGATACAGAAGGAAACGGCCCCCGTGGAGCTGGCGAGCTGATGGCGACGCTGGCCATGGATCCGTGCGCCTCGTGCGCCCAGCATCGTGCCCAGAGCCTCGTGCGGCTCGGCCTGAGTCCCGACAAGTGGGACTACCTGATTGCGCTGGCGGGAAATCCCAACACGGGCAAGAGCACGGTCTTCAACGCGCTGACTGGACTGCGGCAGCACACGGGCAACTGGCCTGGCAAGACGGTGGTGCGCGCGGAGGGCGCGTTCGAGCATGCGGGCGAGCACGTGAAGATCGTCGACCTGCCGGGCACCTATTCGCTGCAAGCGGGCAGCGCCGACGAGGAGGTCGCGCGGGACTTCGTTCTCTTCGGACGCCCCGACGTGACCGTCGTAGTGGTCGACGCCACCCGTCTCGAACGCAACCTGAACCTGGTGCTGCAGGTGCTCGAGATCACCGACCGGGTGGTCATCTTCCTGAATCTCATGGACGAGGCCAAGCGGCACGGCATCGCCATCGACGTCAAGAAGCTCGAGTCCCGCCTCGGTGTACCCGTCGTGCCGGGCGTCGCCAGGCAGGGCAGCGGGATCGACGAGCTGCTCGACGCGGCCCACGACGTCGCCACGGGCGCTCGGGTGACGGACCCGTTCCGGTCGGACAGCTACGCGTCCTCCGTAGAGCAGGCCATTGCAGACCTCGTCCCGCTGGTCGAGCGCACATTCCCCGATGTTCCGAACGCGCGCTGGGTCGCGCTCAGGCTTCTGAACGCCGACGAGGCGGTTCAGGAAGCGGTACGTTCCGGCGAGCTCGGGCAGCTCGCCCACGACGACTCGGATGCGCTCGTAGAGCCACCACCCGAGTTCGAGCGCCACGCTCTTCTCGACGCCTCGGTGAGGCTCCGCTGGGATCTGCCCCCGGACTTCCACGACCTCGTCACTGAGCACGCGTTCACGGTGGCCGAGGACATCGCTCGCTCGGTGCAGATGGAAGGCCTCAAGAAGGTCGGCTTCACCTTCGATCGGAAGCTGGACGACCTGCTCACGAGCCGGGTGTTCGGCTTCCCACTGATGCTCCTGATCCTGGCCGTCGTCTTCTGGATCACCATCGAGGGTGCCAACGTCCCGTCCTCGATGCTCGCCAGCCTTCTCATCGATACGGCGCATCCCTGGCTGAAGGGCGTCGCGGCGAGCCTTTCGGTGCCCTGGTGGTTGGACGGCTTCATGCTCGACGGGGTCTATCTGGCGACCGCCTGGGTCATCGCCGTCATGCTGCCGCCCATGGCCATCTTCTTTCCGCTCTTCACGCTGCTGGAGGACTTCGGCTACCTGCCGCGGGTGGCGTTCAACCTCGACTCGCTCTTCCGGCGGGCAGGCGCCCACGGAAAGCAGGCGCTGACCATGGCCATGGGCTTCGGATGCAACGCAGCGGGGGTCGTCGCCACGCGCGTCATCGACAGTCCCCGTGAGCGGCTCATCGCGATCATCACGAACAACTTCTCGCTCTGCAACGGACGCTGGCCTACCCAGATCCTGATCGCGACCATTTTCATCGGCGCGCTGGCCCCTTCACAGCTGGGTGGCGTGGTCAGCGCCGCGGCCGTGGTGGGCATCGCGCTCCTCGGCATCGTGGCGATGTTCGTGTCTTCGTGGCTGCTCTCGCGCACGGTCCTTCGTGGCGAGGCAACGAGCTTCAGCCTGGAGCTGCCACCGTACCGTCCCCCTCGCATTCTGCAGACCCTGTACACGTCCGTGATCGACCGGACCCTGATCGTCCTGTGGCGTGCCGTGCTCTTCGCGATGCCGGCCGGAGCGGTCATCTGGCTGATCTCCAACATCACCTTCGGCGGCACGAGCGTGGCTGAGTTCGCCGTGGATTGGCTGAATCCGTTCGGGCTTCTGCTCGGCCTCAACGGGGTCATCCTGCTGGCCTACGTCGTGGCCATACCGGCCAACGAGATCGTCATCCCGACGGTACTCATGCTCACGGTACTGACGGCCGGGTTGGCGGGGGGTGAGGGCGCCGGCGTGATGTTCGAGCTGGACTCGCTCGGTGCGACCGAGCAGGTACTGAGAGCCGGCGGATGGACCCTACTGACGGCCGTGAACCTCATGCTGTTCAGTTTGCTCCATAACCCGTGCTCGACCACGATCTACACGATCTACAAGGAGACGGGCAGCGCGAAGTGGACCACCGTAGCCACGCTTCTTCCGGTCGCGATGGGAATTACGGTCTGCTTCCTGGTGACCCAGGTCTGGAGGCTCTTCGCCGTCTAGGCCACATTCGAGGCCCCACTCCACCCTCCGACTCCCTGCCAGGAGGCCTCGATGCCGGACCTGAACGAATGGCTGCAGACCGCTCTCAACGTGATCGCGAATTGGGCTCCGTCAGTGTTGGGCGCGGTCGCGGTCGTCTTCTTCGGCTGGATCGCGGCCGGTTGGGTGAAGCGGATCTCGAAGAGGGGATTGGCCGCGGCCAAGGTCGATCCCATCCTCGTGCCTTTCGTCTCGGGCATCATTCACGTGCTCGTGATCGTGATGATCGCCGTGACCGCCATCGGCGTGCTCGGCATCGAGACGGGATCGTTCATCGCCGTGATCGGTGCGGCGGGCCTGGCCATCGCGTTGGCCTTCCAGGGCACCTTCTCGAACTTCGCCTCGGGCGTGATGCTCCTGACGTTCAGGCCCTTCGAGGTCGGGCACGTGGTGGAGGTCGGCGGCGCCATGGGTAACGTGCGGGAGGTCGGGATCTTCTCCTGCTTGCTGACAACGCCCGACAACATCCAGATCCGCGTGCCGAACTCGAAGATCTTCGGAGAGACCATCAAGAACTTCTCGGCCAGCGAGACGAGGCGGATCGACCTCCTCATCGGTGTAGCGTACGACGACGACCTGGGGGCGGCCGTTCGGACCTGCCAGGACGTCACGGCAGCCGATTCGCGCGTCCTCGACGACCCTGCGACGGTGGTCGCGGTCCACGAGCTCGGGGACTCGTCGGTGAACCTCGTGGTCCGTCCGTGGGTGAAGGTCGAGGACTACTGGGCCACCCGATGGGACCTCACGCGGGCGCTCAAGGAGCAGCTCGAGGCGGCTGGTTGCTCCATCCCCTTCCCGCAGCGCGACGTCCACATGCATCAGGCCGGCTGAGTCGAGTGGAGTCGGGGCTTTCGGGCCTCGCGCGCGAGGTGTACCTTAGTTGAGAGTCGATTTCATTCTCATCGAACATCGCGTGTGAACGCGCGTTCCGAGGCCGCTTTGGACGTACAGCTTCCCCAAGTGACGCGGGATCCTGCGGCAGTGGATCTGCGTCTTGGCGACATCCCGCTGCGGCAGACCGTCGAGCTCACGCACATCGACCTGCCTGCCGAGGAGATGGAGCCGCTCCTGGAGCGAGGTGTGCTGCCCGGGTGTCGCATCTGCCCCGTTCGGTCTTCGCCGTCGGGGGACCCCATCGTCTCGGTCGATGGCTCACTGCTCGCGCTGCGCCGCGAGACCGCCGCGTGCCTCTGCGTGCGACTGTTGACCGCGCTCCAGGACGCGAGCTGAGGCCGTTCCCCTCCGTTGGGCGATCTGCATCACGAGGGCGACCCCGCCGCCTCCGGGACTGCGGTTCTGAGTGAACCGCGCGACGCCCCGCTCGTCGCGCTGATCGGTCCACCCAACTCGGGCAAGACCACCCTCTTCAACAGACTGACCGGGCTTCGCCAGAAGGTGGCGAACTATCCGGGCGTGACGGTCGAGAAGCATGTCGGCCGCGTGCAGCTCGGTGGCGAGCGTACGGTCGATCTCGTGGACCTCCCCGGCGTGCATGGCTTCTCGGCGCGCACGCTCGACGAGAAGATCACCCGAGACGTGCTCGAGGGTCGCATGCCGGGGCTGCACCCGCCCGACGCCCTGGTTCTCATCGTCGATTCGACGCGACTCGAGGCGCAGCTCATGCTGGTCGAGCCGGTCCTCGAGCTCGAGGTACCGACCCTGCTCGTCCTCAACATGTGGGATGAGCTGACGGAGCGCGGTGGCGCGGTGGACGAGTCCGCCTTGGCGGAGCGCCTCGGCGTCGAGATCGTGAAGACCAATGCCCGATTGGGGACGGGCATCGAGGCGGTCCAGGCGTTCCTGGCCCGTGCCGCCGTCAGAGCGCCGTCACAGACGGAGCGGACGCTGACCAACGTTCCGGGGGGCGTCGCCCTGCCCATGATGGACGCGTTCGCGGAGCGGCGACGGCGGGTCCGCGCCGTGGTCGAGGCGGCCGGCTTCGTCCCGCCCCGACCCTCGGGGTTCAGCGAACGGCTGGACCACCTGGCGCTGCATCGCATCTGGGGTCCGCTGGTCTTCCTCGCCGTGGTGGTCCTGGTCTTCCAGTCGATCTTCACGTGGGCTGTGCCGCTCATGGACGGGGTCGACGCGCTGATCTCCGGCTCGGGCGAGTGGATCGCCACCACACTCCCTGAATCGTGGTTCCGCTCGCTTCTCGTGGACGGCGTGTGGGCCGGTGTCGGATCCGTGGTGATCTTCCTGCCCCAGATCCTGATCCTCTTCCTTTTCCTCGGGATCCTCGAGGACTCGGGCTACATGGCGCGCGCGGCGGTGATCGCAGACCGCATGATGTATCGTGTCGGCCTCCAGGGGCGGGCCTTCCTGCCCCTGCTGTCGGGCTATGCGTGCGCCGTCCCCGCGATCTTGGCCGCCCGAACCGTGGACGACGAACGGGACCGGCTCGCGACCATCTTCGTGACCCCGTTCATGACGTGCTCGGCGAGGCTCCCCGTCTACGCCCTGCTCATCGCCGCGTTCATTCCGGACGAGCCGCTGTTGGGGCCCATCATGGGCCAGCGGGCGGCGGTGCTGCTCGGCCTCTACGGACTCGGCATCGTGGCCGCCATCGGGACCGCGTTCCTGCTCAAGAGGACGCTCCTCAAGGCTCAGGCGGGCTCCTTCCTCATGGAGCTGCCGCCCTACCGAATTCCGTCGCTGCGCTCGTTGGGACTCCGGCTCCTCGATCGAAGCAAGATCTTCCTGCGCCGAGCGGGCCGGATCATCTTCGCGGTCACCGTCGTCCTTTGGGCGTCCACCCAGTTCCCGCGGGTGGACGGCGGACCTCCGCTCATCGACGACAGCCTCCTGGGCCGGACGGGTCAGCTCATCGAGCCTGCCATCGAGCCGTTGGGCTTCGATTGGCGCATCGGCATAGGGCTGGTGACGTCCCTCGCCGCACGTGAGGTGATCATCGGCACACTCGGCACGATCTACGGCGTGGAGGACGCTTCCGACGACTCGCTCGACCTCATGGCGGCCCTGCAGCGGGACCTGTCGACGGGGGCCGCCATCGGCCTCCTCATCTTCTTCGTATTCGCGCTCCAGTGCATGTCCACCGTGGCCGTCATGCGGCGAGAAACGGCGGGATGGAAATGGCCGATATTGCAGTTCACCTACATGCTCGCCCTGGCCTACGCCGGGGCGTTCATCGCGGTACGGATCTTCTAAGCCGCACTCGCACCTTCTCCGTCGGCGCCCCCTACCTATCTTTGAGCTACCTATGCTGAGACGCGCACTGTTCCTGTGGATGCTGGTCGCCTGCGGCGCCGCCGACACGCTGTATGCCCAGGTCGGGGTCGGGCTCGGGGGGCGGGTCGGCACCCTCGGCCTCGGAGGCGAGCTGGCCGTCGGCCTCACCGAGCGCTTCGTCGTGAGGGGAGGCATCGGCTTCATGCCCTACGAGCCGACGCTGTCGCTGGGTGACATCGATGTCGACGTGACTCTTCCGACGGTCTACAACGTCGGTGTCGATCTCTACCTCAACGGCGCCCTGCGCATCGGCGGGGGGATGCTCTTCCGATCCGATGACCCGGAGGCCACGGCGGTCTTCACGCAGGATCAGGACATCGGCGGGACGACGTACACGCCGTCGCAGCTGGGCACGCTGCTCGGAGTGCTCGACTCGAACAACCGAGCCCCGTACGTGCTAATCGGGTTCGGTAGACATACCGCGACGGGAACCGGCCTGTTCGTGGACTTCGGCGTCGCCTTCCTGGGCGACCCCACCGTGCGGTTGGACGTCATTGGCGGTTCGCTCGATCCCGACACGGATGCCGGCCTACGCAGCGCCCTCGATCAGGAGGCCGCCGACTTCGAAGAGGATGTGGGGGGCTACCTGAAGCTCTTCCCGATCCTCAACATCGGCTTCCGCATCGGCGCCTACTAGTCCCGCCGGCTGCTTTGTCGTCCCTGACCGAGCACACGTTCCTCGCCACCGATTCCTCCGGTGACGTGTCCGCGGTGCTCCTACGACCGGAGGGGGCCACGAGCCTCTACGTCTTCGCCCACGGGGCGGGGGCGGGCATGCGGCACCGCTTCATGGATGCTGTTGCCGAACGACTGGCCGCGCGCGGCGTCGCCACCTTCCGCTATCAGTTCCCGTACATGGAGGCCGGCCGCAAAGGACCGAACCCGGCGGCTGTGCTGGTCAAGACCGTGCGTTCCGCGGTGGCCGAAGCGGCGCGCCTCGTGCCAGACCTGCCTCTCACGGCGGGTGGCAAGTCCATGGGAGGGCGCATGACGTCGACGGCCGCCGCGAAGGAGGCGCTTCCCGGAGTGCGCGGGCTCGCGTTCTTCGGCTTCCCGCTCCACGCTCCCGGCAGGCAGTCGTCCGAGCGCGGTGCCCACTTGGCCGATGTCGGCTTACCGATGCTCTTCCTGCAGGGAACGAGGGACAAGCTGGCGGACCTCGACCTGCTGGAGCCGCTGCTGACGGGCGTCCGGCCGAGCCCCACGCTCCACGTGGTGGACGACGCGGACCACTCGTTCCATGTACCCAAGCGGTCGGGGCGCACCGACGACGAGGTGCTCGACGAGATCTGCGACCGCTTCGCCGAGTGGGCGGCGACGACGACCTAGAAACCGAACGTCGGGCCACCGCCTGGTGCGTCGGCCCGCTCGGGCAGAACGAGAACCCAGGTCGAATCCAGCACGAACGGACCCTCGTCCGAATACCGCTCGAGTAACTCGGCCAATAGATCCCGTTCCGCCGAGCGCAGTATGATCGCGCCGAGACCTCGTACGACCGGCATCATCTCTGGACCTTCGTCGATCGGCGCGTCCGCGGGATCGAGCAGATCGGCCGGCGGCGGCGCCGGAATGGAGTCGACGACCTCCCAGACCGCCCACCCCAGCGTGTAGCCTTCGCGGTCGAAGATGCCTCCTACTCCGCCCAGAGCCTGGAGTTGGGGCGGTGCTTCGCCGGCCGGCGCGGAATCCGGCCAGAAGCCCGTGTCGTCTCGCGCCTCCCTCGCCGCCGCTCTGAGCGCGGCCACGTCTGCTGCGGCGGATTCCACGCGCTGACGGAAGTCGCGCACGCTCCAGGCCGGGTAGAGAAGGGCCGCCCCGATGCTGAGCGTGGCAAGGAAGATCAGCACGTCGCCCGTGCTGGCTCCCCATCGGTCGCGCGGCCAGGTCCCCCTCACGGTGCGGCTCCCTCGAGCCAGCCGGGTGTCAGCCGTTCGAACTCGGGCGCCGGATTGGTCGAGTCGTAGACGATCGATCGCCCGTCGGACTGATAAGCGATGAGCTGAAAGGACCGATTCCCGGACCGCACGTAACGAACTCCAGGCAGCGCCACCGAAAGCTCTTCGAGGCTGTTCGGGAGCCGCTGAGTGCGCACGCGGTGCGCGTCGATCTGCTGCGCCTGGATCAACAGCGCCGACCGGATGGAGCGCGCTTGTTCGATGGCGTCGAGCTGCGCGGGTGGCTCGGGGCGTACCCACGACGGCGGCGCGACTGCGGCGACCGCGGCCACCACGAACAGGAGCGAGGCGACGGCTCCCTTCCAACGACTCGGACCGCGAGGGTCGGAGTAGGGGACGCGGTATCGGGCCTCCTGCATTTCGGCATGGGCGAGCGCTTGGGCAAGCAGACGGTCACGGATCTCGGGCGAACTCCCTTCGCCGAGGTCGATCGTGCCCTCGAGGTCCTCCTCGGATGAAGGCGGCGCCTCCTCGGCGGCATCCGAGCCCAGCGTTTCGGGGCTCTCGGCCGGCGGTAGCTCGACATACTTCTGGTGTCCGGCGACCGCGACGAGAGCTTCGTCGGCGGCGTCCTGGGCCTCCGGGTAGGGTCGGGGAGCGGTCTCCTCCACCTCGACGACGGGCTGCTCCGCGGGCTCCTCCACGGGCTGCTCTGCGGGCTGCTCATCGTCCAGCGACGCCACAGGTACCTCTTCGACCTCGTCCTCTG
Organism: Gemmatimonadota bacterium; assembly: GCA_024638325.1. Classification (GTDB taxonomy): domain Bacteria; phylum Gemmatimonadota; class Gemmatimonadetes; order Longimicrobiales; family Gaopeijiaceae; genus UBA2982. Next base: position 2,888 of record JAHEKM010000081.1, on the reverse strand, counting down.
GTGCCGCGCCCGCGACCGTCGCCGCGATCAGCGCGTCGAGGTCCTCCGAGTCGCCCAGGTCCTCGTCGATCACGGCGTCGAGGTCCACTACCTCGACCGGGGGCTCCGTGGCCTCCAGGGCCGCCTCTGGGGCCGCATCTGGGGCCGCATCTGGGGCCGCATCTGGGGCCGCATCTGGGGCGGGCGGCTCTTGCGTCGCCGAGCTCTTCTTCGAGCCCGTCGTCTTCTTCTTCTTCTTCGCGGTCTTCTTCTTCGACGCCTTGCTCTCCGCTGGCGGTTTGGAGTCGCCCGCCTCCGGGGAGCCCGACTGCTCGACGCTCTCCCTTTTCGACTTCTTGGGCTGCGATTTCTTCTTCTTGGATTTCTTCTTACGGGCCACGGGCTCGGACGGTCGCTGAAGAAGAGGCGGACATCGCACGTGAAGATAAGCCGCCGCGCCGCCGGATGTCACTCAAATACTGGGCCTTCCGCCCCTACTCAGTCCCGTACGAGCTTCCGATATCGGAGTCGGTGGGGCTGAGCCGCGTCCTCGCCCAGACGCTGTAGGCGGTTCTCCTCGTACTCCTGGTAGTTACCCTCGAACCAAAACACCCTCGAGTCGCCCTCGAATGCCATGATGTGCGTGGCGACCCGGTCGAGGAACCAGCGGTCGTGGGAGATCACCAGGACGCAGCCTGCGAAGTCGAGAATCGCGTTCTCGAGCGCGCGAAGGGTATCGACGTCGAGGTCGTTCGTGGGCTCGTCGAGCATCATGACGTTGCCGCCGGACTTGAGCAGCTTGGCGAGGTGGAGCCGGTTGCGCTCTCCCCCGCTCAGGACGCCCACCTTCTTCTGTTGATCCGCCCCGCGGAAGTTGAACCACGAGAGGTAGGCGCGTGGGTTCACCTCGGCCCGGCCGAACTCCAGGATGTCTGCACCCCCACTGACTTCCTCGAACACCGTCTTGGCGGGATCCAGCTCGTCACGCGACTGGTCGACGTACGAGAGGGTCACCGTCTCGCCGACCGAGAGCTCACCGGAGTCCGGCGTCTCGTCGCCGACGATCATGCGGAAGAGCGTCGTCTTGCCCGCTCCGTTCCCACCGATGATGCCGACGATGGCCCCTGGCGGGACGTCGAAGGACAGGTCGTCGATGAGCAGCTTGTCCCCGAACCCTTTGGTGACATGGTCCGCGTGGATCACGGACTTGCCCAGGCGTGGCCCCTTGGGGATGAGAATCTCGGCCGTGCGGACCTGTTCGCGTTCGTCCTGACCTAGAAGTTCCTCGTAGGCGTTGATGCGGGCCTTCCCCTTCGCGTGCCGGGCGCGAGGCGACATCCGGATCCACTCGAGCTCTCGCTCCAGCGTCTTCTGGCGGGCGGACTGCGACTTCTCTTCTTGTCGCAGGCGCTCCTGCTTCTGCTCGAGCCACGACGAGTAGTTGCCCTTCCACGGAATGCCCTCGCCGCGGTCGAGCTCCAGGATCCACTCTGCGACGTTGTCGAGGAAATAACGATCGTGCGTGATGGCCACGATGGTGCCGGGGAAGTCGGCCAGGTGATGCTCGAGCCACGCGACGGATTCGGCGTCCAGGTGGTTGGTGGGCTCGTCGAGCAGGAGCATGTCCGGCTGCTCGAGCAGAACCCTGCAGAGGGCGACCCGGCGCCGCTCGCCGCCTGACAGCGTGGAGACGTCGGTATCGCCCGGAGGCAGTCGAAGGGCGTCCATGGCGATTTCGATACGGCGATCCAGCTCCCACGCGCCCGCGGCGTCGATGCGGTCCTGGAGCTTGGCCTGCTCCTCGATGAGCGCGTTCATCTCCTCGTCGCTCGAGACCTCGCCGAACTTCAGGCTCACGTCTTCGAACTTGGTGAGGAGGCTGCGCGTCTCCGTCACCGCCTGTTCGACGTTGCCGCGAACGTCCAGCTCGGAGTCGAGCTCGGGCTCCTGCGCCAGGTACCCGATACGTGTCCCCTTCGCCGCCCAGGCCTCGCCGATGATGTCGGTATCGATGCCGGCCATGATCCGCAGCAGGGAGCTCTTGCCCGCCCCGTTGGGCCCGACCACGCCGATCTTCGCTCCGGGATAGAACGACAGGTTGATGTTCTTGAGGATCTCCCGCTTGGGCGGGACGATCTTCGAGAGCCGACTCATGTGGTAGATGAACTGCGGTCCTGACATGGAACTCCGAAGCCTTCTGGGGCGTGGTCGAGGTTGGAAGAAGAGTATAAGAAGAGGGCAGCGGGTTACCCCGCTGCCCTCTCGTCGGATCCGACGGGCGAAGGTGGACCGTCAGTTGCTCGTGCCGCCTCCGCGTGCCAGCGCTCGGTAGTACTCCTCGACCAGACTGCGGTAGCCGTCCGGGACGTCGTCCGAGCCGCTCAAGGTCGGGTTCCGGCCCGTGTCACCTTCGACCTCGCGCCTCAGCGAGAACTCCATCCGCTTCAGCTGGTCGAGCATGCCCTGGTGGATCTCGGCGAGGGCGCGCGAATCGGTCACGACGCCACGGTCGTCCAGGCGGGTCATCGAGTCGAGCACCCGGTCGAGCTCCTCCACGTCGCGGCCCATGGCCCTCAGGTCGGACCTCAGGTCGCGCATCTGCTCCGCGCGCTGCTCCATCTGCGCGCGGTACTGACGCAACTCCTCGTCGGTCAGCTGGCGCGGCGCCCCACCGTTCCGGTAGTCGTCGTAGGTGTTGCCGCCCCCGGCGAACCCGTCGTTGTCCGGGCCGCCACCGAATCCGCCCCTCTGTTGGCCGCCACCCTGCTGACCCTGTTGCCCCTGTTGGCCTTGCTGGCCTTGCTGACCCTGTTGGCCTTGCTGACCCTGTTGCCCCTGTTGGCCTTGCTGGCCTTGCTGACCCTGTTGGCCTTGCTGACCCTGCTGACCTTGTTGGCCGCCCTGTTGGC
>JAHEKM010000080.1 GCA_024638325.1 Gemmatimonadota bacterium | reverse complement strand
GCGCAGGTGCGCGCCTCGCAGGTCCGCCCCATGCAGGCTCGCCCCGCGCAGGTCCGCCTCACGCAGAGTCGCACCGCTCAGGCTCGCCCCACCCAGCTCGAGTAGCCGACGGCGTTCAGGAGCGAAGTCATCGTCGCCGCCCTCCTAGAACACCGAGGCGCCGAGGATGACGAGCACCCCGACGGTCAGAATGAAGGCGTACGTGTTCACCGAGCCCGACTGGAACATGCTGATGCCCCAGCCCATGCCCTTGGCCAGCATGCCCACGAGGTTCACGGCGCCGTCGATGATCGTGGCGTCGATGATCTTCCAGCAGAAACGTGACGCCCGGATGATCGGCTGCACGATGACGCGGTCGTAGAACTCGTCCACGTAGTACTTGTTGGCCAGCACGTTCGCGAAGCCGGTCGGCTGCGGGTCGTTCGCTGGTGTGGCGACGTCGCGCTTCCCGAGGATCTGGATCGTGGCCACCACGACCGTGAGCGCGGCCAGCGTCGAGATCGCGGCCCAGAGCGCTTCTCCACCCCCGAACGGGGCGTAGTGCGAGACCTCGCCCAGGTGCTCCAGCTGCACCTCGTGCGCCTGCAAAGTGACGGGCTCCAGCCAGTGGTGGAGCCACTCGCTGGTCGGGAGCAGGCCGCCGAGGCCGACCCAGGCCGTCTGGAGCGCTTCGGGCACGTTGATCCAGCCACCGAAGACCGACAGGACGGCGAGCACCGCGAGCGGAACCCACATGACCGCAGGCGCTTCGTGTAGGTGCTTCGACTCCTCAGCGCCCGTCCGGTTCTGACCGTGGAAGGTCATGACCATCATGCGGGTCATGTAGAACGCGGTGAGCATCGCGGCGGCGAGCGCCACGACCCAGATGAACGTGTAGAGCGCCGGGTAGGGAGCGGTCTCCGCGCCGCCGAACGCGCCGATCTGCCAGATGATCTCGTCCTTCGAGAAGAATCCGGCGAAGGGCCAGATGCCCGCGATGGCGAGCGTGGCGATCCACATCGTCACCCACGTGATCGGCATGGCCGCCCGCAGGCCGCCCATGTTCCGCATGTCCTGCGGGTCGTCGTGCTTGTGCGTGTGGTGATACGCCTCGTGCATGGCGTGGATGACGGCGCCGGAGCCCAGGAAGAGCAGCGCCTTGAAGAAGGCGTGCGTCATGAGGTGGAAGACGCCGGCCGCGTAGGCCCCGACGCCCACACCGACGAACATGTAGCCGAGCTGCGAGACGGTGGAGTACGCCAGCACCTTCTTGATGTCGTTCTGTTTGAGCGCGATGGTCGCCGCGAAGAGCGCGGTGAGCACTCCGACCGTGGCGACCGCGGCGCTTCCGACCGGGCTCAGCGCGAAGAGCACCGAGGAGCGAGCGACCAGGTAGACGCCCGCCGTGACCATCGTGGCCGCGTGGATTAGCGCGGAGACCGGAGTCGGCCCGGCCATCGCGTCGGGGAGCCACACGTAGAGGGGGATCTGCGCGCTCTTGCCGGCCGCGCCGAGCAGGAAGAAGAGCGTGATCGCCGTCACGAGCCCGCCGCCGTAGACCAGCGCCTCTGCCTCGCCGAAGACCGGCACGAAGTCGAGCGTGCCGAACTCGCGGAACAGGAAGAACATCGCGACCAGGAAGCCGAAGTCTCCGATCCGGTTCACGATGAAGGCCTTCTTGCCCGCGTCCGACTTCTCGCGGTCGCTGAACCAGAATCCGATCAGCAGATACGAGCAGAGTCCGACGCCCTCCCACCCGACGAAGACGAGGGCGTAGCTCGCGCCCATGACGAGCACGAGCATGAAGAAGACGAAGAGGTTCAGGTACGCGAAGTACCTCGGGTAGCCCGCGTCGTCCCTCATGTAGCCCACGCTGAACACGTGGATGAGGAAGCCCACGCCGGTGACGATCATCATCATCACCATCGAGAGCTGGTCGAGCTGGATCGCCGCGTCTACGACGAACGTTCCGGTCGCCATCCACGTCCAGTAGCTGATGACCACCGGCTCGTGCAGCTCGGCTCCGAGCATGCGCAGGAAGTTCACCAGCGTGATCAGGAAGGCGAGCGCCATGACGCCCGGCCCGATCCAGGTGGGCAGCGTGTGCGTCGCGGGTCGTGAATGCCGATCGCCGAGGTCGAGCTCGCCGCCGGCCCGCACTGCGTCGGCCGACGCCTTGCCGTGCTGGAGCGCCAACCAGCCATTCGCGAGGAAGCCGAGCAACGGCAGGAGCACCACCAGCCCCGGCAAGAACGGGTGGAACTCACCGCCCGCCACGGCGTCTCCCCCGCCCTGAAGCAAGAACGCGGTGATCACGCTACCACTTCAACAGGTTGAAGTTGTCCACGTCCACCGTCTGGTAGTGGCGGAAGATCGAGATGATGATCGCCAGGCCCACGGCCGCCTCGGCCGCAGCCACGGTCATCACGAAGAACACGAAGACCTGCCCGTCGATGCCCCACACGTTCGACAGCGCGACGAAGGCTACGTTCACCGCGTTCAGCTGCAGCTCGATGCAGAGGAACATGATGATGGCGTTTCGGCGCACGAGGACGCCGAAGGTCCCGATGATGAACAGCGCCGCGCTCAGGAAGAGCGTCTGCTCGACCATCATCAGGCGTTCCTCTTGGCCAGTACGAGCGCGCCCACGATCGCGACCAGGAGCAGGATGCCCGTGATCTCGAAGGGCACGACGTACGTGGTGTAGAGCGGCTGGGCGATAGCGCCCACGGCGCCGTACTGCTCGAGCGCGGCCTGGATCTCCTGGGCTCCTGCGCCCGAGGCGGCGAGCCCCTCACCGCCGCGCGTGCGCCAGCCGACCACGCCGGCCATCGCCGACACGACCACGACCCAGGCGAGGCTGAACACCCCGACACGTAGGTCCTGCCGGTAGTCGTGCCCCAGGTTCAGGAGCATGATCACGAACAGGAAGAGCACCATGATGGCACCCGCGTATACGATCACCTGCACCGCAGCCAGGAAGTGCGCCTCGAGGAGCACGAACTCCGCCGAGATGGCGAACAGGGTCGTGACCATGAAGAGCAGGCTGCCGACCGGGCTCTTGGAAAGCACGACGCCCACGGCCGCGCCAATGGCCATGACGAAGAAGAAGTAGAAGAGGAAGGCTTCCACTTACTCTCCAGCCGGATCCGAGGGATCCCACAACAGCGTGGACGGGTGGTCCTGCTCCATCAGCCGGTCGAGATCGTAGACGAACCGGTCGCGCGTGTACTCGGCGTTCTCGAAGTGCCGGCCCACGTGGATCGCTTCGACCGGGCAGACCTCCTGGCACATCCCGCAGAAGATGCAGCGAAACTCGTCGATCTCGTACACGATGGGGTAGCGGTTCCCCTGATCGTCCTCGCCGCCGACGAGGCGGATACAGTTCGCCGGGCAGACGGTCGGACACAGGCCGCACGCGACGCATTTCGGTCGCCCGTCGGCGTGTACCTCCATGACGTGCGTCCCACGCCACCGCGGGCTCAGCTCCGTCTGCTCCTCGGGGTACTGCTGCGTCACCTTGGTCGGGTTGACCATGTGCTTGAACGTCAGCGCCATGCCCGAGAGGGCGGCGCGCAGGTACGAAGTCGACTCGGGAGCGGGGCGCTTCATCACCTTCACGGAGATCGTCATGCGGCCTCCTCGGGTTGGGGATGGCCCGCCTCGCCCACCTGGATCGTCTTGGTCTGGATGCGCTGGGTTCGCTGCGCCGCGGCGCCGGTGATGGTGCGGCCACGGTCGAGCATGAAGACGAAGCCGACCGTCGCCATGCCGCTCACGGCGGTCAGCACCAGGCCGTATCCGAAGCCGTACGCCAGGCCGATCTCGTCGAGGGTGAGAATCGTCCCGGCCATGAGCATCGCGTAGGCGAGCGCGGTCGGGAGCATGACCTTCCAGCCGAGCGACATCACCTGGTCGTAGCGGAAGCGCGGAAGCGTCCAGCGGATCCAGATGTAGAGCACCAGGAAGAAGCCGGTCTTGGCCGCGAAGCCGCCGAACGTGGCGAGCGTCTTCCACAGAGCGGGGCTGGCCAGAATGACCGAGCCGTCGGCCGCGAAGCCGCTGATGAGCTGTCCCTGGTACCAGTGGGCGTTGTCCCATGAGCCGGGCAGGTCCCAACCGCCCAGAAAGAGCGTCGCCATGAGTGCCGAGGCGGTCACCATGTGCCCGAACTCGGAGATCATGAACGCGCTGAACTTCATGGCCGAGTACTCGGTGTGGTATCCGGTCACGAGCTCGGACTCGGCCTCGGGCATGTCGAACGGAAGCCGGTTCGTCTCGGCGAACGCGGAGATCACGAACAGGATGAACGCGAGCGACAGCGGGAACGCGAACCACATGCCGAGCTGCTGTTGCTGCCAGACGATCTCGGTCAGCGTCACATTCCCGGCGAGCATGAGCACGGCGAGAAGCGACAGGCCGAGCGCGACCTCGTAGCTGACCATCTGCGCCGACGCGCGCAGGCCGCCGAGGAAGGCATACTTGTTGTTGGACGCCCACCCGCCCAGCACCACGCCGTAGACGGCGAGCGAGCTGAACGCGAGCACGTAGAGAATCCCGATCGGGATGTCCGCGATGATCATGTCGACGACGCCCGCCGGGGTCGGCAGCGGAGCGGCGATCGGGATGACCGCGAACGTCACCAGCGACGGGAAGAGGACCAAGATCGGTGCGAGTATGAAGAAGACCCTCGAGGCGGTCGCCGGAAGGGTTTCCTCCTTGAGGATGTTCTTGATGCCGTCCGCGATCGGCTGCAGGAGCCCGAATGGGCCTACGCGGTTCGGACCGTGGCGGTCCTGAATCCAGGCCGACACGCGTCGCTCGGCGAGCGTCGTGTACGCCACCACCACCATGACCACTGTGAAGATCAGGGTGACCTTCAGGGACATGGCCACGTAGGACCAGACCCCGGAGATCGGCTGGTAGTCCACGCTCAGCTCCCCGCTCCGGCGCCGACCTTGGCTGAAGCGCCCTGGGTGCCCAGGTCCGGGTAGGTCAGCCCGCCGAACGCAGGGACGGCGTCGCTGAGCTTGCCGAACAGCTCCGCGGCCGTCTCCGGCGCGCCCTCACCGGTCAACTCGGCGTCGAGCGCACCCAGGATCAGCCAGGCAGGCCGGGCCATGCCAGGCGGCTGGAGCGCCGGCCAGAAGCGCTGCACCCTGCCTTCGTGATTCGTGAACGTGCCTTCCTGCTCCGCGTGCGACGTGACGGGCAGAACGATGTCTGCGTGTTTCGCCGCCGGGGAGTCGTGCGTGCCGAGGTAGACGTACAGATCCGCGCCGGCACCGAAGTCCTCGCCCTGGTCAGCGAGCACGTCGCCCAGAACGATGACGATGCTCCCGTGCTCCGCGACGGAGTCGAGTCCACCGGCGCCCGCGTCGTCTCCGACGCGTCGCATGCCGAGGAGCTCGGCGCCCTTCACGTTCGGGGCCAGATCCTTGCGACGGGCCAGCTTGGGGAAGCCCTTGAGGACCAGCTCCTCCTGGGCCCGAGGAGACCGGAAGACGGTCTCTCCACCCCCGAGCGCGCCGACCAGCTCCGCCAGGGCGCCGAGGTCCTCGTTCGACGCACGCGCCGAAGCCACGGCGCGGACCGATGCGGCCTCCAGCTCCTCGGCCCGGCCCAGCAGTTCCCCGAGGGCATCCTTCCAGCCGACCGCCCTACGCGATACACCGTCCTCGGATATGAGCGGAGCCTCGAGTCGGTTGCCGTCGTTGATCCACTCGTAGTCCATGCGACCGTGGTCGCACATCCACCAGCCGTTGACCTCGAGGTTCTCACGCGGCTTCACCCGGTGGACCAGGTTGTCGCGGGTGTGGAGCATGACGTTGCAGCCCTGCGAGCAGCTCGCGCACACCGACGGGGTGTGGTCGAGGTCCCAAGCGCGTGCCTTGTAGAGGAAGTCCTTCGAGACCAAGGCCCCGACCGGACAGATGTCGACGATGTTGCCGTGCCAGTTCGTGCCCTCGAGTCCTTCGGTGAAGAAGGTGTCGATCACCGAGCGGTTGCCTCGCTCCACGACGGTGAGGCGCTCGTCCTGCTCGACCTCGCTCATGAAGCGGACGCAGCGCGTGCACATGACGCAGCGATCGCCGTAGAAGAGCACGTCGCCGCCGAAGTCGTCGCGGCCGAAGACGCGCTTGGGCTCGACGCCTCGGCCCTGCTTCCGGCCCTCCAGGTGCACGTAGTCCTGCAGGTCGCACTCGCCGGACATGTCGCAGATAGGACAGTCGAGCGGGTGGTTCAGCAGGTAGAACTCCAGCACGCCCTCGCGGTGGCCCTTGGCCTCCTCGGACATGGTGCGGACGACCTGGCCCTCCATGACCGTGGTCACGCACGACGGCATCGGCTTCGGCGCCCCCTCGACCTCGACGAGGCAAAGGCGGCACATCGCGGGTGAGCTGAGCCCGGGATGGTAGCAGTAGTGCGGAACCTGCTCGCCGATCGTCTTGGCGGCCTCGAGGAGCGTCGTCCCCTTGGGCACGGAGACCTCGTGACCGTCGATCGTCAGGGTGACGAGATCGTCGGCCATCAGGCCACTCCCGCAGGCTCGGCGGACGATTCCGCGTGGATCAGAGCCATGTACTCGTCCCGGAACTTGTTGATCGACGACTGAACGGGTGCGGCGACCGAGTCCGACAGCACGCAGATCGTGGTGCCGACCATTTGCTGGGTCATCTCCATGAGCGTGTCGAGGTCCGCTTCGGTGCCGCTGCCGTTCTCGATGCGGCGGAGGATCTGCGCCGTCCACGCCGAGCCTTCACGACACGGCGTGCACTGGCCACACGACTCGTGCGCGTAGAAATCGGCCATGCGCCGGACCTGCTTCACGATGTTCGTCGTGTCGTCCATGACGATGACGGAAGCGCAGCCGAGCATGGTGCCCACTTCGACGCAGCCCTCGTAGTCGAGCGAGCAGCGCGCGACCTCTTCGGCGTTGATGATCGGCACGGACGAGCCACCCGGGATCACGGCCTTGAGCGCGTTGCCGTCGCGGATACCGCCGCAGACGTCCTCGATGAGCTCGGAGAGCGGGAAGCCGAGCGGCAGCTCGTAGTTCCCGGGCCGGTTCACGTGACCGCTCACACAGAAGAGCTTCGTGCCCGGGCTCTTCTCGGTGCCCCACTGCCGGTACCAGGCGCCCCCGTGCTCCACGATGTGCGGGACGGCACAAAGCGTTTCGACGTTGTTGATCGTCGACGGCATACCGAACGCGCCCACCGCGGCCGGGAACGGCGGCTTCACCCGAGGCTGGCCGCGCTGGCCCTCGAGCGAGTTCATGAGCCCGGTCTCTTCACCGCAGATGTAGGCGCCCGCTCCCTGGTGGACCGTGACGTCGATGTCATGGCCCGACCCCAGGATGTCCTTGCCGCAGTAGCCCTTGGCGTACGCGTCCTCGACCGCTCGGGCGAGGATCTGGTTCGCCTCGAAGAACTCGCCGCGACAATAGATATAGACGTGCTTCGCCCGGATCGCGTACGCGCCGATGAGGCACCCCTCGATGACCTGATGCGGGTTCCAGCGCATCAGCTCGCGGTCCTTGAAGGTGCCCGGCTCCGACTCGTCCGCGTTGCAGAGCAAGTAGTGCGGCTTGGCGTTGTCCTTCGGCATGAAGGACCACTTCACACCCGTCGGGAATCCCGCCCCGCCCCGTCCACGGAGCCCGGAGTCCTTCACGATCTCGGTGACGTCGTCCGGGCCCATGCCGAGCGCCTTCTTGAGCGCTCCGTAGCCCCCGCGCTCGACGTAGGTGTCGATTCGGCGCTGGAGTGGGTCGCCGAAGCCCTTACTGACGACGCTGACTTCCTTGTCCGAGACATAGGGGTAGGCCACTAGTCGCCTCCCTTGGTCTTCAGATGCTCGATGATCTTGGGTACTTCGGCGGGCGTCACATTCTCGAAGTAGCGCGAGTTGATCTGTACACAGGTCGGGAAGCCGCACGCGGCCAAGCACTCGGCCTCGATCGTCGTGAAGTTGCCGTCCTCGGACGTCTCGCCGAGCTCCGTGTCCGTGTAGCTCAAGAACGCCTCGAGCACCTCGTCGGCGCCGCACAGATTGCACGAGATGTTCGTGCAGACCTGGACCAGGTACCGGCCGACCGGGCGCTTGTTGTACATCGTGTAGAACGTCGAGACGCCGCGGACGTAGGCCGGCGAGAGGTCGAGCAGCTCGGCCACGCGGTCCATCGACTCGGGACTCACGTACCCGCGGAGCTCCTGCGCCAGGGAGAGCGTTGGCAGCAGCGCCGCGCGCTTCGTCGGGTACCGGGTGAGGATCTTCTCGAAGCGCTCCTGATACTCGCCCTCGAAGAGCTTCGCCTCGGGGTTCTTCTCGGCGAGCATGTACGGGAGCGTGCCGGCTCCGGACGCATGCCCTCCGTGCTTCGGGCGGTCGCCGACGAAGTCGTCGCCCCTCACCTGCTCCTCGGTGAGGTCGAACTCCCCCGTGTTGCCGGCCCAGCCGGGGTTCTTGAACGGAGCGTCGCTCACCGGTCGATTTCCCCGAGCACGATGTCGAGGCTCGCGTTGATCATGATCAGGTCCGAGACCAGGTGGCCCCGGGCCAGCTTCGGGATCGCCGAAAGGTTCACGAAAGACGGCGGACGGATGCGCCAGCGCACCGGCTTCGTGCCGCCCTCCTCGGCCACCACGTACATGCCGAGCTCGCCTTTGGAGCCCTCGATGGCCATGTAGCAGTCTCCCTCGGGGGCCGGAATTCCGTCTGTGATCAGCTTGAAGTGGTGGATCATGCTCTCCATGTCCGACATGCAGTCGGTCTTGGAGGGCAGGCTGATGTTCGGGTCCTGGACGTTGATGGGACCGCCCGGGAGGCGGTCGATCGCCTGCCGGAGGATCCGTACGCTCTGGCGCATCTCCTCCATGCGGCAGAGGTAGCGGTCGTAGCAGTCGCCGTGCTCGCCGATCGGCACCTCGAAGTCGTACGTCTCGTAGTCGTAATAGGGCTGGTCCTTGCGGACGTCGTAGTCGACGCCGGCGGCGCGCAGGTTCGCGCCCGTGAGGCCGTAGTTGATCGCCTCGTCGGCCCCGATCACACCCACCCCCTGGGTGCGCCCGATGTGGATCTGGTTCCCCGTGAGCAGCCGGTCGATCTCGCCCAGCGTGTTCGGGAAGTGGTCCAGGAAGTCGTTCAGCTGATCGATCCAGCCCTCCGGCAGGTCGGCCATCATGCCGCCGACGCGCGTGGCCGACGTCGTGATCCGCGCCCCTGTGAGCGACTCGTGCAGCTTGTAGATCTTCTCGCGCTGCTGGAACGCGTAGAGGAACGGCGTGAACGCACCCACGTCGATGGCCGTCGTGCCGAGCCACAGGAGGTGACCGAAGATCCGGTCCATCTCCATGATGATCACGCGCACGACCTTGCAGCGCTCCGTGACTTCGATACCCATCAGTTTCTCCACCGACATCACATACGCGCAGTTGTAGATGAGCGGTGCGAGGTAATCCATCCGGTCCGTGAGCGTGACGATCTGGTTCCACGTCCGGTACTCGCCGAGCTTCTCGAACGAGGAGTGCAGGAAGCCGATGTCGGGCGTCACGTCGACGACCGTCTCGCCGTCCAGCTCGCAGATCAGCCGGAGCACGCCGTGTGTGGCGGGGTGCTGCGGCCCGATGTTGATCAGCATCTCCTCGGTGCCGAGGTCCGGCTCCGCGATGTCGATCGGCGCGAGCGGACTCGCCTTCGGCAGACCGTCGACGCCCATCTCCGGGTTACGGCTTACGTTCAGCTCGATCGTGCGCTCGGCCATCAGCCCTCCCCTTCGGCGGGCTCGGACCGGGCCGCGACCTGCTGAGGCGCACCGCCCTCCACGAGCTCTTCGGGGCCGTAGAAGCGCTCGACGTCCTGCGCGAGCGCCCGGCGCGTCTGCTCGGCGCGGCTGAAGCGGCCCCGGAGTGGGAAGTCCTTCCGGAGCGGGTGGCCCTCCGCGTAGTCCTGCGGCATCAAGATTCGCCGGAGGTCCGGATGGCCCTTGAACGTCACGCCGAACAGATCGTAGACCTCGCGCTCGAGCCAGTTGGCGCCGACCCACAGGCCCACCACCGAATCGATCTCCAGCGCATCGAGCGGAAGCTTGCAGCGAATGCGGAGCGCGCGCTTGTGCGTGGTCGAGAACATCTGATAGACGACCTCGACCGGCCGACCTCCGCCGTAATCGACGCCCGTGACGTCGGACATCATGTCGTACTTCTGGCCCGGATCGTCCTTGAGCCAGGTCAGGATCTCGAGGCTCCGGGCCGGATCGATCCAGACAACGGTCTGATCGCCCGCGTGGACGGTGTCTCCCTGGATCGCGTCGCCGAACTTCGCTCTCAGCGCCGCGACCGAGGGATGATCGCTCTCGCCGGCCGCCGAGCCGGAGTCCGAGGTCGCCGAAGCGTCGGAAGGGAGCGGACCGCGCTCCACGGCATCGAGCCCACCCAATGGATGCTCCGTCATGCCATCAAACGGGTACGTCGTCGTTGGGGTCGGGCGAACGCACGATCCGTCCGTCCGCGAGCTTTTCCTGGTGCGTCGAGTTCCCGAACGGACCCGTGAGCCCGACGATCTCCTCTTCGTCTGCCCTGGGGGCCGCGACCAGTGCGGGATCCTCGGCGCGGTGCTCGAAGTGCCTGCCCAGCGACTCCTGACGGATCTTCTCCTGAATCATCATCAGGCCGTAGATCAGCCCCTCGGGGCGCGGCGGACAACCGGGCACGTAGACGTCGACCGGGACGATCGTGTCGATCCCCTGCACCATCGAGTAGACGTCGAAGACGCCGCCCGACGAGGCGCACGCGCCCATGGAGACGCACCACTTCGGCTGCGGCATCTGGTCCCATATGCGGCGGAGCACCGGCGCGAGCTTGTAGGGGACGCGGCCCGCGCAGATCAGCACGTCGGCCTGACGGGGGCTGAACGACATTCGCTCCATGCCGAAGCGCGCCAGGTCGAAGTTGGACGCCGCCGCCGCCATCATTTCGATGGCGCAGCAGGCGGTGCCGAACGGCATCGGCCACAGGGAGTTCCGGCGGCCCCAGTTGATGACCTCGTCGATCTTCGTGGTCAGGAACGTCGGACTTCCGGCCCCGAACATGCCGAGGCCGCCCTCGCTCTTCTGCGTGCCTCCGCCGGGAAGCAGGTCGCCTAGACCCATTCCAGGCCTCCCTTCTTCCACTCGTACAGGAGGCCCACGGCGAGCACCGTGACGAAGAGGCCGACGGCCACGAACGGGCCCCACCCCAACTCACGCATCTGGACGGCCCAGGGAATCAGGAAGATCGTCTCCAGATCGAAGACGATGAAGCTGATCGCGACCATGTAGAACTTCACGCTGAAGCGCTGCTTCGTGCTCCCGAGCGGGATCATGCCCGACTCGTACGGCATGAGCTTCTGAGGCGTGTCGCGCCGGGGGTTCAGAATGTGGGAGGTGACCACCATCCCAAGGGCGTTCAGCATCGACACGCCGAAGAGGATGAGGAGTGGGAGATATGCTCCCGACATGTGGGGTCGCCTACTTTGTGAAAATGTTCACGAGGCCCGACCGGCGGCAAAAAGGTACCCGGCGCGCCGAGGGAGTGTCAACCGGAGGAGGCCCCGATTTCTTTGGGATTTCCGGCGGTTTGCACGACCTTGTTCGGGGCGTCTAACTTCGGCGCCGATTCGCCCAGGACATCGACCACATGCGTCCTCTCGACACCACCCAGAACACACCAGGGAGAAGACCGGTACCATGCCGATCATGAGCGACAAGTGGATCCGCAGGATGTGTGAGAAGCACGGCATGATCGAGCCCTTCGAGACCGGTCAGGTCCGCGATGGAAACATCTCGTACGGCGTCTCCTCCTACGGATACGACATCCGCGTGTCGCGCGAGTTCAAGGTCTTCACCAACGTGAACAACGCCATCGTCGACCCCAAGGCGTTCGACGAGCAGTCTTTCGTCAACTTCGAGACCGACTGCTGCATCATCCCGCCCAACTCGTTCGCGCTCGCGAGGACCGAGGAATATTTCCGGATTCCTCGCAACGTACTCGCGATCTGTGTGGGAAAATCGACCTACGCACGTTGCGGCCTCGTGGTGAACGTGACGCCCCTGGAGCCGACGTGGGAGGGCTACCTCACCCTCGAGATCTCCAACACCACTCCCCTGCCGGCCAAGGTCTACGGTGGCGAGGGCATCGCCCAGCTCCTCTTCTTCGAGGGGAACGAGGAGCCGGAGACGGCCTATGCGGACCGGAAGGGCAAGTACATGAACCAGGTGGGCGTCACGCTGCCCAAGATGTAGGGGGACGAGCATGAGAAACTTCGTCATCCGGCTCTTCGTGAACGCGCTCGCGCTCGCGGCGGCCGCGTGGCTCATCGACGGAATCCAGATGAGCGGCGACTTCATGGATGTGCTGCTCGTCGCTCTCGTCTTCGGAATCCTGAATGCACTGCTGAAGCCGTTGCTGATCCTCTTCTCACTTCCGCTTCTGATCCTGTCCCTCGGCCTCTTCGCTCTCGTGATCAACGCCGGCCTGCTGATGCTCACCGCGTCCCTCCTGGACGACTTCGCGGTGGCCGGGTTCTGGACCGCCGTTCTCGGAAGCCTGGTCATTTCGATCGTGACGATGCTGCTGGGTGGGGCCCTGAAGGACGGCAAGAAGGGCTGAATTGCTGCTTTCAGCTATTCGGCACCCCCCGGACGCTTGCCGCCCTCCGCGGTTTTGGGTAGAGAAAAGGGGAGTAGGCCAATCACGCGCTTTCAGGCTTGAGGGGACCAGAGTGATGCATCGAGTCGTGCCATTGTGGGTCGTCGCTGGCGTGGGCCTGAGCGGTTGTCTGGCGGACGATCCCGTCGCACCCGGGCCCGTGCCCGCGCTCGCCTTCCTCACCGGCTCGACCGGGACCGACACCATCGGGGCACCACTCGCGCAGCCGGTCGTCGTCGAAGCCCTCGACTCGGTCGGGGCGGCACTCGTCGGCATCCCACTCGAGTTCGAGCCCGAGCCGATCGCGGGCGATCCGGGCCTGCTCCTCGCCGATAGCCCGTCCGGCCTCTTCCGGGAGTCCGCGCAGGTCCAGACCGACGGCGAAGGTCGTGCGACGGCCTACGTGACGCTGGGGGACCGCTCAGGGCTCGCCACGCTGCGCGTCACCCACGCTCCGTCGGGCGCCTCTGTCCAGACGACCTATAACGCGCTGCCCGGCAAAGCCGTCTCGATTCAGCTGTCGCCCAAGGACACGGTCATCACCGACGGCACGGCCTTCAGCCCCCGTCGATATGTGTACGATCGCGGCGGCAACGAGGTGACCCGTCCGCTGCAGTACTCGGTGGCCGGATCCCTCGCCGTATCTGCCGGAACGGTCTTCGGTGACGGTGTTGGCACCGGGACGGCCACCGCAATGCTCGACGGCCAATCCGCCAGCGTCGACATCACGGTGGTGCCGGACGGCCATGTGGTCGTGGGGGGCTTCGCGCGCACCGGCCTGAAGGTGTCGCGTGTGGACGGCACGCAGGGCGTGCTTCGGGACGTCCCGGGCGCCGTTCTTTGGGTCGACGCCGCACCGCAGGGCCGCGGTATGGCCTTCTCGTTCGAGTTCGTCGTCGCTGGTGACAACGTGACGGGTCCGTACGATCGAATCACCCCCGCCACTCTCGACCCCACGCTCAGGTACGAGCGATGGCCGCGCTACTCGGACGACGGTACTTGGGTGTACTACGAAGCGATACGTGGGCTGCGCACCGAGATCTGGCGCACGCGGCTCAGCGGCAACACGGCCGAGCCCGTGACCGCTGGCGCCCCGCTGGGCTTGGTGAACGTCGGCGATCGCTACCCGGCCATCTCCCATGGCGGGAATCGCCTGTCGTACTCGGCGGACCGAAGCGAGATCTCTGACATCGGCACGCTCGAGGTCCTCGATATCCGCAGCGGAGCGGTCACCCCGATCGGGGAGCCCGCGCTCGGCTCCCGCTGGTCACCCGACGACGCTTGGATCGCCTTCGTCACCCCCGACTACGAGCTCAAGCGCGTGCGGCCCGACGGCTCGGATCTCGAAACGCTGACGCCGGTCCAGTTCGGAGAGGGCTTCGATTGGTCACCGGACGGCAACTACATTCTGGGCGTCTCGCCCGACGGCGATCCCCGGCTCCTCGACCTCGGCTCTGGCACGGTACTCGAGCTACCGCACCTCGGGCGCGGGCAGACGACATCGATCTCGTCGATCTCCTGGTACGACAACTGGGAGTGAGAAGGGGCCACACTTCGGCGCACCCTAGGCGAAATACAGCCGACTCACGCTTTCGGCCACGCACGCCGGCTTGTCGCTGCCGTCGATGTCGACGGTGACGACGCGAACGAGTTGGATGGCGCCCTTCACCTCGGTGACCTCCTTGAGTGTGCTGCGAGCGCGAACCCGCGACCCGGCCAAGACCGGTGAGGGAAAGCGGACGCGGTTCAGTCCGTAGTTGACGGTCAGCTTCACGCCGGCGTAGCTGGGCGGCTTGCCCCCTAGCCGCGTGAGCATGGGCAGCATCGAAAGCGTGAGAAAGCCGTGCGCGACAGTGGCGCCGAACGGCGACTCTCGCGCGGCACGCTCGACGTCCACGTGGATCCACTGGTGGTCGCCGGTCGCCTCGGCGAACTCGTCGATGCGCGCCTGGTCGACCTCGA
>JAHEKM010000184.1 GCA_024638325.1 Gemmatimonadota bacterium | reverse complement strand
CTCAGCACCCCGCCCCCGCCAGCGGCCGGCAAGGCTCGTTGCCCACCGTGACGATGATGAACGCGCCGATGGGGACGGCGAAGAGCGCGGCCGTGCGGATCAGGCTGAACTCCCTGGTCTCCACGAAGCCGACCTGGGACATGGGGATGCGCACGTTGCACATGGGTCCTGCCTCCGCGCAGGCGAGCGGACCGCTGCCACCGACGGTCCCGTAGACCGAGTCTCCCTGTATGCCTGCGATGCGCATCTCGATGACGTCGCTGTTCGTTCGCGTGATGCGGACGTGTCGCACCTCGGGGTTCGAGAGCACGTCGCGCGGACCCTCGAGCTGTCCGCGCCACTGCCTGCACCCGGCGAGCTGGAGCGCGGCCAGGAGGAGGATCGCGTGACGGAGGAAGCGTCTCATGTGGTCCCCTGAGGTGTCGAGGCGCACCCGGCGAACCCAGGTAGCCGCGAAGTCATAGGTAGCACCGAGCCGGCCGGCAACCGGCTCACCCTCCTATGACGTTCGCCACGGTCGGGGCCACACGCTCGGCGGTGGCGCGAAAGCGTTCGGGGTTGCAGCCGCTCGCCACTCACGGGAATGTAGCGGGCCGACCACCGCATGAATCGACGGGACCGGGGAGAAGACGGATGCCCAAGCTGACCTACTACGGCCACTCGACGTGCTCGCTGGAGACCGAGGAAGGGACGCACATCGTCATCGATCCGTTCTTCGACGAGAACCCGGTGTGCGACGTGGCCGTCGAGGACGTGGAGGCGGACTTCATCCTGATCACGCACGGGCACTTCGACCACATCGCCGACGCGATCCCGCTCGCGGAGCGCACGGGTGCGACGGTCGTGGCCACGTACGAGATCGCGACGTTCCTGGAGAGCAAGGGCCTGACGGTGAGCCCTCAGCACATCGGCGGCGGCGTCACCTATCCGTTTGGATACGTGAAGATGACCCCGGCGCTCCACGGCGGTGCGGTGAACCTCCCAGGCGCCGAAGCCGCCACGACGATGCCGGCGGGACTGCTGATCCACTTCGACACGGGCGAGCGCTTCCACCACGCGGGGGACACCGCGCTCATCGTCGACATGCAGCTCCTCAAGGGTCAGGTCGACGTCGCGATGCTCCCGATCGGCGACCGCTTCACGATGGGACCCTCCGACGCGGTGCGCGCGATCGACTTCATCGAGCCGAAGGCCGTGATCCCGATCCACTACGACACGTGGCCGCCGTTGGAGCAGGACGCCGAGGCGTTCAAGGCCGCGGTCGGGAGTCGGGCCGAGGTCGAGATCATGAAGTGCGGCGACACGTACTCGTTCTGATTCGATGACGACTGCGCCCGCCCTCGCCCGCCCTCGCCGCCCTCGCCGCCCTCGCACCCCCGAGCTCCACTGGCGCCTGATCCGCGACGAGCCGACGGACGGCGCCCGCAACATGGCGCTCGATCACGCGCTGGCCGAGCGGCTGACCGAGGGCGAAGGCGTCGTGCGGCTCTATGGCTGGAGCCGGCCTACGGTCTCGTTCGGCAAGAACGAGCCCGCCGCCCCGCCCCTGCCGGACCTGGCCTACGTTCGCCGGCCGACAGGCGGTCGCGCGGTGCTGCACGACGACGAGCTCACCTACGCGGTCGTCGCCCCGCTCGACGCGTTCGGTGGGCTGCGCGAGGCGTACGTGGAGATCAACCGGACGCTGGCCGAGGCCCTCCGGGCGCTGGGTGCCGACGTCGCGGTGGCTGGCGACGGCGACGTGCCGGCCGCCCCTAGGGCGCCCCTCGACGCCGGTGCCTGCTTCCAGCTACCGGCGCGCGGCGAGATCGTGGCGGCGGGACGGAAGCTGGTGGGCAGCGCGCAGGCCCGACTGGAAGGGGCGCTGCTCCAACACGGCTCGATTCTGCTGAGCGGGCGTCAAGGCCGAATGGGCCCGATCGACTCGGAACCGGTTACGCTTTCCGAGCTGTTGGGGGGCGTCACCCGGGCCGCAGTCGCCCAGGAGACAGAGACGGCGCTCCGCGAACGCTTCGGAGGCGATTGGACGGAGGGAGGGTATCGGGCCGACGAGCTCGAGGCGGCGGACCGCCTCGCGCGCGAGCGGTACGGTCTGGACACATGGACGTGGCGAACACGACAGGAAGGCATATGAGGAAGGCACTGGTACTGGGATCGGCGGCGCTGGCTGTGGCATGCGGTGGCGACGGCGCCTCGACGGCGATCTCGAGCGACCCGTTCTGTCAGCAGGTGATGCCGGCGGTGCAGTCGTTCGTCTCGCAGGCGCGCGCCGAGCATCCGGCACCGGACGATCCGCGCTACGGCGGGACCGCGGTGGTGGGAGGCATCGGCGAGCTCTCGGATGGCATGAACGCGGCCGTCTCGACGGACTACTACGCGACCCAGCACCAGCAGTTCGTGAACCTGATGCCGCTCGTCCTCTACGACGAGCACCTGGACGTGATGCCGTACCTCGCTGAGAGCTTCGAGGTCGCCGACGACGGTACGTCGGTCACGTTCCGCCTGCGGGACGACGTGTACTGGCACGACGGGGAGCTCACCGACGCCGACGACGTGCGCTTCACGTACGAGGTCGTCACTGATCCGCTCACGGCGTTCCCGAACGCGACGTTCTGGAACCACTATGTGCCGGGACCGGAGGGCGTCGAGGTCGTCGACGACTTCACGGTGCGCATCCACATGCAGCCGCACTCGGATCCGCTCGACCCGTTTTGGAGCGTCGGCATCCTGCCGGAGCACCTTCTGGCTGACGTGCCGCGGGAGGAGCTCCGCCTCCACCCGTTCGGGACGCAGTGCCCGGTGGGCAACGGCCCGTTCGTCTTCGTCGAGCACCGCTCTCAGGACCGGTGGGTCTTCGAGGCGAACCCGACGTTCCCCGAGGGGCTCGGCGGTCGCCCGTTCCTCGACCGCTACATCTACCGGACGATTCCCGAGGAGACGACGCTGCTCGCCGAGCTGCTCACCGAGAACATCGACGTCTTCATCCGGCCGGCCTTCGATCAGGCGCAGGCCGTCGTCGACAACCCAAGCACACGGCTCCTGAGCTACACGTTCCGCGACTACGTCTTCGTCGCGTGGAACGCCCGCCGGCCGCAGCTCTCCGACGCCCGCGTCCGACGCGCGATCACCATGGGGACGAATCGTCAGCAAATCGTCGAGGCGCTGCTCTTGGGCTACGGTCAGGTCGCCAACGGGAGCGTGCCCCCCTTCCACTGGGCGTTCGACGCCGACGTCAACGAGGCCGTCGCCCTCCACTACGATCCGGATGGCGCGAAGGCGCTCCTGGACGAGGCGGGCTGGGTGGACCGGGACGGGGACGGCGTGCGCGAGAACGCGGACGGCCTGCCGCTTTCCTTCAGCATCAAGTACAACGACGGCAACCAGCGCCGACAGGACATCGCCGAGATCATGCAGTCGCAGCTCGCCCAGATCGGCATCGACGCGCGGCCGCAGGTCGTGGAGTGGGTCACGCTGCTCTCGCAGATCAACGACCCGGCGCGGCGCGACTTCGACGGCGTCGCCATGGGTTGGGTCGCCGAGTTCAGGCTCGACGACACGGACCTCTTCCACTCCGAGCGCATCGATCAGCCCTACGCCTGGTCCGGGACCCAGAACACCGAGCTCGACCGCCTGC
>JAHEKM010000006.1:47871-48952 GCA_024638325.1 Gemmatimonadota bacterium | reverse complement strand
CCCGTGACGATGGCCGCCAGCGAGACCACCACGATCGTGTGATGGTACAGGCGGTGGTCGAACGGATACTTCCCGGCCTTCGGGGGCTCGGGCGCGCTGGGCGACAGCACATGCTTCAGCGTCGCGAAGCCTTCCTTGAAGAAGTTCGGCCCGAAGCTCATCATCGACCAGAAGTCCATCCAACCGATGGCGTGGACGATGTGGTAGATGATCGTCGCGATGAAGACCACACCTGCGATCCAGTGGATCGTCAGCCAACCCGCGAACTCGAGGTCCATGATCGGCACGAACGCCGAGAAGAGCAGCGTCAGAACCGACGCCGCCATGGTCCAGTGAAAGAGGCGCGCCGCCAACGAGTGGCGCTGGATCTTCTCCGGGACGCCCGGCGGGGCCGCTGCGGCGGCCTCGCCGGCGTGTCCACTGAAGCCCCTCACGCGGTACCAGAGCGCATGGCCCACCAGGAACAGCGCGGCCAGCACGATGGCGAGCCACATGAGGTCCCAGGACACCCCGATCAGGACGTCCTGGCCCCACGGGTTCTGGGTCCTTCTGAATAGCTCGATCAAGCCGAAACGCTCCTAACGGCCCTACGGACCAGGTTGCGCATCATCGGGATCTTGTAGTCGTTGCGCGCCAGCGGACGATTCCTGGCAACCGCGAGGTTGCCGGCGGCGACCTGGGTCGCCTCGTCGCCCGTCGTGCCCCGTACCAGCCGCTCCACGTTCTGGAGGCGAACCGGATACGGCGCGACGCCGTTCACCGCGATGCGTGCATCCTCGATGGTATTGCCCGACATGCGGAACGCAGCTGCCACGCTCACGAGCTGGAAGTCCCACGAACCGCGGTCACGAACCTTCTCGTAGTAGAAGTTCGCGTTGGCCCACGTCGCGGGGACGTGGATCTGCGTGAGCAGGTCCCCAGGCTCCATCACCGTCATACGCTCGATGTCGGTCGTCGGCCCGATGAAGAAGTCCTCGGCCTCGTACGTGCGACGGCCGGGGCTCTGTACGATCATGCGGGCGTCCAACGCGATCAGCGCAGGAGCCGTGTCGGACGGGTTGATCGCGACGCAGCGGCTCTG